>NZ_JBITTM010000021.1:113709-148884 GCF_044541955.1 Kitasatospora sp. NPDC085464
CGGGTGCCCCCACCCCCGGGCGCGGGGGTTCACCCGGGGGGGGGGCGGGGGCCCTGGGCCCCCCGGCCCCGGCGGGGGCGGCCCGGGGCCCGGCCGGACGCCGTTGCGTCCGGCCGGGCCCCGGGCGTCCCCGCGGGCTCGAACTCCCCTGTCAGAAGCCGAGCTTGCGCAGCTGCTTCGGGTCGCGCTGCCAGTCCTTGGCGACCTTGACGTGCAGGTCGAGGTAGACGGGCGTGCCGAGCAGCGCCTCGATGTGCTTGCGGGCGGTCGTGCCGACGTGCTTGAGCCGCGAGCCCTTGGCGCCGATCACGATCGCCTTCTGGCTCTGCCGCTCGATGTAGACGTTGGCGTGGATGTCCAGCAGCGGACGGTCCGCCGGGCGGCCCTCGCGCGGGAGCATCTCCTCGACCACGACGGCCAGCGAGTGCGGCAGCTCGTCCCGCACGCCTTCGAGCGCGGCCTCGCGGATCAGCTCGGCGACCATGATCTGCTCGGGCTCGTCGGTGAGGTCGCCGTCCGGGTAGAGCTGGTCGCCCTCCGGCAGCAGCTTGGTGAGGAGGTCGGCGACCAGTTCCACCTGCTTGTCGCCGACCGCGGAGACCGGGATGATCTCGGCCCACTCGAAGCCCAGCTCGATGCCGAGCTGGTGGATGGCGATCAGCTGCTCGGCCAGGCGCTTGGAGTCGACCAGGTCGGTCTTGGTGACGATGGCGACCTTCGGGGTCTTCTTGATCCCGGCGATCTCCTTGGCGATGAACTTGTCGCCGGGGCCGATCTTCTGGTCGGCGGGCAGGCAGAAACCGATCACGTCGACCTCCGCCCAGGTCGTGCGGACCAGGTCGTTGAGGCGCTCGCCGAGCAGGGTGCGCGGCTTGTGCAGACCTGGGGTGTCGACCAGCACGAGCTGGGCGTCGGGGCGGTGCACGATGCCGCGCACGGTGTGCCGGGTGGTCTGCGGGCGGTCGGAGGTGATCGCGACCTTCGTCCCCACCAGGGCGTTGGTCAGGGTCGACTTGCCCGCGTTGGGCCGGCCGACGAAGCACGCGAACCCGGAGCGGTACGAGGAGGAAGGGGCATTCATGGGCTCCATTCTCCCTGATCAACGGAGCCCCGCCGTCCGGGGTCACCCCCGGGGGGTCAGCCGTTCTTTCCGCCCTTGCCGTTCCCCGGGATCAACGAGACCACCACCAGCACCAACAGGAAGCCCAGCGAGCCGAACAGCCAGGCCGCCGAACCGGTCTCCTGCCACTTCCCCAGCCCCATCACGAACAGCAGCAGCCCGGCGAAGAACGCCACCGCCCCCATGCCCCAGCCCCCTCACCGAGTCCACTCCCCCGGTGAGATTATCTGCAGAACCCATGGGGGCAACCGCGCCGGGCCACCCCGCCCGGAAACGGCCGCCCCGAGGCCTCCCCCGGGCCGCCCCCGGGCCGCCCCCGGGGCCCCTGCGGCCCCTCAGCGCGCCTCGGCCGCCACCCGCAGCACGCCGTCCGGACCGGCCAGCAGCACCGGTGTCCCGGCCCCGCCCAGGTCCCGCACGGCCGCCAGATCGGCCTCGGCCGGCTGCTCCGCCTCGCTCACCACGGCCGCCGCCTCCAGCGACTTGGCGCCGCTGGCCACCGCCATCGCCACCGCCGTCTGCAGCGCGCTCAGCCGCAACGACTCCAGGGCGACCGTCCCGGCCACGTAGGTGCGACCGGTCTCGTCACGCACCGCGGCCCCCTCGGGGACGCCGTTGCGGGCGCGGGCCGAGCGGGCCAGGGTGATGATCTTCTTGTCTTCGGGATCGAGCTCGACGATGTCACTCATGCCGCCGAGCATAGGCACCGCTCCCGCGTCAGTGGCCGACCGGGTGGGTGCGGCCCGGGTTCGGGTTCATGACCTTGACGAAGGTCTTCGGGCCGGACGGCATCGGCACCTCGCGCTCGGCGCGCTCACGCCAGTACGGGTTGTCGTGCGGCAGGTGGCTGCTCACCCGTCCGTACATCCCGAAGGTCGTCAGGACGACCCCGAAGATGAACGCGAACAGCACGTTCGACATCCGGAAGTTGAGGATGTTGGCGTCCGGCCGCCCGAGCACCGTCAGGCCGTAGAAGCCGGACAGCACGAACAGCACGCCCACCACCATGTTCAGGTTCGCGGCGAAGTTCCCGCCGATCACCGCCCCGACCACCAGGATCGCGCCCGCCACGATGGACAGGACGGCCAGCGCGCCGTTGGTCGACAGCCCCGCGATCTGGTCACCCCTGGTGTCGAGGAACCCCGGGTGGTCGGCGAGCCCCAGGGCCCCGAACACGATCAGGAAGATCCCCCCGAGCCCCGCCCCGATCCGCCAGACCGTGACGAGCTTGTGGTCGACGGGCAGTTCGTCTTGCAGCTTCATGGCGACCTCCAGAGCTCAGCCACGGCCTAGCTGTAGGGGTTGGTCCCCTGCATGTGCGGCGTCTCGTGCATGTAGAGCGAGCCGCACTGCTGGCAGCAGCGCAACCCGGTGCCCCACTCCTGCTCGGGCCGCGTCTCTGCGTCGTCGGGCATGGTCCGGCCGCAGAGCGCCGTCGACAGGTCCTCGTCCCGCACCACGTGCCAGGACTTGACTCCGCCGGCCGCCCCCTGCGGGCCGTACTCCGCGCGAAGTTTGTGCGTCATGCCCTCCATGGTCGCTCGGCGACCGTCCCGCCGCTACTCGCCCGCCGGTACCCCGGGTTCGTCGGTGGCGCGGACCGGGGAGGCGACCATCGAGCCGATCCGGTTGCGGCGGCCGGCCGAGGACTCGGCGGTCAGCAGGATGCCGGTCAGGCCGCCGTCGACCGGGTCCGGCAGCGGGATCTCGCAGGCGGAGCCGGGGATCGGCACCCGGCCGAGGTGCTTGGCCAGCAGGCCGCCGACGGTCTCGACGTCCTCGTCCTCCAGCTCGATGCCGAACAGCTCGCCCAGGTCCTCCACCAGCAGGCGGGCGGTGATCCGGTACGAGCCGTCGCCGAGGTCCTCGATCGGCGCGATCTCCCGGTCGTACTCGTCGGTGATCTCGCCGACGATCTCCTCCAGGATGTCCTCGATGGTGACGAGGCCCGCCGTGCCGCCGTACTCGTCGATCACGATCGCCACGTGCGAGCGGCGCTGCTGCATCTCGCGCAGCAGGTCGCCGGCCGGCTTGGAGTCGGGGACGAAGACGGCCGGGCGCATCACCGCGCCGACCTCCTCGGCCTCGGCCTCCCGGTTGATGTGGGTGCGCCGCACCAGGTCCTTGAGGTAGACGATGCCGACCACGTCGTCCTCGTTGTCACCGACCACCGGGATCCGCGAGAAACCCGAACGCAGCGCCAGGGTGAGCGCCTGCCGGACGGTCTTGTGCCGCTCGATCATCACCAGGTCGGTGCGCGGCACCATCACCTCGCGCACGATGGTGTCCCCCAGTTCGAAGACCGAGTGCACCATCCGGCGCTCCTCGTCCTCGATCAGGTCGTCCTTCTCGGCGAGGTCCACCAGGGCCCGCAGTTCCGCCTCGGAGGCGAACGGCCCCTCGCGGTAGCCCTTGCCCGGGGTGAGCGCGTTGCCGAGCAGGATCAGCAGCCGCGGGATCGGGCCGAGCACGGCGGCCAGCGGCAGCAGCACGAAGGAGGAGGCGGTCGCCGTGGTGAGCGGGTGCTGGCGGCCGATCGTGCGCGGGGAGACCCCCATCGCGACGAAGGACACCAGCACCATCACGCCGAACGCCAGCAGTACGGCCTGCCAGGTCGGCGTGACGTTGCGCACGCACACCACGGTGACCAGGACGGCCGCCGCCATCTCGCTGGCGACCCGGATCAGGGTCGCCAGGTTGAGGTAGCGGATCGGGTCGGAGGCGAGGGTCAGCAGGCGTGCCGAGCCGCGCCGGCCGACCCGCACCGCCTCCTCCGCCCGGAACCGGGAGACCCGGGAGATGCCCGCCTCGGCGCACGCGGCCAGCCAGCCGAGCACGACGAGCAGCACGGCACCCAGGATGAAGCTCGTACTCTCACCACTCACAGGGGTTCGGGCTCCGCGCTCAGTGGGTGGTGGGGGCCGGGGAGATGCCGCCGAGGCCGCGGCCCGCCCGCCAGTCGTCCAGGATGCGCTTCTGGAGGGCGAACATCTCCTCCTCCTCGTCGGGCTCCTCGTGGTCGTAGCCGAGGACGTGCAGCACGCCGTGGACGGTGAGCAGCTGCAGCTCCTCGTCCATCGAGTGCTTCGAGGGGGCGGCCTTGCCCTGCTGCTCGGCGACCTCGGGGCAGAGCACGATGTCGCCGAGCAGGCCCTGCGGAAGCTCCTCGCCCTCCTTGCCGGGACGCAGCTCGTCCATCGGGAAGGACATCACGTCGGTGGGTCCGGGGAGGTCCATCCACTGGATGTGCAGCTCCTCCATCGCCGCACCGTCCACCAGGATCACGGACAGTTCGGACTGCGGGTGGATCCGCATCTTGTCCAGTGCGAAGCGGGCGACGTCGAGGATGGCTTCCTCATCGGCGTCCCAACCGGACTCGTTGGCGATGTCGATCGACATGACGGGCTGTGTGCTCAGCTTTCGGTGCGATGGGACTGTCGGGGTGCTCGGGGCGCCGTGGCCTTGCCCGGGCGCCGCTGGGCGGGCTTGCGGGGAGCGGTACCGCTCTCCTCGGCCTCCTGGCGGGCGTCCCAGCGCTCGTAGGCGTCCACGATCCGGCCGACCAGCTTGTGGCGGACCACGTCGGTGCTGGTGAGGACGGAGAAGTGGATGTCGGGCACGTCGGCCAGGATCTCCTGGACGACCTTGAGCCCGCTCCTGGTGCCGCCCGGGAGGTCGATCTGGCTGGTGTCGCCGGTGACGACCACCCGGGAGTTGAACCCGAGGCGGGTGAGGAACATCTTCATCTGCTCGGGCGAGGTGTTCTGGGCCTCGTCGAGGATGATGAAGGCGTCGTTGAGGGTGCGGCCTCGCATGTACGCCAGCGGCGCGACCTCGATGGTGCCGGCCGCCATCAGGCGCGGGATGGAGTCCGGGTCCATCATGTCGTGCAGCGCGTCGTACAGCGGGCGCAGGTACGGGTCGATCTTCTCGTAGAGGGTGCCGGGCAGGAAGCCCAGCCGCTCCCCCGCCTCGACCGCCGGGCGGGTCAGGATGATCCGGTTGACCTCCTTGGCCTGCAGGGCCTGCACGGCCTTGGCCATCGCCAGGTAGGTCTTGCCGGTGCCAGCCGGGCCGAGGCCGAAGACGATCGTGTGCCTGTCGATCGCCTCGACGTAGCGCTGCTGGTTGAGGGTCTTGGGGCGGATCGTACGACCGCGGTTGGACAGGATGTTCGCGGTGAACACCTGGGACGGCGCCGGGCTGTCCGGGTCCTGCTCCTGGCCGCGGAGCATGGCGATGGAGCGCTCCACGGAGTCCTCCGTCAGGGGCTGGCCGGTGCGCAGCACCAGCATCATCTCGTTGAAGAGCTTCTGGACGAGGGCCACCTCGGCGCGTTCCCCGGTGGCGGTCACCTCGTTCCCGCGGACGTGGATGTCGGCGGCGGGGAAGCCGTGCTCGATCACGCGCAGCAGCGAGTCCGCCGTGCCGAGCAGGGTGACCATCGGGTGCTTCTCGGGGATGACGATCCGGGCGCTGACACGGCCGTCGTCGGCCGGTTCGGGGCGCGACTGTCCGTTGGTACGGGTCTGCGATGTGTCACTCATAGGTCGGCGCTGGGGCCTGCCTCATCCCATCCGTGGTGTCGTGTGCCGCTCGGTGTCTCCGGGGCACCAGGGTACGCCGCGGGCGTGATCGCTGCGGCGGGCGGCGGGGCCGCACCCGTCGATGCTGCGGCAGTTCGCGGGACGGCGCGAGCCCTTTTTCTGCGGCTGCCCGGCGCGGGCCCGTCCGCGACCGGCGCGGGCGCCTTCCCTGCCGGCGCCGGAGGGTCCACGACCGGCGCCGGAGGGCGCAGGAGGGGCACCGGAGGGTTCACCGCCGGCGGCGGGGTCCACGGCCGGCGCGGGCGGGTTCACGGCTGACGGCGGGCGGGGACGGGCACCCGGGCGAGGTCGGCGGCCAGCACCAGCTCCCCGTCGAAGTGCTTGCGGGCGTCGGCCAGGTGCTGGCCGAGGTCCGGGTAGCGCTGGGAGAAGTGGGTCAGCACCAGGGTGCGCGCGCCGGCCTCGGCGGCGACCTTGGCGGCCTGCCCGGCGGTGAGGTGGCCGTGCTCCTCGGCGAGGCGGGCGTCGGCGTCGCTGAAGGTGGCCTCCACGACCAGCAGGTCGGTGCCCTCAGCGAGGGCGTGCACGCCCTCGCAGAGCCGGGTGTCCATCACGAAGGCGAACTTCTGGCCCGGCCGGGGCTCGCTGACCTCGTCCAGGGTCACCAGCCGGCCGTCCACCTCGACCGCGCCCTCGTGCTGCAGCCGGCCCACCGCCGGACCGTGGACGCCCAGGGCGGCGAGCCGTTCGGGCACCAGGCGGCGGCCGTCCGGCTCGGACAGCCGGTACCCGAAGGACTCCACCGGGTGGTCCAGCCGCACGGCGTCCAGCGCGAAGCGGGCGCCGGGCGCGGGCAGCGGGCCCGGCTCGTCGATCGGCCGGGGCCGCAGCACCGCGGTCTCGTGGTACGCGGTGGCGTGCCGCAGCCGCTCGAAGTAGACCTCGCCGGACGCCGGGAAGTAGACGTCCACCGGGTGCGGGACGCGGTCCAGGTTGATCCGCTGGATCACCCCCGCGAGGCCCAGGCAGTGGTCACCGTGGAAGTGGGTGACGGCGATCCGGGTGATCTGGGTGGCCGTGACCCCGGCGTGCAGCATCTGGCGCTGGGTGCCCTCGCCGGGGTCGAACAGCAGCCCCTCGCCGTCCCAGCGCAGCAGGTAGCCGTTGTGGTTGCGGTGCCGGGTGGGCACCTGGCTGGCGGTGCCGAGGACGACGAGTTCGCGCTGGGACACCTGGGATCAGACCATGCTCTCGGTCATCCGCGTGCCGCCGAGCACGTGGACGTGGGCGTGGAAGACGGTCTGCCCGGCGCCCGCACCGGTGTTGAAGATCAGTCGGTAGTCCGTGATGCCCTCGTCCTCGGCCACCCGGCCCGCCTCCGCGAGCAGTTCGCCGGCGATCTCCGGCTCGGCGGCGGCCAGCGCGGCGGCGTTCGGGTAGTGGACGTGCGGGATGACCAGGACGTGCACGGGGGCCTTGGGGGCGATGTCGCGGAAGGCGAGGGTGCGCTCGGTCTTGCGCACCACGGTCGCCGGGATCTCGCCCGCCACGATCTTGCAGAACAGGCAGTCGGGCTGCGGCTCGCCGGCCATCGGCTACTCCTCGGGATCGGTACGTCGGGTGGTGGGGCCGTACGGGCGCAGCCTAGCCGAGCCCGGCCACGGCCTGCCGGTACTCCTGCAGGTGCTTCCAGCGCACCGCGCGCATGCCGACGATGTCGCCGTCGTCCAGGTCGAAGTCCTCGGAGATGAGCGCCACCGCGAGGAAGACGAAGCCGAGCAGCCAGCGCCTGGTGAGCCGCCAGGTGTTGGGCCGCATCACGCGCTTGGTGCGCACCAGCCGCATCGCCAGGACCGCCTTGCCGACGCTGAAGCCGGTGAGCCGGGCGAGCACCACCTGGTTGAGGAAGGACACGCCGAGGCCGACGACGAGCAGCGCCACGAAGTAGGGCACGGCCGGGCCGCCGCTCTGGACGGCGTGGCCGGCCACGTGCCGGACCTTCGGGCGGCTCGCGGCGTTGGCGGCGACGAAGCCGAGGCCGACGGCGAGGAAGAAGTCGAGCACGATCGCCAGGAAGCGCCGGCCGCCGCCCGCCTCCTTGGGGCACGGCGGCAGCGCCGCCGACCGCTGCGGCTGCTGCTGCGGGTAGGGGTTGGGGTAGGGATCGGGCTGCCCGTACGGCTGCGCCGGTGGCTGCTGGCCGTACTGCTGCTGCGGCTGCTGGCCGTACGGCTGCGCCGGTGGCTGCTGCCCGTACGGCTGCTGCGGCGGCTGCGGGTGCCCCTGCGGTGCGTACCCCTGCGGCGGGTACGGCTGCGGTTGCTGCTGGTAGGGCGGGTACGGCTGCGGCTGCGGCGGTCCGTAAGGGTTCTGGTCGTACTGCGGCGGCGGGTAGCCCTGCGCCATGGTGGTTCCCCCGAAAGCTGTGGATCAAGAAACAGCCCCGCATCCTACCCACGCCCCGGAGCGGGAAGTCGGCTCTTGCGACTTCCCGCTCCGGCCGCGCCCACCGAAAGCGCGCCCGCGCCCGGACCGGAGGGCCGCGCCGGTGCTACCGCCAGGGCAGCGGCGGCGCCGTGCGGGCCGGGCTCCCGGCGAGCGCGGCCAGGGCGATCCGGACGCCCTCGGCGAGCTGCGGGTCCTCGCCGGCCGCCCAGTGGTGCGGGGCGATCGGCACCTCGACGTCCGGGTCGACGCCGTGGTTCTCCACGCCCCAGCCGTAGTTCTCCAGCCAGAACGCGTACTTGGGCTGGGTGACCAGGGTGCCGTCGACGAGCCGGTAGCGGCTGTCGATGCCGATCACCCCGCCCCAGGTGCGGGTGCCGACCACCGGGCCGATCCCGAGCGCCTGGATGGCGGCGTTGACGATGTCGCCGTCCGAGCCGGAGTCCTGGTCGGCGAGCGCGACGACCGGCCCGCGCGGGGCGTCGCCCGGGTACGGCACCGGGCTGTCGGTGTCCCGGCTGACGTTCCAGCCGACGATCCGGCGGGCGAGCTTCTCGATCACCAGCTGCGAGGTGTGGCCGCCGCGGTTCTCCCGGATGTCGACGATCACGCCCTCCCTGGCCATCTCCGAGCGCAGGTCGCGGTGGATCTGGGCCCAGCCGGTGGTCTGCATGTCGGGGACGTGCAGGTAGCCGAGCCGGCCGTCGGACAGTTCGCGCACGGCGGCCCGTCGGCCGGCCACCCAGTCGTGGTAGCGCAGCGCCTCGTCGTCGGCGAGCGGGACGACCACCGGGTGGCGCCGGTCGGTGCCGTCCTTGCCGGCCACAGTCAGCTCCACCGGCTGCCCGGCGGTGCCGGCCAGCAGCGGGGCGGGGCCGGTGACCGGGTCCACCGGGCGGCCGTTGACCGCCAGGACCGCGTCGCCCGGGCGGATCGCCGCGCCGGGCGCGGCCAGCGGCGAGCGGGCCCGCGGGTCGGAGGACTCGCCGGGCAGGATCCGGGCGATCCGCCACTGCTCGCCGTCCTTCACGAGGTCCGCGCCGAGCAGGCCCTGGCGGCGGGCGGGCTCGGTGTGCGAACCGTAGGGCACCACGTAGGCGTGCGAGGTGCCGAGTTCGCCGTGCACCTCCCAGAGCAGGTCGACCAGGTCGTCGTGCGAGCCGACCCGCTCCACCAGCGGCCGGTAGCGCTCCAGCACGCCGGCCCAGTCCACGCCGGCGAGGTCGGGGCGCCAGAAGTTGTCCCGCATCAGCCGGCCGTTCTCGGCGAACATCTGCCGCCACTCGGCCGCCGGGTCGACGGTGACGCGCAGCCGGGCGAGGTCCACGGCGGTCTCGTCGTCCTCGCCGGCCGCCTTGTGGTCGGCCGGCACGATCCGCAGCTCGCCCTCGTCGAGCACGGCGACCCGGCTGCCGTCCCCGCTGACCGCGAAGCCGTCGACGTCGTGCACCAGTTGCTCGACCCGGCGCTTCTTCAGGTCGAAGCGCTCCAGCACCGGCCGCGGCCGTTCGTCCTCCAACGAGGCTGCCTCGTCGCCGAGTTCGCCGAGCAGCGGGACCCTCGTCCACAGCACGCCGTCCTTGGCGGCCCGCAGGGTGCCGAACAGGCCGCCCTCGACCGGGAAGGGGACGATCCGGTCGGCGATGCCGTCCAGGTCCACCCGGGTCACCGGCGCCGAGTCGGTGCCGCCCTCCTCGCCGTCCGCCTTCTTGGCCCGGGGCTCGTCCTCCTCCCCGCCGAGCGGGCGCCCGGCCCGCTGCGGCCCGAACGGGGACGGCGTGTCGGCGGCCAGGGTGATCAGGTACGGGCGGCAGCCGTTGGGGAACGACAGGTCGAAGACGTGCGAGTCGTAGACCGGGTCGAAGTTGCGCACCGACAGGAACGCCAGGTACCGGCCGTCCGCGGTGAAGGCCGGCGAGGTGTCGATGAAGCGCTGCTGGGTGGCCTCGCTGACGGTGCGGGTGGCCAGGTTGGCCAGCACGATCTGGCGCAGCGAGAACGGCCCCAGCCCCGGCACCGGCCGCGACCAGGCCAGCCAGGCGGAGTCCGGGCTGAAGACCAGCCCGCCGACCTCGCCGTCGGTGCTGCGGTCCAGCTCGTGCACGGTGCCGTCGGCGAGCGCCACCAGCAGCACCCGGCCGTCGTGCACGCCGAGCGCGGCCTGCTTGCCGTCCGGGGAGACGGCCAGCGAGTTGACCCGGCCGAGCTGTCCGGCGGCCAGCCGGCGGCGCTCGGCGCCGTGCACGGCGGGCGCGAACTCCAGGGCGTCCTCGCCCTCGGCGTCGGACACCCACAGCACGCCCTGCGCGCCGTCCTCGCCGGGCACCACCCGGACCAGCCGCCCGCGCACCCCCGGCGTCTCGTCCAGCACCCGGGCCGGGCCCTCCCGGTGGGTCAGCCAGTGCACGCTGCCGCGCACCACGACGGCGCTGGCCCGGCCGGTGCGGTCGGGGGCGACGGACTCCAGCCAGTGCGCAGCGGGCACCGGCCGGGGGCGCAGGCCGGTGCGCGGGCCGGCCAGCCGGACCTCCAGGCGGCGCGGCTCGGCGCCCTCCAGGTCGTCCAGCAGCCAGACGTCGCCGGCCCGGTGGAACACCACCCGGGTGCCGTCGGTGGCGGCGTTGCGGGCGTAGAAGCCGTCCGGGTCGGCGGTGTGGCGGCGCAGGTCGGAGCCGTCCGGGAGGCTGGACCACAGCTCGCCGACGCCCTCGTGGTCGGAGAGGAACGCGATCCTCCCTCCTTGCCCGCCATCGGGCAGGAGGGGCCCAGCGACCCACAGCGGCGAGGACAGCTGGCCGTCCACCTCCTCGTGGACGCGGACGAACTCGTCCCGGCCGATCCACAGCTTGCCGGCCCGCCCGCCCCGGTAGCGCTTCCACCAGGCCGGTTCGCGGATCGCCGCGCTCGCCAGCAGCACCCGGTCGCCGCCCGGTTCGAAGGCGATCCCGCCGATCGGCCCGTACGGCAGCCGGGCGGGCTCGCCGCCGTCCAGCGGCACGGCGTGCGCCCAGGTACGGCGCAGGGTGGCCTGGCCGGCGGTGGTGGTGGCGATCGGGCGGCCGTCGGCCGTCCAGCCCTGCACCCGGGTCTGGCCGCTGCCCCAGTGGGTGAGCCGGCGCGACGGGCCGCCGTCCACCGGCACCACGTGCACCTCGGGCGCGCCGTCCCGGGCGGAGGTGAAGGCGATGTGCCGCCCGTCCGGGGAGAACCGGGGGTCGTGGACCGGCAGGTGGTCGGCCGTCAGCCGCCAGGCCCGGCCGCCCTCCAGCGGGGCGAGCCACAGGTCGTTCTCGGCGACGAAGGTGACCAGGTCGCCGTGCAGGTGGGGGTGGCGCAGGTAGGCGCCCGCGGGGGTGCTCAGGGAGTCCGTCACGCGGCCAGCGTAGGCACGTGCGCGTACGAGCCGCCGGGCTTTTCGGCAGAGTCGGGCCGGTCGGGCGAGCCCGCTGGACGCCGCCGCGGAGTCGTAGTACGGGCCCCGACCGGGCACGGGGCCGGACGGGCCTCAGGCCCAGCGGCCGGTGCGCCCGAGCAGCAGCGCGCCGGCGGCCACCCCGGCGGTGGAGGTGCGCAGCACCGAGGGCCCCAGCCGGTACGGCCGGGCGCCCGCCTCGGCGAACGCGGCCAGCTCCTCCGGGGAGACCCCGCCCTCCGGGCCGACGACGAGCACGAGGTCGCCGCTGCCGGGCAGCGCGGCGTGCGCCAGCGGCTCGGCGCCCTCCTCGTGCAGCACGGCGGCGAACGCGGCCCGCGCCAGGACGGGAGCCAGCTGCCTGGTGGTCATCGGGTCGTGCACCTCGGGGAAGCGCAGCCGGCGGGACTGCTTGCCCGCCTCGCGGGCGGTGGCCCGCCACTTGGCGAGCGCCTTGGCGCCGCGCTCGCCCTTCCACTGGGTGATGCAGCGCGAGGCCGCCCACGGGATCACCGCGTCCACGCCGACCTCGGTCATGGTCTCGACGGCCAGCTCGCCGCGGTCACCCTTGGGCAGCGCCTGGACGACGACGATCCGCGGCGCGGGCTCCGGCTCGCGGCGCACCGCGGTGACGGCCACGTCGATCGCGTCCTTGCCGAGCACCTCGGCGACCGTCCCGTCCACGCCGAGTCCCAGCCCGTCGGCGAGGGTCACCGCCTCGCCGGCCGTCAGCCGCTTCACGGCGGCCGCGTGCCGGCCCTCGGGGCCGTCCAGGCGCACCAGGGTGCCGGGCGCGGCGGTGGCGATCCGCTCGGTCTCGACGACGAAGACGGGCGCGGTCATGCGGGGAACCTCCGGGAGGGGGTGGATCGGGCACGCGAAAGGGGTGCCGGGTGGTCCCCGGCACCCCTCCGCGGACGGCTACCGGCCGTTGAAGGCGTCCTTCAGGCGGGAGAACAGGCCCTGCTGGCCCGGCGCGAACTGGCCGGACGGCCGCTCCTCGCCGCGCAGCACCGCGAGGCGGCGCAGCAGTTCCTCCTGCTCGGCGTCGAGCTTGGTGGGCGTCTTCACCTCGACGTGCACTATCAGGTCGCCCCGGCCGCCCCCGCGCAGGTGGGTGATGCCGCGGCCGTGCAGCGGGATCGACTGGCCGGACTGGGTGCCGGGCCGGATGTCGACCTCCTCCAGGCCGTCCAGGGTCTGCAGCGGCACCTGGGTGCCGAGCGAGGCCGCCGTCATCGGGATGGTGACGGTGCAGTGCAGGTCGTCCCCGCGCCGCTGGAAGATGGCGTGGGTGGTCTCGGCGATCTCGACGTAGAGGTCGCCGGCCGGGCCGCCGCCGGGGCCGACCTCGCCCTCGCCGGCCAGCTGGATCCGGGTGCCGTTGTCGACACCGGCCGGGATCTTGACGGTCAGCGTGCGGCGGGCGCGGACCCGGCCGTCGCCGGCGCACTCCGGGCACGGGGTCGGCACGACGGTGCCGAAGCCCTGGCACTGCGGACAGGGGCGGGAGGTCATGACCTGGCCCAGGAAGGACCGGGTGACCTGGGAGACCTCGCCCTTGCCGCGACACATGTCACAGGTCTGCGCGGTGGTGCCGGGGGCCGCGCCCTCGCCGCTGCAGGTGGTGCAGGTGACGGCGGTGTCGACCTGGAGTTCCTTGGTGGTGCCGAAGGCGGCCTCCTCCAGGGTGATCTCCAGCCGGATCATGGCGTCCTGGCCGCGGCGGGTGCGCGAGCGCGGGCCGCGCTGGCCGGCCGCGGCGCCGAAGAAGGCGTCCATGATGTCGGAGAAGCCGAAGCCCGCCGCGCCGGCGCCGAAGCCGCCCGCGCCGCCACCGCCGCCCGGGGACAGCGGGTCGCCGCCGAGGTCGTAGACCTGGCGCTTCTGCGGGTCGGAGAGCACCTCGTAGGCGGCGTTGATCTCCTTGAACCGCTCCTGCGTCTTCGGGTCCGGGTTGACGTCCGGGTGCAGTTCGCGTGCCAGGCGCCGGAACGCCTTCTTGATCTCGTCCTGCCCCGCATCCCGTCGGACGCCGAGTACCGCGTAGTAGTCCGTGGCCACCAAATGCTCCGCTTGTTCCGCCTGTAGTAGTGCTGCGACTGGACGCCGTTGGTCGTCCAACGGCGACGTTTGCTACGACTCGGCCAGGATCTGACCCACGTACCGCGCTACCGCCCGCACCGCCCCCATTGTGCCTGGGTAGTCCATCCGGGTCGGACCGATCACACCCAGTTTGGCCACGCTCTCGTCGCCCGAACCGTAACCGACGGACACGACCGAGGTGGAATTCAGCCCTTCGTAGGCGTTCTCCCGCCCGATCCGGACCGTCATCGCGGCATCGTTGGTCTCACCCAGGAGGCGGAGCAGGATGACCTGCTCCTCCAGGGCCTCCAGCACCGGCTGGATGGTGAGGGGGAAGTCGTGGCCGAAGCGGGTCAGGTTGGCCGTGCCGGCCAGCATGATCCGCTCCTCGTTCTGTTCCGCGAGCGTCTCGAACAGGGTCGCCAGGACCGTGCTGACGGTCGGCCGGTCGGCCGGCTCGAACATCGCCGGGAGCTCCTCCAGCACGCCCGGGACCTCCGGGAGGCGGCGGCCGGCGGCTCCGGTGTTGAGCGCCGTCCGCAGGTCCGCCAGGACGGTCTCGCCGACCGTGCCCGGGCAGTCGACCATCCGCTGCTCGACCCGGCCGGTGTTGGTGATCAGCACCAGCATCACCTTGGCCGGGGCCAGCGCCACCAGCTCGATGTGCCGGACGGTCGAGCGCGTCAGCGACGGGTACTGCACCACCGCGACCTGCCGGGTCAGCTGGGCGAGCAGCCGCACGGTGCGCGCGACCACGTCGTCCAGGTCGACCGCGCCGTCCAGGAAGTGCCGGATCGCCCGGCGCTCGGGGGCGCTCATCGGCTTGATCTCGGCGAGCTTGTCGACGAAGAGGCGGTACCCCTTGTCGGTCGGGATGCGGCCGGCGCTGGTGTGCGGCTGGTGGATGTAGCCCTCCTCCTCCAGCGCCGCCATGTCGTTGCGGACGGTCGCCGGCGAGACCCCGAGGTTGTGCCGCTCCACCAGGGCCTTGGAGCCGACCGGCTCCTCGGTGCCCACGTAGTCCTGCACGATCGCGCGGAGCACGGCGAGCTTGCGTTCGTCCAGCTGGCGGACCTCACCGGCCATGGGGCACGCACCTCCGTCTTCGCACGTTGTCCGTCTGTGTCCCTGTGTGTCCCTGTGTGCTGCAGCGGGCCGCTCCGGGAGGCCCCGGCCTTGGCACTCTGAACACACGAGTGCCAAAACCGTACCTGCCAGTGTAAGGCCCGGGTCCTACGGCAGGAACGGCTTGACCGGCGTGATCCTGCCCGCAGTTCCGGGTACGGCCCGCGGGGCCCCGCCCGTTCACGGGTCACCGGCGCGCGGGTGGTGCCCCGGGGCCGTCCGGGTGGGAGCATCGGAAGCGACGGCGAATGGAGGAGCAAGCGATGTCGAGCTCGGGCCAGCACACCCGTTTCGCGCCCGACCGCGGCCTGACCGGCCGCATGGTCGCGACGATGTTCGTGATCGGGCTGCTGTACGTCGGTTTCACCGGCCTGCTGATCGCGCTGCTGCGCGGCGCCTGGCCGCTGATCGTCCTGATCTCCGGCGGGCTGTTCGTGGCCCAGTTCTGGTTCAGCGACAAGATCACCGAACGGGCCATGGGCGCCCACCAGGTGACCCCGGAGGAGTTCCCCCAACTGCACGGCACGATCGACCGGCTCTGCGCCCTGGCCGACATGCCCAAACCGCGCGTGGCGGTCGCCGACAACGACATGCCCAACGCCTTCGCCACCGGCCGCAACCCGCAGAACGCGGTGGTCTGCGTGACCACCGGCCTGCTGCGCCGGCTGGAGCCGGAGGAGCTGGAGGGCGTCCTCGCGCACGAGCTGTCGCACGTCGCCCACCGGGACGTCGCGGTGATGACGATCGCCGGCTTCCTCGGCGTGCTCGCCGGCGCGATGACCCGGATCGCCGTGTACGGCGGGTTCATGGGCGGCGGGCGCAACAACAACGACCAGAACGCGGCCATCGTGGCCCTGATCATCCCGCTGGTCTCGATGCTCGTCTACGCGATCAGCTTCCTGCTCACCCGGCTGCTGTCCCGCTACCGCGAGCTGGCGGCCGACCGCGCCGCCGCGCAGCTCACCGGCCGGCCCAGCGCGCTCGCCTCGGCCCTGACCAAGGTGACGGGGCAGATCGCGGCCATCCCCAGCAAGGACCTGCGCCAGGCGCAGCCGTACAACGCCTTCTACTTCGCCCCCGCGCTGAGCGCGCGGGAGGCCGCCTCGCAGCTGTTCTCCACCCACCCGTCGCTGGAGAAGCGGCTGGCGCAGCTGGCGAAGATCACCGAGCAGCTGGGCCGCTGAGCCCGCGCCCGCCGTTCGACACGAGAGGACCGCCGTGGGAATCCTGGACGCCCTGTTCGGCCGCACCAAGCCCGTCAAGCCCGACCTGGACCAGCTGTTCGGCGTGCCGTCCGCGGCGCTGACCCTGGAGGCCGGCGCCGGGTTCACCCCCACCGGGCTCGGCTCGGTCTGCTTCGCGGCGGTCGAGGGCGCGGCCTTCGTGCAGGTCGAGCAGCAGGTACGGGCGCTGCTGGACGCGGACACCGAGCGCGGCGGCGTGCCGGTGGAGGCCTCCAAGGACGACTACGGCTACTCCTGGCTGCTGGCCCGGCACTCCCCGCAGGAGCTGCCGGAGCTGGTGAACGACCTGCACGCGGTCAACAGCGAGCTGGAGGCGAACGGCTTCGGGCCGCAGCTGCTCTGCTCGCTGGTGGGCTTCCGCAACCCGCAGGGGCAGTCCCTGGCCCTGGTCTACCTCTACAAGCGCGGCACCTTCTACCCGTTCGCGCCGATGCCCGGCGGCGGGGAGAAGCGCAACAGCCCGCTGGAGCTGCAGGTCAACGCGATGCTGGGGAACGACCTGCGGCTGGAGAAGGACCTCAGCCGCTGGTTCCCCGTCTGGGGCGCGCCGGGCCTCTGACGGCCCGTCCGGCCTCCCTATGATCACCCGTATGCGCAGCCGCCAGTACGGACCCGACCTGACCCCGCCGTGGAAGAAGCAGACCCCCGCCCCGGAGGTGCCCGCCGAGCCGGACCTCGTGGTCGAGGAGGCGGCGACCGGCTTCTGCGGGGCGGTGGTGCGCTGCGAGAAGACCGCCGAGGGGTTCACCGTCACCCTGGAGGACCGTTTCGGCAAGCGCCGGGTGTTCCCGCTGGTCCCGCGCGGCTTCCTGCTGGAGGGCAGGGCCGTCACCCTGGTCCGCCCCACCGCCCCGGCGGCGCCCCGCACGCCCGGCCGCACCGCCTCCGGCTCCGTCGCCGTCCCCGGCGCGCGCGCCCGGGTCGCCCGCGAGTCGCGGATCTACGTCGAGGGCCGGCACGACGCCGAGCTGGTCGAGCGGGTCTGGGGCGACGACCTGCGGATCGAGGGCGTCGTGGTGGAGTACCTGCGCGGCATCGACGACCTGCCGGCGATCGTCGCCGACTTCGCCCCGGGCCCCGGCCGCCGCCTCGGCGTGCTGGTCGACCACCTGCTCCCGGGGACGAAGGAGCACCGCATCGCCGCCCGGGTCACCGGCGAGTCCGTCCTGGTCGTCGGCCACCCCTACATCGACGTCTGGCAGGCCGTGAAGCCCACCTCCGTGGGCATCCCCGCCTGGCCCGCCGTGCCCCGCGGCGAGGACTGGAAGGAGGGCACCTGCCGCCGTCTCGGCTGGCCCGTCGACACCCCGGCGGCGTGGAAGCACATCCTGTCGAAGGTGGACAGCTACAAGGACCTGGAGCCCGAACTGCTGGGCCGGGTGGAGGAACTGATCGACTTCGTGACCGTGCCGGGTCAGGGGTAGGTCTGGAACTCCGAGGTGTCGAGCGTGACGCCGAGCAGGTCCAGCGGAATCGGCTCGCCGAACTTGGTCGTCCGCTCCACCGTGTAGTCCGGAAGCCCGGAGACGCTCGCCCTGGTCGGCTCGGTCAGGCGCACGCAGACGGCCTTGATCGGATCGATGACCAGGTACACGGGAATCGTGCCCTCGGCGTACAGCTCCCGCTTGGTCCGGTAGTCGCGCAGGACACTGGTCCTGGACACGACCTCGACCACCAGCGTGAGCACGGGCGCGGGGACCAGACGACCGGGGCCCTCGAAGGCCTCCCGCTCGAACACGACGAGATCCGGCTGGGGCTCGCTCGTCAGCCCGGGAAGATCGATGTCCTGCGTGGTCAGGCGGTGCCACCGAGCCCGGGGAAGTTGGTCGCGAATGGCCTCGACAATGATGTTGTGGACCAGATCCGGCCCGGCCATCATCACGATTTCCCCCCTGATGAGCTCGGCCTTGAAGCCTTCGGGGACCTCCAGGTTCTCGAAGATCCCCGTCACCCGGTCATCGATGGCGGTCACTGCGCGCTCCCTCCGACGGCTGACACCACGTTAACGACATTCAGTCCACCAGGTCACGCACGACGGCGTCCGCCAGCAGTCTGCCCTGCAGGGTGAGGGCGGCGCGGCCGTCCGCGTACGGCCCGGCGGCGAGGAGGCCGTCCGCGAGGGCCCGGTCGGCGGCCTGGCGGCCGGTGTCGGTGAGCAGGTCCAGGGCGACGCCGTCGACCAGGCGCAGCTCCAGCAGGATGCGCTCGACGCGGCGGTCCTCGTCCGCCAGGACCTCGCGGCCGAGCGCCGGGGTGCGGCCCTCGGCCAGGGCCTGCGCGTAGGCGGCGGGGTGCTTGGCGTTCCACCAGCGGACGCCGCCGACGTGGCTGTGGGCGCCGGGGCCGGCGCCCCACCAGTCGGCGCCCGTCCAGTAGAGCTCGTTGTGGCGGCAGCGGCCCTCGGGGGTGGTGGCCCAGTTGGAGACCTCGTACCAGTGGTACCCGGCGGAGGCGAGCGCCTCCTCGGCGATCAGGTAGCGGTCGGCGTGCACGTCGTCGTCGATCATCGGCAGTTCGCCGCGCTTGACCCGGGCGGCGAGCCGGGTGCCCTCCTCGACGATCAGGGAGTACGCCGAGACGTGGTCGGGCCCGGCGCCGATGGCGGCGTCCAGCGAGGCCCGCCAGTCGTCGTCGGACTCGCCCGGGGTGCCGTAGATCAGGTCGAGGTTGACGTGCTCGAACCCGGCCGCGCGGGCCTCGGCCACGCAGGCCTCCGGGCGGCCCGGGGTGTGGTGGCGGTCGAGCAGCTGCAGCACGTGCGGTCGGGCGCTCTGCATGCCGAAGGAGATCCGGTTGTAGCCGCCCTCGCGCAGCTCCGCCAGGTACGCCGGGCCGACGGACTCCGGGTTGGCCTCGGTGGTGACCTCGGCGTCGTCGGCGAGCCCGAACTCCTCGCGGATCGCGGCGAGCATCTTCACCAGGTCGCGGGCGGGCAGCAGGGTGGGGGTGCCGCCGCCGAGGAAGACGGTGCGCACCGGCAGCTGCGCGTCCCCCAGCACCCGCCGGGCCAGCCGGATCTCGGCGACCACGTTGTCCGCGTACGTCTCCTGCGAGGCGACCGCCCCGGAGGAGCGCAGCTCGGTGGCGGTGTAGGTGTTGAAGTCGCAGTAGCCGCAGCGGCTGGCGCAGTACGGCACGTGCAGGTAGAAGCCGAACGGCCGGCTGCCGAGCCCGTCCAGGGCGGGCGCGGGCAGGGAACCGTCGGACGGCACCGGTTCGCCGTCGGGGAGTGCGGAGGGCATGCCCCCATTGTCCCGTACGGCCGGCGAAGCTCCCGTACGGCCCGCGACACCCGCGCGGACCGTACGGGAGCGGCCGGGTCAGGCCTCGTTGGCGCCCGCGTACATCGCGGTGACCGCGTCCGCGTAGGTCCGCTCCACCACCGGGCGCTTGATCTTCAGGCTCGGGGTGAGCTCGCCGTGCTCCACGTCCAGGTCGCGCGGCAGCAGGTGGAACTTCTTGATCGTCTGCCAGCGCTGCAGCCCGCCGTTGAGCCGCTTCACGAAGCCCTCGATCAGCTCGTGCACGGCCGGTTCGACCGCCAGCTCGGCGTACGACTTGCCGGCCAGGCCGTGCTCCGCCGCCCACGGCATGAGGACCGCCTCGTCCAGGCCGATCAGCGCGGTGCAGAAGTTGCGGCCGTTGCCGATCACCAGGATGTTGCTGACGAACGGGCAGACCGCCTTGAACTTGCCCTCGACCTCGCTGGGCGCCACGTACTTGCCGCCCGACGTCTTGAACAGGTCCTTCTTGCGGTCGGTGATCCGCAGGAAGCCGTCCGGGCTGAGCTCGCCGATGTCCTCGGTGTGGAACCAGCCGTCCGCCTCCAGCACCTCCGCGGTCTTCTCCGGCAGGTTGTGGTAGCCGCGCATGATGCCCGGGCCGCGCAGCAGGATCTCGCCGTCCTCGGCGATCCGCACCTCGGTGCCGGGCAGCGGGCGGCCCACCGTGCCGATCCGCACGTCCTCCTCGCGGTTGACGCAGGAACCGGCGCTGGTCTCGCTCAGGCCGTAGCCCTCCAGGATCGGCACCCCGGCGCCCAGGAAGAAGTAGCCGATCTCCGGGGCCAGCGCGGCACTGCCGGAGACCGCGCCGCGCAGCCGCCCGCCGAACGCCGCCCGGATCTTCGCGTACACCAGCTTGTCCGCCAGCGCGTGCTGCACCCGCAGGCCCAGCGGGGCCGTGCCGGCACCGGTGGCGATCCGGCTCTCCTGGACCGCCCGGGCGTGCTCGCGGGCGACCTTGGCCGCCCACATGAAGATCTTGTACTTGGCGCCGCCCTCGGCCCGGGCCTTGCCCGCGATGCCGTTGTAGACCTTCTCGAAGATCCGCGGCGCCGACGCCATCACGGTCGGCCGGATCACCGGCAGGTTGTGGATGATCCGGTCCACCCGGCCGTCCACCGCCATCACGTGCCCGGTGGCGATCTGCCCGGAGATCAGCGTCTTGCCGAACACGTGCGACAGCGGCAGCCACATGAACTGGACGTCGTCGGCCCGCAGCAGCCCGCTGGCCTCCTGCGCCCGGCCCTCGTACGCCCAGCAGTCGTGCACCAGCCGCACGCCCTTGGGGCGGCCCGTGGTGCCCGAGGTGTAGATCAGGGTCGCCAGCTGCTCCTTGTCGAGCCCGGCGACGGCCTTCTCCACCGCGTCCGGCTGCCGCTCCAGGTGCTCGGCGCCGCGCCGTTCCAGCTCCGCCAGGGTGATCACGTCGAGGCCGGCCGCCTCCGGGGCCCCCTCCGGGGCGTCGAACAGGATGACGGTGCGCAGCTCGGGCAGCTGGTCGAGCTGCGCGACGGCCTTCGCCAGCTGGGCGGCGTTCTCCGCGAACAGCGCGCGCGAGCCCGAGTCGGACAGGATGAACGCGGTCTCGTCCGCGTTGGTGCTCGGGTAGACCGTCGTGATCGCGGCGCCCGCGCACATGGCGCCGAGGTCCGCGATGATCCACTCGATCCGGGTGGACGACGCCAGGGCGACCCGGTCCTCCGGCTGGATGCCCAGCGCCATCAGACCGGCCGCCACCGCCTTGACCCGGGTCGCGGTCTGCGCCCAGGTCAGCGAACGCCACTGCTCCGCGCCGGGCGCGCCGTCCGCGGCGTGCTCGTCGACCGGGGCCGGGTGGCGGTAGGCCTCGCCGTTCGGGGTCGCGGCGACCCGCTCCAGGAACAGGTGGGCGACGGAGGCGGGACGCCCGGCGACGAGGTCGGGCCTGCCGGAGTCGATCAGGGACTGCGCGGAACTCAACGAGACCTCCGGGGGCGGGTGGCCGTCTGAGGGATTGTCGCGACGGCCGTGGGGGCGGTCGCCGGGCCCCGGTTAACCTGAGCGGTACCGGTCAGTAACAAGGGGGCAACCAGCAGCCTAGGGGGAAACCGGTCATTCCGTAAGAGGGTGGATCCAGCTGGCACGCCCCCGCAGCCCCGGTGACCGCACCGCACCGCAGCGGCGCACCCGGCGAGGTGACCAACGAGCGAACCCGCCGGACCGTTCGGCAAAAGCCCGGCAAACCCCCGGTTCCCGCACGCCGAATGGCCTGTACGACGCTACAGAACAACGAGAATTGGGGTGCGAACCCGACCCGCGACGACAAGAGTGTTCAAGTGCTGATCAGACTACTGCGGGCGTACCTGCGCCCCTACTCCCGACCGATCACCCTCCTGGTGATCCTCCAGCTGGTGTCCACCCTCGCGGCGCTCTACCTGCCGACCCTCAACGCCGACATCATCGACGACGGCGTCGTCAAGGGCGACACCGGCTACATCCTGCGCGTCGGCGGGGTGATGATCGGCGTGACCCTCGTCCAGGCAGCCTGCTCCATCGGCGCCGTCCTCATCGGCGCCCGCGTCGCCATGGCCTTCGGCCGGGACGTCCGCGCCGCCGTCTTCGACCGCGTACAGACCTTCTCCGCCCGCGAGGTCGGCCAGTTCGGCGCCCCCTCCCTGATCACCCGCACCACCAACGACGTCCAGCAGATCCAGATGCTCGCCCTCATGAGCTTCACGCTCATGGTCGCCGCACCGATCATGTGCGTCGGCGGCATCATCATGGCCCTCAACCAGGACGTCCCGCTGTCCGGCCTGCTGCTCGCCGTCATCCCCGCCCTCGCCGTCGTCGTCATCCTGCTCGTCCGCGCGCTGCGCCCCCAGTTCCGCAGCATGCAGCAGAAGATCGACACCGTGAACCGGATCCTGCGCGAACAGATCACCGGCATCCGGGTCATCCGCGCCTTCGTCAAGGACGACCAGGAACAGGCCCGCTTCGCCGGCGCCAACGAGGACCTCACCGACGTCGCCCGCCACGTCGGCCGCCTGATGTCCGTCATGTTCCCGGCCGTCATGCTCGTCGTGAACGTCTCCAGCGTCGCCGTGCTCTGGTTCGGCGCCCACCGCATCGACAGCGGCGACATGCAGATCGGCGCCCTCACCGCCTTCCTCTCCTACCTGCTGCAGATCCTGATGAGCGTCATGATGGCCACCTTCATGTTCATGATGGTGCCCCGCGCCGAGGTCTGCGCCGAACGCGTCCAGGAAGTCCTCGGCACCGACTCCAGCGTCACCCCGCCCGCCGACCCCGTCACCGACCCCACCCGCCTCGGCCACCTCGAACTGCGCGACGTCGACTTCCGCTACCCCGGCGCCGAAGCCTCCGTCCTGCGCGGCATCGACATCACCGCCCGCCCCGGCGAGACCACCGCCATCATCGGCTCCACCGGCAGCGGCAAGTCCACCCTGCTCGGCCTCGTCCCCCGCCTCTTCGACGTCACCTCCGGCCAGGTCCTGCTCGACGGCGTCGACGTCCGCGACCTCGCCGCCGACGCGATCGCCGAAAGCGTCGGCATCGTCCCCCAGAAGCCCTACCTCTTCACCGGCACCGTCGCCAGCAACCTCCGCTACGGCCGACCCGACGCCACCGACGAGGAACTCTGGCACGCCCTGGAGATCGCCCAGGCCAAGGACTTCGTCGAGAAACTCCCCGAAGGCCTCGACGCCCCCATCTCCCAAGGCGGCAGCAACGTCTCCGGCGGGCAGCGCCAACGCCTCGCCATCGCCCGCGCCCTGGTCCGCAAACCCGCCGTCTACCTCTTCGACGACTCCTTCTCCGCCCTCGACTACGCCACCGACGCCAAACTGCGCAAGGCCCTCACCCGCGAGACCTCCGACGCCACCGTCCTGATCGTCGCCCAACGCGTGTCCACCATCCGCGACGCCGACCGGATCATCGTCCTCGACGAAGGCGCCGTCGTCGGCACCGGCACCCACCACGAACTGATGGCCGACAACCCGACGTACCGGGAGATCGTGCTCTCCCAGCTCACCGAGCAGGAGGCGGCGTGACCAGCCCCGGCAAGCCCACGACGAAGCAGGACCCCGACACCGGGAAAGCCGGCCTGACCAAGGCCGACACCCACCTCCCCGGCGACTCCCAGGCCGCCGCCGCCCGCCGCGGCCCCGCCGGACCCGGCCGCTTCATGGGCGGCCAGGGCGCCGAGAAGTCCATGGACTTCAAGGGCTCCGGCAAACGCGTCCTCGGCCTGCTGCGCCCCGAACGCAACCTCCTCCTCGGCGTCCTCCTCCTCGGCGTCCTCGGCATCGGCTGCGCCGTCATCGGCCCCAAGATCCTCGGCAACGCCACCGACCTGATCTTCGCCGGCGTCGTCGGCGCCCGCTTCGCACCCGGCACCTCCAAGGCCCAGGTCATCGACGGCCTGCGCGCCCACGGCCAGAGCGGCGTCGCCGACCTGCTCTCCGCCGTCGACTTCACCCCCGGCCAGGGCATGGACTTCCACGCCATCGGCACCGTCCTGCTCTGGGTCCTCGGCATCTACGTCACCTCCGCCGTCTTCGGCATCTTCCAGGGCCGGCTCGCCACCAAGGCGATCCAGCTCGCCAGCTACCGGCTGCGCCAGGACGTCGAAGCCAAACTGGCCCGACTCCCGCTCAGCTACTTCGACAAGCAGCCCCGCGGCGAAGTGCTCAGCCGCGTCACCAACGACATCGACAACATCGGCCAGTCCATGCAGCAGACCATGGGACAGGTCGTCAACTCGCTGCTCACCGTCGTCGGCGTGCTGGCCATGATGTTCTGGATCTCCCCGCTGCTCGCCCTGATCGCCCTGGTCTCGGTACCGGCCTCCGTCGTCGTCGCCACCAAGGTCGGCAAGCGGGCACAGCCGCAGTTCGTCCAGCAGTGGAAGTCCACCGGCCAACTCAACGCCCACATCGAGGAGATGTACACCGGCCACACGCTCGTCAAGGTGTTCGGCCGCCGGCGCGAAGCCGCCGAGACCTTCCGCGAGCACAACGAGGCGCTCTACGAGGCCAGCTACAAGGCCCAGTTCATCTCCGGCATCATCCAGCCCGCGATGATGCTGATCGGCAACCTGCAGTACGTGCTCGTCGCCGTCGTCGGCGGCCTGCGGGTCGCGAGCGGCGCACTGTCCATCGGCGACGTGCAGGCCTTCATCCAGTACTCCCGGCAGTTCAGCCAGCCGCTCACCCAGGTCGCCAGCATGGCCAACCTGGTGCAGTCCGGCGTCGCCTCCGCCGAGCGCGTCTTCGAACTGCTCGACGCCCCCGAGCAGAGCCCCGAACCCGCCATGCCCGAGAAGCCGGACACCGTCCGCGGCCGGGTCTCCTTCCAGGACGTCTCCTTCCGCTACGACCCCGACAAGCCCCTCATCGAGGACCTCTCGCTCAAGGTCGAACCCGGCCACACCGTCGCCATCGTCGGCCCCACCGGCGCCGGGAAGACCACCCTCGTCAACCTGCTGATGCGGTTCTACGAGGTCAGCTCCGGACGGATCACCCTCGACGGCGTCGACATCTCCGCGATGTCCCGCGAGGACCTCCGCTCCGGCATCGGCATGGTCCTCCAGGACACCTGGCTGTTCGGCGGCACCATCGCCGACAACATCGCCTACGGCGCCCAGGGCGCCACCCGCGAAGAAGTCGTCGAAGCCGCCAAGGCCGCCCACGTCGACCGCTTCGTGCGCACCCTGCCCGACGGCTACGACACCGTCATCGACGACGAGGGCACCGGCGTCAGCACCGGCGAGAAGCAGCTCATCACCATCGCCCGCGCCTTCCTCGCCCAGCCGTCCATCCTGGTCCTTGACGAGGCCACCAGCTCCGTCGACACCCGCACCGAGGTGCTCATCCAGCGGGCCATGGCCCGGCTGCGCACCGGCCGCACCAGCTTCGTGATCGCCCACCGGCTCTCCACCATCCGGGACGCCGACGTGATCCTGGTGATGGAGAACGGCTCGATCGTGGAACAGGGCTCGCACGACGAGCTGATCGCCGCCGGCGGCGCCTACGCCCGCCTCTACCAGGCGCAGTTCGCCGAAGCCGTGGCCGAGGTCGACTGACCCGGCGCCACCCGGCGGGCCGGGGCGGAAACCCTCCGCCCCGGCCCACACCCGGCGCCCACCGCCACGGCGTCTTCGCAACGGCCCTCCCCGGGCGCTACCTTGGGCCCGTGATCGACGACCAGCTCCCGGCCGCCCCGGACGCCTTCGAGGCGAACCGCCGCTACCTGGGCTCCGTCGCCTACCGGCTGCTCGGCTCCTTCACCGACGCCGAGGACGTCCTGCAGGACGCCTGGCTGCGCTGGCAGGCCACCGACCGCTCCGCCGTCACCGACCCGCGCGCCTTCCTGACCACCGTCGTCACCCGGCTCTGCTACGACCAGCTCGGCTCCGCCCGCGCCCGCCGGGAGTCCTACTACGGCGAGTGGCTGCCCGAACCGGCCGTCTCCTACACCGCCGGCCCGGACACCCCCGCCGAACTCGCCGAACGCGGCGAGTCCGTCTCGCTCGCCCTGCTCGCCGTCCTGGAACAGCTCTCCCCGGCCGAACGGGCCGCCTTCGTGCTCCACGACGTCTTCGCGGTCGGCTTCGAGGAGATCGGCACCTCGCTGGACCGCTCCCCCGACGCCGCCCGCCAGCTCGCCTCCCGCGCCCGCCGCCGGGTCAAGGACGGCAGCCGGCGCGCCGGCGGCACCGACCCTGCCGAGCACCGCCAAGCCGTCGAGGCCTTCGCCGCCGCCAGCACCCGGGGCGACATCCTCGGCCTGATGGAGGTCCTCGACCCGGACGTGGTGTGGCACTCCGACGGCGGCGGCATCATCCGCGCCGGCGTCCGCCCGATCCACGGCGCCGACCGGGTGGCCCGCCTGGTGACCGGCATGATCGCCAAGTGGTTCACCCCCGAGGTGGCGACCGGCCACGCCGTGGTCAACGGCGAGCCGGGACTGGTCTGGTACGACCGGGCCACCGGCACCGTCGGCGGTGTGCTCGCCTTCACCGTGACCGACGGGCGGATCACCGAGGCGTACGTCGTGGTCAACCCCGAGAAGCTCGGCCGGATCAGCCCGGTCACGGCCGCCTGACGGGACGGGCCCACAGCCCCCTGACGGACCCCCGCCCCCCCGGGCATCCCCGACACCCCCGGCACCCGGCACCCCCGCGGGAGGTGTGACGCCGGTCACGGTCACACTCCGACCGGCTGCGTCGTCCCCTTCCCGAACAGCGCTCCACCAGGGCGCACGGAAAGGAGGCGGACGAGATGAGCACCACCACCAGCACCGGGAAGCGGATCGTCGTACTGGGCGCCGGGTACGCCGGACTCACCGCGGCCAAGGGCGCCGGGCGGCAGCACACCGTCACCCTGGTCGCCCCCGAGGAACGGCTCCTGCACCGCATCCGCCAGCACGAGACCGCCGCCGGACACGGCCGCGACTGGCCCGCCATCGGCGAACTCGCCCGCGGCCGCCGGATCCGGCACCAGCGGGCCCGGGCCGTCGAACTCGACCTCGCCGGACACAAGGTCCTGCTCGACGACGGCACCGACCTCGCGTACGACACCCTGGTCTACGCCCTCGGCAGCCGCACCGCCTGGCACGACGTCCCCGGCGCCGTCGAACACGCCTTCTCGGCGGAGCGCGCCACCGAGGTCCGCCGCCGGATCCGCGAGGCCGACCGCCCCGGCACCCTCGCCGTGGTCGGCGGCGGCGCCACCGGCATCGAACTGGCCACCGAACTCGCCGAGGCCCACCCCGACTGGCGGGTGCGGATCGTCGCGGCCGGCCAGGTCGGCGGCATCTACTCCCCCAAGGGCCGCGCCCACGTCCGACGCGTCCTCGACCGGCTCGGCGTCGCCGTCCACGAGAACACCACCGTCACCGGGGTCACCCCGGACGCCCTGCGCACCACCACCGGCCCGATCGACACCGACCTCACCGTCTGGGCCGCCTCGATGGAACCGCACCCGCTGGCCGCCGAGGCCGGCCTGGCCGTGGACGAACGCGGCCGCGCCCTGGTGGACGACCACCTGCGGTCGGTCTCGCACCCCGACGTCCACGTGATCGGCGACGCCGCCGCCGTCACCGTCCCCGGCGTCGGCACCCTGCGGATGGGCTGCGCCACCGCCCTGCCGCAGGGCCAGTACGTCGGCAAGCTGCTCGACGGGCGCACCGGGAAGCCGTTCTCGTTCCGGTACGTCGTCCAGTGCGTGAGCCTCGGCCGACGGGACGGGCTGCTCCAGCTGGTGCGCCCGGACGACTCGATGAAGCCCACCGTGTTCACCGGCACCGCGGGGCGACTGGCCAAGGCCGGGATCGTCGCCGCCGTCTTCAGCGCGCTGAAGTAGTCCTCTTCGGAGCCTCCGGGAACGTCCTCGGGGGACTCCCGGGGGATTCCCGGGGGATTCCCGGGGGATTCCCGGGGGATTCCTCGCAGGAGTCTTCGCGGGAGTCCTCGGGGACGCGAAAGGGCCCGGGCGCGATGCCCGGGCCCTTCGGTGCGCTCGGTTACTTCTTTTCCTTCGGCGCCTCGGCGTCGGTGGACAGCGCGGCGATGAAGGCCTCCTGCGGGACCTCCACGCGGCCGACCATCTTCATCCGCTTCTTGCCTTCCTTCTGCTTCTCCAGCAGCTTCCGCTTGCGGGAGATGTCACCGCCGTAGCACTTGGCGAGGACGTCCTTGCGGATCGCGCGGACGGTCTCACGGGCGATGACGCGCGAGCCGATCGCGGCCTGGATCGGCACCT
The DNA here is from genome assembly GCF_044541955.1 of Kitasatospora sp. NPDC085464. Lineage (NCBI taxonomy): Bacteria > Bacillati > Actinomycetota > Actinomycetes > Kitasatosporales > Streptomycetaceae > Kitasatospora > Kitasatospora sp. NPDC085464. Next base: position 141,734 of record NZ_JBITTM010000021.1, read on the forward strand.
CGAACTGCTGGCGGGGGATCAGCTTCTGCAGCTTGCCCGCCATCATCACGCCGTAGCCGTAGGCCTTGTCCTTGTGGACGATCGCGGAGAAGGCGTCCACCGCGTCACCGTGCAGCAGGATGTCCACCTTGACCAGGTCGGCGGTCTGCTCGCCGATGGGCTCGTAGTCGAGCGAGGCGTAGCCGCGGGTCTTGGACTTCAGCTGGTCGAAGAAGTCGAAGACGATCTCCGCGAGCGGGAGGGTGTAGCGCAGCTCGACCCGGTCCTCGGAGAGGTAGTCCATGCCCTGCAGGCTGCCGCGGCGGGACTGGCAGAGCTCCATGATCGCGCCGACGAACTCGTTGGGCGCCAGGATGGTGCCGCGCACCACCGGCTCGTACACCTCGGCGATCTTGCCGGTGGGGAACTCGCTCGGGTTGGTGACGGTGTGCTCGGTGCCGTCCTCCATGATCACCCGGTAGACCACGTTGGGGGCGGTGGAGATCAGGTCGAGGTTGAACTCGCGCTCCAGGCGCTCCCGGATGATCTCCAGGTGCAGCAGGCCGAGGAAGCCGCAGCGGTAACCGAAGCCGAGCGCGACCGAGGTCTCCGGCTCGTACACCAGGGCGGCGTCGTTGAGCCGCAGCTTGTCCAGGGCGTCGCGCAGCAGCGGGTAGTCCGAGCCGTCCAGCGGGTAGAGACCGGAGAACACCATCGGACGCGGGTCCTTGTAGCCGCCGAGCGGCTCGGTCGCACCCTTGTGCATCGAGGTGATCGTGTCACCGACCTTGGACTGACGGACGTCCTTCACGCCGGTGATGATGTAGCCCACCTCGCCCACGCCGAGACCGTCGGCGACCTTCGGCTCGGGCGAGATGACGCCGATCTCCAGCAGCTCGTGGGTCGCGCCGGTGGACATCATCGCGATGCGCTCGCGCTTGGTGAGCTGGCCGTCCACGACACGGACGTAGGTGACCACGCCACGGTAGGAGTCGTACACCGAGTCGAAGATCATCGCGCGGGCCGGGGCGTCCTTGACGCCGACCGGGGCCGGGACCGTGTTGACGATGTGGTCCAGCAGGTCCTCGACGCCGAGACCGGTCTTGGCGCTGACCTTGAGCACGTCGCCCGGGTCGCAGCCGATGATGTGCGCGATCTCCTCGGCGTACTTCTCCGGCTGGGCGGCCGGCAGGTCGATCTTGTTCAGCACCGGGACGATCGTGAGGTCGTTCTCCAGCGCCAGGTACAGGTTGGCGAGGGTCTGCGCCTCGATGCCCTGGGCCGCGTCGACCACCAGGATGGTGCCCTCGCACGCGGCGAGGGAACGGGACACCTCGTACGTGAAGTCCACGTGGCCCGGGGTGTCGATCATGTTGAGGATGTGCGTCGTCCCGGCGCTGTCACCGGTCCTCGGCGCCCACGGGAGGCGGACCGCCTGCGACTTGATGGTGATGCCGCGCTCACGCTCGATGTCCATGCGGTCGAGGTACTGGGCACGCATCTGCCGGGGGTCGACGACGCCGGTGATCTGCAGCATCCGGTCTGCGAGCGTCGACTTGCCGTGGTCGATGTGGGCGATGATGCAGAAGTTGCGGATCAGCGCCGGGTCGGTACGGCTGGGCTCTGGCACATTGCTGGGGGTCGCGGGCACCTTGGTCCGATTCTCCGTTGGTCCGGGGCCGGGGGTGTCCGGGTCATCGCTGACCGGTTTCCCGGGGACCGGACAGTCTCGTCCGATCGAAATAGTTCCTCCCATCTTCCCACGAGCGCGGGACGTGCTGCCGTTCGGGCACCGTCCGTCCTTCCGCAGGCCTTCCGTCGGGCTTCCGCAGGCCGCCCGTCGGGCTTCCGTCGGCCGCGTGCAGCCCCCGCCGGGCTTCCGTCGGCCGCGTGCAGCCCCCGCCGGGCTTCCGCCTGCTGCCCCGGGGCGGCAGGATGACCTGCCGTGATCCTGGAAAGCGCCCTGCTCGACGTCCTGCCCGGCCGGGAGGACGAGTTCCTCGCCGCCTTCGCCGAGGCCCGCCCGCTGATCAGCGTCCAGCCGGGCTTCCGCTCGCTGCGGCTACGGCGCTGCCTCGACGAGGGGCGCGGCTCGCGCTTCCTCCTCCAGGTCGAGTGGGAGACGCTCGCCGACCACACGGAAGGGTTCCGTCGCTCCCCCGAGTACCAGCGCTGGCGTGCCCTGCTGCACCACTTCTACCGCCCGTTCCCGGAGGTCGAGCACTACGGCGAACCCCTGGTCGACGCCTAGGCCGCCGCACGGCGGCCGTACCCGCGCCCGACCGCCCGGAGCCGCCCGGAACCCCCGGCCCGGTCGGGCCCGGCGTCGGGCCCACCCGCGGATATGCCGTGTCACACGATCCGTAAGCTAATCTGCCCAGCCGTGAGACGCATCGAACTGAGCCGCGTGCCCCGCGGAGCGCGGATGAAACGGCAAGGCAAGCCCGAGGCGGCCCCGGCGAGGCTCGGCTGGCTGGACGCACTGCGCGGGCTCGCCGCCCTCGCCGTGGCGATGCACCACTTCGGACTGCGGTACTTCATCCCGCACGGCGCGGCAGTGACCCACCGCTTCGACCTCGGCCTGTTCGGGGTGATGCTGTTCTTCCTGGTCAGCGGCTACATCGTGCCCGCCTCCCTGGAGCGCCGCGGCGACATGCAGGCGTTCTGGGTCGGCCGGGTCTTCCGCATCTACCCGGCGCTCGTCGTCGGACTCGTCGCGGCGCTGGTGATCCTCCCGGCCGGGCACAACATGATGATCGACCGGTCCGTCTTCGACCGGCCGCTGCTCTCGTTCGGGGCCAACAGCCTGCTGCTCCAGGACCTGCTGGGCGTTCCCAACGCCATCGGCATCATGTGGAGCCTCACCTACGAGATGGTGTTCTACTACTTCGTCTCCGCCCTGTTCGTGCTCCGCAAGCACCGCCAGAGCGGGCCGATCGCGGTGGGCTTCGCCGCCTGCGCGGTCCTGCTCGGCGGGGTGCTCTCCCCGGCGAACCTGGCCAAGCAGGGACTCTCGACCGAGAACCTCGTCCTGGCCACCGGCCTCGTCGCGGTCATGGGCCTGCTCTGCGCCATCAGCGGCAACTCCCAGCTCACCCGCACCGGGGCCCTGCTGCTCGGCGTGCTCGGCTTCGTGCTCGCGTTCGGCAGCAGCCGGTCCGCGATGTTCGAAACGATGATGATCTTCGCGACCATGTTCGCCGGGACCGTCATCTACCGCGCGGAACACGGCCAGATCGACCGCATCCAGGCCGTCGCCTACTGCGGCTTCGTCTTCCTCGCCGGGGTGCTCGGCGGACGCATGTACAACCACGGGGACGCCCTGTGGCGGACCTGGACCACCAGCTGGATGGCGTGGTCCTTCGCCTACGCCGGGGCCTGGATCGTGCTGTTCCTCGGCATGACGCTGAAGAAGCGCCGCTTCCCGAAGGCCCTCACCTGGCTGGGCACCGTCAGCTACTCGGTCTACCTGCTGCACTGGCTGGTCATCGACGGCATGGACTGGCTCTACGGCATGCCGTGGCTGTTCCAGGGGGCGCCGGCGCCGAAGTCCGCCAAGTTCGCGATCGTCTTCACGCTCACCTTCCTGGCCGTCACGCTCGTGGTCAGCTACCTGATGTACCGGCTGGTCGAGGTGCCGTTCCAGAAGCTCGGCCGACGGTTCCTCGCCTGGCTCAAGCGGCACACCGGGGGCCCGGCCGACACCCGGGGGGCCGGTGCTCCGATCCCTGCCCAGGACGGCGCTCCGGTTGCGGTGGCGGCCGGCGGCGGCGCTCCGGCTGCGGTGGCTGCTCCGGCCGCTCCGGTGGGCGGCGTCCCCGCCGCCCCGGACCCCGTCCGGCGCTGACCACGTGCCGCCCCGGCCCCGTCCGGCCCCGACCCGTGCCCTGCGGCCGGGGCGGGCGGCCGGTTTGGGGCGGGCGGCGGCCCCTGGTAGCGTGGTCAGCTGCACCTGGCCTCGGCATGCCCTCTCAGCTGGACCGACGGCCGCCGGTGTGATCCCGTTCAAACCTTTCAGACAGACTGAGGCTCCTTCGTGGCGAACATCAAGTCCCAGATCAAGCGCAACAAGACCAACGAGAAGGCGCGCCTGCGCAACAAGGCCGTCAAGTCCTCGCTGAAGACCGCTCTGCGCAAGGCCCGTGAGGCCGCTGCCGCCGGCGAGACCGAGAAGGCCGTCGAGCTGGCCCGCGCCGCCTCCAAGGCGCTGGACAAGGCCGTGAGCAAGGGCGTCATCCACGCCAACCAGGCCGCCAACAAGAAGTCGGCCATCACCAAGCGCGTCAACACCGCCGCCCAGGCCTGACGCCACCCGGGGGTGTGAACCCCCGACCGCCTCGGGACGACCCGGCCCTCTACCCGGACCCCTGAGGCGTGCGAGACTCGCACCGCACGCGGCCTGCGTTCGCCACGCGGGTGCGGTGCACGAAGCAGTACGACAGGCGTCGCAGTCCGCCTCTTCCCCGGAGGCCACTGCGGCGCCTGTCGCGTTCCCTGGTCCGGCCGCTATGGTCGGTCAGGTGCGATCGAGGTGCGGGGGAGCGCCCCGACGCCGTGCTCGGGGGGAGAGAGCCACATGACGACACCACCGCCACCGTCGGCACCGAACGGGCCGGGGTACGGCTTCCCGCAGCAGACGCCGGGCGCCGGAGCGCAGCCCGTCCCGGGGGCGCAGCCGGTCCCGGGGGCAGCGCATGTTCCGGGGGCAGGGCCGGTCCCGGGGGCAGCGCATGTTCCGGGGGCAGGGCCGATCCCGGGGGCGCCGGGCGCTTCGGGGTTCGGGCCGCCGCCCGGGTTGCCCGCTGCCCCGGGGATGCCCGCATCGTCCGGGATACCCGCGCCGGCCGGGATGCCGACCGCTCACGGGATGCCGATGACACCGGGAGGCCGTGCGCCGGGCTCCGGCGGGAACCTGCGGCGCAACGCCGTCTGGGCCTTCGTCGGCGCCATCCTCGCCTCGGCCGGCTGGACCGCCGCCGTGATGGTCGTCCCCGGCCTGGTCAGCAGCAACTCGTCGCCGCGCAGCCTCGGCAGCTACCACCTCTCGGACGACTTCTGCACCACCGGGAAGCCCACCAAGCTGCTGCAGACGTACTCCGTCTCGGACACCTCCGCGCCGACCCACCACACCGACCGGAACCCGGCCCTGGACAGCATGAACTGCTCGATGAGCCTCAAGCGGACCGGTGGCAACAGCGACAGCGAGTACGCCTCGGTCTACCTTCGCGCCGACCTGCACAAGGCGGTCAACCCGGCGCCCGAGCTGGATGCCAACAAGGAGCTCTACCGGGCCCGCGGCTACCAGGTCACCGACATCTCCGGGATCGGCGAGGAGGCGTACTTCCTGTACAAGGACGACGGCTCGGACAAGTACCACAGCGTCTACGCCGAGCTGGACATCCGCGACGGCGGGATGACCTACTACATCAACTACAGCGCCAGCTACACCGAGGGGAAGGCCAAGCCGCCGTCCAAGGACGAGCTGCGGAGCATCCTGCAGTCCGACGGCCAGGACGCCGTCCGGGCCATGCGGAAGTAGGCCTCCGGCCGGCGCTCCGGCGTCCGCGGCCCGCCGGGCCCGGCCGCGTCGGCGGGCCCGGCCGCGTCGGCGGGCGTCAGTAGGCGGGGCGGGAGCCGGCCCGCGCGGCCCGGGCGACGGCGACCACCGCGCGCTCCAGGGCGAAGGCCGGGTCGTCGGAGCCGCCCTTGACGGCGGCGTCGGCCTGGGCGATCGCGGTCAGCGCGGTGGCCACGGCATCGCCCGTCCAGCCGCGCATCTGCTGCCGGACCCGGTCGACCTTCCATGGCGGCATGCCCAACTCGCGGGCCAGGTCGGCCGGGCGCATGTTCCGCCCGGTCGTCGCCAGCCGCCCGATGCTACGCACGCCGGAGGCCAGCGCGTAGGTGATGCCGGTCGGCGGCTGGCCGACGGCCAGCGCCCAGCGCAGCCGCTCCAGCGCCTCGGCAGCCCGGCCGGTGACCGCGAGGTCGGCCACCTCGAAGCCGGTCGCCTCGGCCCTGCCGCTGTAGTAGCGGGCCACCACCGTCTCGTCGATCGCGCCCTCGACGTCCGAGGTCAGCTGGTTGCACGCGGCCGCCAGCTCCCGGAGGTCGCTGCCGAGCGCGTCCAGCAGCGCCTGGCAGGCCTCCGGGGTCGCCGAGCGGCCGAGCGCGCGGAACTCGCCCTTGACGAAGGCCAGCCGCTCGCTCGCCTTGGACAGCTTGGCGCAGGCGACCTCGCGGCCGCCCGCCTTGCGCCCGGCGTCCAGCAGGCCCTTGCCCTTGGCGCCGCCGGCATGCACCAGCACCATGATCACTTCGTCGGCCGGCGCCTCGATGTAGGCCTTGACCTCCTTCACCGAGTCGGCGGAGAGGTCCTGGGCGGCCCGGACGACGATGACCTTGCGCTCGGCGAACAGCGACGGCGTGGTCAGCTCGGCCAGGCTGCCGGGTTGCAGCCCGCCGGGCGGCAAGTCCCGTACGTCGGTGTCCGGGTCCGCCGCCTTCGCGGCGGCCACCACCTGGGCGACCGCACGGTCCAGCAGCAGCTCCTCCTGGCCGACCGCGAGGGTCAGCGGGGCGAGCAGGTCGTCGGGTGCACTCTTCCTGGCCATCGCCTACCAGCATCCCACGGGCCGCGGACACTCCCTCCCGCCCGATCGGCCGGGCCGGGCGGCCTGGAGAATGGCCGGGTGACCGACAACCACGCCACCGCCCTCCCGGACGTCGACGACCCGCACGCCCGGCTGCTGCTCGTCCTGCCCGACCGCGACGCCGCCGAAGAAGCCGCCGAGGAGCTCGGCGCCACCCAACCCGACCTGGGCGAGGTCGAGATCGTGCGCGATGCGCTCGCGGGCGAGGACGACGCCGAGGACGCCCAGTGGCTCGTCGTGGTCGAGGCCCCGGAGCGGGGCTGGACCCCCGACCTGCTGCGCGTGCTCGACGCCCTGGCTGCCGACCACGAGGGCTGGCGCGAGGAAGCCTGACCGGCCGGCCGGCCGGCGGGGCCGGGGCAGACTCTGACCCCGAGGGGTGAATTTTGGTCCCCCGGTTCAGTGTGGTGGTGCGTTGCGCGCCGGGGGCGGGGGGCCGGAGGCGGAGGGAATCCTTCTTCCGGGCCAATTTTTCTCCTGGCTTTTCTCGGCGCGCGCCGGGGCGGGCCCGGCGCGCGC
>NZ_JBITTM010000022.1:0-147329 GCF_044541955.1 Kitasatospora sp. NPDC085464
ACATTCCGAACCCGGAAGCTAAGCCTCACAGCGCCGATGGTACTGCAGGGGGGACCCTGTGGGAGAGTAGGACGCCGCCGAACAATCATTCCAAAAAGCCCCCCTCCCATCCGGGAAGGGGGCTTTTTGCGTTACCCTCTGCCAATGCAGAACCTGACCCTGACCTGGCAGTCCGCCGGGGGCGCCGCCGCCGGCCTCTACGCTGGCGCGTACGTCGCGTCGAGGGTCCGGAAACCGTCGCTGTCGGCGCTGCTGCGGGAGGCCGGCACGCTGCTGGCGCTGTTCGCGCTGTGGCAGCTGGTCGGGCACCTGTCGGTGATGAGCGCGGACCACGCGTTGGACCGGGCGAGCTGGATCCACCACGCCGAGCAGGTGGTCGGGTTGCCCGACGAGGCCTCCTGGCAGGCGGCGATCACGCCGTACCCGGTGCTGGTGCGGCTGGCGAACTACTACTACGCGGTGATGCACTTCGCGGCGATGCTCGGCGTGCTGCTCTGGGTGTTCGTGCGGCACCGCGAGCGGTACGCGTGGGTGCGGAACACGGTGGTGATCACGACCGCGGTCTGCCTGCTGGTGCAGTTCATCCCGGTGGCACCGCCCCGGATGCTGCCCGAGAGCGGCTTCGTCGACGTGGCCGCGCTGTACGGGCAGTCGGTGTACGGGGGTGCGGTCGGCGGTGTCGTGGTGGCCGACCAGTTGTCGGCGATGCCCTCGGTGCACGTGGCCTGGTGCGTGCTGGCCGCGGTCGCGGTGATCCGGGTGTCGAGCAGTTCGCTGCGGTGGGTCATGGTGCTGCACCCGGTGCTGACGGTCGCGGTGGTGGTCGTGACGGCCAACCACTTCTGGGCGGACGGGATCGTCGCCGTCGTGATCCTCCTCTTCGCGTACGCCGTGCTGGCGTTGGCGGCACGCCGACGGGGTCGGGTCTCCGCCGGAACGGAGGCCCGACCCCGTCGCTCCGCCGAGGGGCGGTTGGAGCAGGTCCGTTGAGCCGTCTCGGGCTCCCCTGACCGGGCAACCGGCCGGAAGCCCGGTCAGGGGCCCGGTCGGTTGCCCGAAGGATCGCCCGGCAGGTCACTTGACCGGCAGGGCGATCTTCCCCCAGGAGCCGTTGCTCAGGGCGGAGGTGGCCCAGTACCAGGCGGCGAGCCCGGAGAGGGCCGCGACCCAGCCGGCGAGCTTGCCCAGGCCGCTGTAGCCGCCGAAGGTGGCGATGGCGGAGAGCAGCAGGGAGAGCGTCAGCAGGCCGTAGACGGCACGGCTGAGCTGCCCACCGCCCCAGCCGGCCGCGGTGAGGGTGAGTGCGAGCAGGGCCCACAGCAGCAGGAACAGACCGGCGGCGTTCTTGCCCGCCCCGCCGGCCGCCGACCAGGTCGCCCAGAAGGCGCCGAGGCTGGTGAACGCGGTGCCGGTGAAGCCCTCGCCCCCGCGGAGCTGCCAGAGGCCCGCGATGAAGAGGGTGACGCCGCCGAGCAGGTGGGCGAGGTGGGCCGCGTCCCCGGCGCCGGCGCCGTGCAGGATGCCGGTGGAGAGCAGACCGTAGGCGAGAAGTGTCAGGCCGAGGGCGAGGTAGCCGAGGTTACCCGCGTCGGCTCCGGTGGAACGGGCGTTCGTTGCCCCGGTAGCGTCGTTGCTCACCGGAGGCTCCTTTCACTCTGGGCGCGCGCAGGGCGCAGTGACGCTGTGGTGTGGTTTCGACGAGTGGATGCGCGCGACCGCGCCGAGGGCGCACGGCTCTGGGCGTGCGCGGGCTGCGGTCAGAATGATGGGCCAGCGGAGAGCCCGCTGGTCACGTCCCCTCCGGGTGGATTCCCCGGTGAGATCGGTCTACCCGGCGGCAGGCGCTTGTACCCTTGTGAAGATAACAATTTGTGACTGCGTCAGTTACTGCGTCACTTACCGCGCCAGCTACCGCTTCAGGCCCTGCGCGAGTTGCAGCGTCGGATACCGCGTGAATTGCAGCGCCGGCCGGGGAGGCTCACGGCTGGCGCTGGTTGGGTACCCGCAGGGTCAGGATCGCCATGTCGTCGGACGGCGGCTCGGGGGCGAACCGCTCGACCGCGCGCTGGACGCGGGCGGCCACGGCGCCGGCGGTCAGGCCGGTGCAGCCGGTGAGCACCTCGGCGAGACCGTCGTCGCCCAGCATCCGCCGCCCCTCGCGGCGTTCGGTGACACCGTCGGTGACGCACAGCAGGACCTCGCCGGGAGCGAGTACCAGGGTCTCGGCGGTCAGGTCGAGGTCGTCCATGACACCGAGCAGCGGCTGCGGGGTGGCGGCGCGGTCGACCCGGCCGTCGGTGCGCAGCCGCAGCGGCAGCGGGTGGCCGGCGCAGACCAGGGACAGCTCGGTGCTGCCGTCCGGACGGGGCGTCAGCTCGCCGTAGAGCAGGGTCAGGAAGCGGCTGCGCGAACCCTCGTCCAGGATGGCCGCGTTGAGGCGGCGGAGTACCTGCGGGGCGTCCAGGCCCTCGCGGGCGAGCAGCCGCAGCGAGTGCCGCGCCAGGCCGGTGACCGAGGCGGCCTCGGGGCCGGTGCCGCAGACATCGCCGATGGCGAAGCCGTAGGTGCCCTCGCGGATGGTGAACAGGTCGTAGAAGTCCCCGCCGACCTCGTTGCCCTCGCCGGCGGCCTGGTAGTACACGTCCACCTCGACGCCCGGGATCTCGGGCAGGTCCGGCGGCAGCAGGCTGCGCTGCAGGGCCTGGCTGGTGGCGGTGCGCTCGGAGTAGAGGCGGGAGTTGTCGAGGGCGAGCGCGGCGCGGCGGGAGAGGTCCTCGGCGAGTTCGAGGATCTCCTGGCGGAACCGGACGCCGGTCGGGACGCCGAGCGCCAGCAGGCCGATGACGCGGTTGCGGGCGGTCAGTGCGATGACGACGGTCTCGCCGAGCAGGCCGGCGAGTTCCGGGCTGTCGGCCAGGCCGCCGACCGCGGCGGTCTCGGCGGGCGCCGTCCAGAACCGGACGCCGTGGGTGGGGCCGGCCTCGGGGACGGGGGCCTTGTCGAGGAGGTCGCGCAGGGGGTCGATGCGATCCTCGTCCTCGTGCAGGACGAAGGCGAGCCGGGCCGGGGAGGTGTGGTCGGCGGTGGTGTAGACGGCGCACCAGGAGGCGAGGGTGGGGACGGCCATCTGGGCCATCAGCGCCAGGGTCTGCTCGTGTTCGAGCGTGCCGGCCAGCAGGTCGGAGGCTTCGACCAGGAAGGAGAGCGAGCCGCGGCGCAGCCGTTCGAGCTCGGTCAGCCGGGTGCTCTCGACGGCCAGGGCGACCCGGTCGGCGGCGAACTGGAGGCGCATCGCGTCCTCGTTGTCGTAGCGGCCGGGCGCGGTGGCGGCGATGCCGAGCGAGCCGATCAGGCGGCCCTCGACCTTGAGCGGGACGGTGAGCAGGGAGCGCATGCCGCTGTCGGAGAGCAGGGGCAGGCCGGTGGGACGGGCGGTGAGGTCCTCGTGGACGGAGGGCAGTCGGGCGGAGTCGTAGCGGTTGCCGGTCTCGACGGGGAAGCGGGCGTGCCGCCGGTGTCCGGTGGTGAGGCCGGTGGCGGCGCGGACCTCGAACTCCGTCTCGTCCTCGGTGGTCAGCAGCAGGTACGCGGCGTCGCCGTCGAGCAGGTCGCGGGCGCGTTCGACGGTGCGCTGCAGCAGGGTGTCGAGGTCGTCGGTGGCGACCGGGCCGGCCAGCAGGTCGAGCCGGGGGCCGGTCTGGTCGGGGCGCTCGCCGGGCAGGGCGCGGGCGGGGGAGCGCAGGACGGCGCGGTCGGGTTCGAGGACGAGCAGACAGAGGGTGGAGGGGACGCCCTCGGTGTCCCGCACGCGCACCTGGACGCCGTACACCTCGACCTCGTGGCCGTCCTGGCGGCGGATCCCGTAGCCGCCCTCCCAACGGGCCAGCCGCAGCGTGTCGGTCAGGCCCAGGCCGCGGTCCGGGGCTTGCGGCCAGACGGCGAGGTCGGCCCAGGGGCGGCCGAGGACGGCGCCGGCGGGGTAGCGGAAGAGGGCCTCGGCGTCCGGGTTCCAGGCCAGGACGCGGCCGTCCTCGTCGATCTGGACGACGGCGACGTGCACCGGGCCGGCGCTGCTCGGCAGGTCGCTGCCGGGCGTGGCGGGCACGGCGTAGCGGGTGCCGAGCACGTGTGCCGGCAGCTGGAGGCGGAACCAGACGGTCTTCCGGCCGGCCGCGTACTCGACGCCCCACCGTTCGGCGAGGGCGGAGCACATCAGCAGGCCGCGGCCGCCCTCACCGTCGGGGTCGGCGTAGCGGTCGGAGGCGGTGACGGGTCCGTCGCCGAGGGAGGGCAGGCCGCGTTCCGGGTGGTGGTCGGTGACCTCGATCCGGACGGTCGCCTCCTCGCGCAGGCAGCAGACCTCGGCGGCGGTGCCGGCGTGCACGACGGCGTTCGTGACCAGCTCGCTGACCAGCACGACGGCGTCGTCGACGACCTCCGGCAGGCCCCAGCCGAGCAGCGCGTCCCGGACGAACCCCCGGGCGGCGGCCGCGGACCGGCCGTCGGGGTCGAAGGTGGCGGCTGCGCGCGCGGTGACCACGTTGCCACTTCTCCTCTGCTGCTCTTGCCCTGGCTGTCCGGGGTGCGGCGCCGACTTTCCCCGTGCGCGCCGTCGGGGTGAGCGGCGGCGCTGGGTCGGGTCGTGGCCCGGTGCAGCGCTCCACCCTACTTTCCGCTTGGTTCCCCGTGGGGGCGGGGAGCCGAAACAGGCACCAGAGGGTGATTCTGCCCACCTGTTTCGGACGGTGCGGCACCAACCGTGCGCAACCGGCCGTGCACCGGGTGCCGGTGCTGCCAGACTGGGGGGTCCGCGATGACCGGTACGAGCAGTACGGTCGTGTGGGTGCCGGTGCGCCGTGGGCCGCCGGTACGCAGCCCAGCCGGGCCGGTGCCCGGGCGCGTGCCGCACCGGCACGGGCGGTCACCGGACAGTTCACGATGTGGGAGGGGCCCGTTGAGTTCGGCCACCAAGGACGCAACCGGTACGACGCCGCCCGCCCAGCGCGGCGGCCGCTCCGGGACCGCGCCGCGGAACGCGGCCGGCCGGCGAGCGAGCCACAACCGCGGCGCGGAGCCCGCCGAGTTGCGCAAGCTGCTGTCCGCGCTGACCGCGATGCGGGACGGCAACTTCCGCCGCCGGTTGACGATTCCGGGCGACGGGCCGCTGGCAGAGATCGCCGCGGTGTTCAACGAGGTCGCCGAGCGCAACCAGCACCTGACCGGTGAACTGGCTCGGGTCCGCCGGGCGGTGGGCCGCGAGGGCCGGCTGAACGAGCGGCTGGAGACCGGTGCGGGCGAGGGCGCCTGGATGGCGGCCGTCGACAACTGCAACGCGCTGATCGACGACCTGGCCCGCCCGATGGCCGAGGTCGGCCGGGTGCTGACCTCGATCGCCGAGGGCGACCTGGACCAGAAGATGGAGCTGCGCTCGCTGCACAGCAACGGGGTGAGCCACCCGCTGCGCGGCGAGTACCTGAAGATCGGGCGGACCGTCAACGGGCTGGTGGACCAGCTCTCGGAGTTCACCGACGAGGTGACCCGGGTGGCCCGCGAGGTGGGCACCGAGGGCAAGCTCGGCGGCCAGGCCAAGGTCCGTAGCGTGTCGGGCAGTTGGAAGGACCTGGCGGACTCGGTCAACACCATGGCCGGCCGGCTGACCGCGCAGGTGCGCAACATCGCCCAGGTGACGACCGCGGTCGCCAAGGGCGACCTGTCCCGCAAGGTCACCGTCGAGGTGGCCGGCGAGATGCTGGAGCTGAAGAACACCGTCAACACCATGGTGGACCAGCTGAACGGCTTCGCCGCGCAGGTCACCGCGGTGGCCCGGGACGTCGGGACGGAGGGGCGGCTGGGCGGTCAGGCCCAGGTGCCGGGCGTGGCCGGGGTCTGGCGGGACCTCACCGACTCGGTGAACTTCATGGCCGACAACCTGACCGGCCAGGTCCGCAACATCGCCCAGGTGACGACGGCGGTGGCGCGGGGCGACCTCTCGCAGAAGATCGAGGTGGACGCGCGCGGCGAGATGCTGGAGCTGAAGAACACCATCAACACGATGGTGGACCAGCTGGGCGCCTTCGCCGAGCAGGTGACCCGGGTGGCCCGTCAGGTGGGCACCGAGGGCCGGCTGGGCGGTCAGGCGCAGGTGCCCTGGGCGGCCGGGGTGTGGCGGGACCTCACGGACAACGTCAACTTCATGGCGAACAACCTCACGGACCAGGTCCGCAACATCGCCCAGGTGACCACCGCGGTCGCCAAGGGCGACCTGTCGCAGAAGATCCAGGTGGACGCGCGCGGGGAGATCCTGGAGCTGAAGAACACCATCAACACGATGGTGGACCAGCTGGGCGCCTTCGCGGACGAGGTGACCCGGGTCGCCCGGGACGTCGGCACCGAGGGCATCCTCGGCGGGCAGGCCAGCGTGCCCGGCGTGGCCGGCATCTGGAAGGACCTGACCAACTCCGTCAACCTGATGGCCAACAACCTGACCAGCCAGGTCCGCAACATCGCCGAGGTGACCACGGCGGTGGCGCGCGGCGACGTGTCGAAGAAGATCACCGTCGACGCCCGGGGCGAGATCCTGGAGCTGGTGACCACCGTCAACACCATGGTCGACCAGCTGTCGGCGTTCGCCGACGAGGTGACCCGGGTGGCCCGCGAGGTGGGCACCGAGGGGATCCTGGGCGGCCAGGCGCGGGTGCGCGGGGTGTCGGGCATCTGGAAGGACCTGACCGACAACGTCAACTTCATGGCGTCCAACCTGACCGGTCAGGTGCGCAACATCGCCGAGGTCGCCGGTGCGGTGGCCCGCGGGGACCTCTCCAAGAAGATCTCCATCGACGCGCAGGGCGAGGTGGCGGCGCTCGCCGCGACCCTCAACACCATGGTCGACCAGCTCTCCTCCTTCGCGGTGGAGGTGACCCGGGTGGCCCGCGAGGTGGGCACCGACGGCACCCTGGGCGGCCAGGCCAGCGTGCCGGGGGTGGCCGGCATCTGGAAGGACCTGACCGACAACGTCAACCTGATGGCCAACAACCTCACCGGCCAGGTGCGGAACATCGCGCTGGTGATCACCGCGGTCGCCCGCGGCGACCTCTCGCAGAAGATCGACGTCGACGCGCGCGGCGAGATCCTCCAGCTCAAGACCAGCATCAACACCATGGTCGACCAGCTCTCCGCGTTCGCCGACGAGGTCACCCGGGTCGCCCGCGAGGTGGGCACCGACGGGCGGCTCGGCGGCCAGGCCCGGGTGCCGGGGGTCGACGGCACCTGGCAGGACCTGACCGAGTCGGTGAACGAACTGGCCAACAACCTGACCCGGCAGGTGCGCGCGATCGCCCAGGTCGCCACGGCCGTGACCAGGGGCGACCTGAGCCTGCGGATCGACGTGGACGCGGCGGGCGAGCTCGACGAGCTCAAGGACAACATCAACCAGATGATCGCCAACCTGCGCGAGACCACCCGCACCAACCAGGAGCAGGACTGGCTGAAGACCAACCTGGCCCGGATCTCCGGCCTGCTCCAGGGCCGCCGGGACCTGGAGGCGGTCGCCTCGCTGATCATGACCGAGCTGACCCCGGTGGTCTCCGCCCAGCACGGCGCCTTCTTCCTCGCTCAGCCGGCCGGCCGCACCGCCGAGCTGATCACCGAGGACGACGACGAGAACGACACCGTGCTGCGCCTGATCGGGAGCTACGGCTACCAGCGGCGGGCGATGCCGACCACCTTCCGCCCCGGCGAGTCGCTGATCGGTCAGGCCGCGGTGGAGAAGCGGGCGATCATCCTCAAGGAGGCGCCCCCCGGGTACCTCAAGATCGCCTCCGGCCTCGGCGAGGCCTCCCCGGCCCACATCGTGGTGCTGCCGGTGCTGTTCGAGGGCCGGCTGCTCGGGGTGATCGAGCTGGCCACCTTCAGCTCCTTCACCACCGTCGCGCTGGACTTCCTGAACCAGATCGCCGACCTGATCGGCGTCACGGTCAACACCATCAGCGTCAACACCAAGACCGAGGGCCTGCTGCTGGAGTCCCAGCGACTCACCGCCGAACTGTCCATGCGGTCGGCGGAGTTGGAGGCGCGCCAGGAGGAGCTGGAGCGCACCAACGAGGAGTTGCAGGAGAAGGCCGAGCAACTCGCCCAGCAGAACCGCGACATCGAGATCAAGAACAGCGAGATCGAGGAGGCCCGCCAGGTCCTGGAGGAGCGCGCCGAACAGCTCGCCCTGGCCTCCCGGTACAAGAGCGAGTTCCTCGCCAACATGTCGCACGAGTTGCGCACCCCGCTCAACTCGCTGCTGATCCTGGCCAAGCTGCTCTCCGACAACAACGAGGGCAACCTCTCGCCCAAGCAGGTCGAGTTCGCCGACACCATCCACGGCGCCGGCTCCGACCTGCTCCAGCTGATCAACGACATCCTCGACCTGTCCAAGGTCGAGGCCGGCAAGATGGACGTCCGCCCGGCCCGGATCGCCCTGGTCCAGCTGGTCGACTACGTGGAGGCGACCTTCCAGCCGGTCGCGCTGGACAAGAACCTGGACTTCGCCGTCCGGGTCTCGCCCGCCCTGCCCGTCACCCTGCACACCGACGAGCAGCGGCTCCAGCAGGTGCTGCGCAACCTGATCTCCAACGCGGTCAAGTTCACCGACGCCGGCGCGGTGGACTTCGAGATCAGCCTGGCCGGTCCGGGCGTCCCGCCGCACGTGCGCGAGCGGCTGCTGGAGTCCGGCTCGATCCAGGACCCGGACGACGCCCTGATCGCCTTCGCCGTCTCCGACACCGGCATCGGCATTCCCGGCAACAAGCTGCGGGAGATCTTCGAGGCCTTCAAGCAGGCCGACGGCACCACCAGCCGAAAGTACGGCGGCACCGGCCTGGGCCTGTCGATCAGCCGGGAGATCGCCCGGCTGCTCGGCGGCGAGATCCACGCCGAGAGCGAGCTGGGCGCGGGCTCCACGTTCACGCTCTACCTGCCGCTGCGCACCGAGGCCCCGGAGACCACCGGGGAGCCGCGCCCGGGCGAGCGCCAGTCCGCGGCGGGTGCCCAGGCGCCGCGCGCCTCGGTCGGCGTCACCCCGGTGGGCCTGCCGGTGCCGGTCGGCGAGAACCCCGCCGACCACTGGGCCCAGGAAGTCCGCGAGCTGGCCGAGGAACGCCGCCGCGGCGCCGTGGAGCGCCGGCGCAGCGCCGCCCTGGAGAGCGCCGCCGGGCCGCGGGCGGTGGAGCCCGTGCCGCTCCGGCCGGTCAACGGCGACCGGCGCTTCGACGGCCAGCAGGTGCTGATCGTGGACGACGACGTGCGCAACGTGTTCGCCCTGACCAGCGTGCTGGAGCAGCACGGCCTGACCGTCCTGTACGCCGAGAACGGGCGCGAGGGCATCGAGATGCTGGAGCAGCACGAGAACGTGGCGCTGGTCCTGATGGACATCATGATGCCGGAGATGGACGGCTACGCGACCACCGAGGCGATCCGGCGGATGCCCCAGTTCGCCGGCCTGCCGATCATCGCGCTGACCGCCAAGGCGATGAAGGGCGACCGGGAGAAGTCCCTGGAGGCGGGCGCCACCGACCACATCACCAAGCCGGTGGAGACCGACCACCTGCTGACGGTGATGAGCGAGTGGCTGAGCGGCGACCGCGGCTGAGCGGGTGGTGGGTGCTCCCGGCCGTGCGGGGGCACCCCGGCGGGTGCGCAGGGGCCGGGGGCGGCGTGAACGCCGTCGCGGGCCCCGGGGTTCACGCCTCCCGGGCGGCCGGTTTGCTGGCGGACCGGCCCGGGAACCCGGTAGGGTCACCGATCGTTGCGAACAGTGACCGGATGACGACGCCCTGCTGAGCGTGCGCCGGGGCACTGGCTGTGCGCCGCTCCGGATCGGTCACGACGGGGCGATGTGCCGGGCGAGGGGGTGCGGCTAGCATGACCGGGGTAGCGGTGGGCAGTACGCGGGTGCCTGCACCGGGCGGCAGGCAGGCGACAGGAGGGCGAGCCCTGATGCAGAAGGCGAAGATCCTCCTGGTCGACGACCGACCGGAGAACCTGCTGGCGCTGGAGGCGATCCTCTCGGCCCTGGACCAGACGCTGGTGCGCGCCGCGTCCGGTGAGGAGGCGCTCAAGGCGCTGCTCACCGACGACTTCGCGGTGATCCTGCTGGACGTCCAGATGCCCGGGATGGACGGCTTCGAGACCGCCGCCCACATCAAGCGCCGCGAGCGCACCCGGGACATCCCGATCATCTTCCTGACCGCGATCAACCACGGCCCGCACCACACCTTCCGTGGCTACGCGGCCGGCGCGGTGGACTACATCTCCAAGCCCTTCGATCCGTGGGTGCTGCGCGCCAAGGTCTCCGTCTTCGTCGACCTGTACGTGAAGAACTGCCAGTTGAAGGAGCAGGCCGCGCTGCTGCGGCTGCAGCTGGAGGCGGGCGGCGGCGAGCCGGTCCTCGGCGGGGCGCTGCTGGGCGAGCTGTCCGCGCGGCTGGCGGCGGTCGAGGAGCAGGCGGAGGCGCTCGGCAAGCAGTTGGACGGGGGCGAGGACGCGGGCGTCGCGGCGACCGCCGCGCACCTGGAGCGCAAACTGGTGGCGCTGCGCCGGGCGCTCGACGCGATGCGCCCCGGAAGCTCCTGATCCGCTGCCCCGCGTTCACCCGTCAGGGTGGTCCCGTGCGGCGTCCGGGTGAATCCCGGTCAGCGTGACGGTGTGTCTGCGACACGTCGGGGCGGCCCGGCTCGGGCACATGTGCACCGGTGGTCCACCCCGGTAGGCTGCTGACCCATGGCCACTCGCACGCCCGGAAACGCAGCACGTAAGACGAGTCCGGGACCGTCCAAGAAGGCCGCGGCGAAAGCCCCGGGCAAGCCGCCCGCGAAGAAGGCGGCGGCGAAGAAGGCGGCTCCCGCGAAGAAGGCCGCGGCCAAGTCGGCCCCACCGCCGGCACCGCCGTCCAGGTCGGTGCTGATGGGCGCCCTCAACGCGATCGCCAGCCCGATCGCCGCGATCTTCCGCGGCTTCGGCGACGGTGCCAAGAACCTCGACCCGGCCCACCGCAAGGACGGCGTCGGCCTGCTGCTGTTCGCGCTCGCGCTGGTGACCGGCGCCGGCACCTGGTTCAGCCCGCAGGGCTGGCTGGGCGAGGCGGCCACCGCCGTGGTGTCCGGGCTGTTCGGCCGGCTCGACGTGCTGGTGCCGTTCCTGCTGGCCGCGATCGCGATCCGGCTCTGGCGCCACCCGGAGCTGCCGGAGGCCAACGGCCGGATCATGATCGGGCTGAGCACGCTGCTGGTCGGCGTCCTCGGTCTGGTCCACATCGGCTGCGGCGCGCCCATGATGGGCAGCGGCGCCTCCCGGATAAGGGGGGCCGGCGGCATCATCGGCTGGGCCGCGTCCACCCCGATGATGGCCGCCGCGGGGCCCGCGCTCGCCGTGCCGCTGCTCCTGCTGCTGGCCTTCTTCGGCCTGCTGGTGGTCACCGCCACGCCCGTCAACCGGATCGGTGAGCGGGTGCGGTGGATGGGCATGCGGCTCGGCGTGGTCGAGCCCGGGCCGGAGGACCAGGTGCGCAGGGGGCGTGCGCCGGGGCGTGAGCTGTCCACCGAGCCGCCGGAGGACGCCGACCCCGACGCGCTGCCGTTCACCGTGGACAGCGGCGCTGACGACCCGACGGACGAGGTCGCCGCCCGCCGGCGCCGCCGCCGGCGCAGGCAGGCCGACCCGGACGACCCGGCGGAGGCCGTGCGGGTCTCCCTCGACAAGGAGCCGCTGGACCCGTACACCACCCGCAACCTCGCCGCCGGCGCGGCCGCCGACCTGGACGGCGCACTGGTCTACGGCGTGCCCGCCTCCTCCGCGGTGGCGGACATGATGCACCAGGTGCAGGACCGCACCGCACCGCCCGAGGAGCCCGCCGTCCCGGCCGCCCGCAGCGGCGGCCCGGGCGCCCCCGAGGAGCACGGCGCGGCCCCGGTGCGGATGGAGCAGCTCCAGCTCGGCGAGGGCGTCGGCTACGCGCTGCCCTCCCTCGACCTGCTGGAGCGCGGCGGCCCCGCGAAGGCCCGCAGCGCGCTCAACGACGAGGTGGTCGCCCAGCTCACCGGCACCTTCAGCGAGTTCAAGGTGGACGCCCGGGTCACCGGCTTCACCCGCGGCCCGACGGTCACCCGCTACGAGGTCGAGCTCGGCCCGGCCGTCAAGGTGGAGCGGATCACCGCCCTCGCCAAGAACATCGCGTACGCGGTGGCCAGCCCGGACGTGCGGATCATCAGCCCGATCCCGGGCAAGTCCGCGGTCGGCATCGAGATCCCCAACCGGGACCGCGAGATGGTCAACCTCGGCGACCTGCTGCGCTCGCGCACGGCCGCCGAGGACTCGCACCCGATGGTCGTCGGCATGGGCAAGGACGTCGAGGGCCACACCGTGATGGCCAACCTCGCCAAGATGCCGCACATCCTGGTGGCCGGCGCGACCGGTGCGGGCAAGTCGTCCTGCATCAACTGCCTGATCACCTCGATCCTCGCGCGGGCCACCCCCGACGAGGTGCGGATGGTGCTGGTCGACCCCAAGCGGGTCGAGCTGACGGCGTACGAGGGCATCCCGCACCTGATCACGCCGATCATCACCAACCCCAAGAAGGCCGCCGAGGCCCTCCAGTGGGTGGTCCGCGAGATGGACATGCGCTACGACGACCTCGCGGCGTACGGCTTCCGGCACGTGGACGACTTCAACGCGGCGGTGCGGGCGGGCAAGGTCACCCCGCCGCTGGGCAGCGAGCGGGAGCTCCGGCCGTACCCGTACCTGCTGGTGATCGTCGACGAGCTGGCGGACCTGATGATGGTCGCTCCGCGCGACGTCGAGGACTCCGTCGTCCGGATCACCCAGCTGGCCCGCGCGGCCGGCATCCACCTGGTGCTCGCCACCCAGCGGCCCTCGGTGGACGTGGTCACCGGCCTGATCAAGGCCAACGTGCCGTCCCGGCTGGCCTTCGCGACCTCCGCGATGGCCGACTCCCGGGTCATCCTGGACCAGCCCGGCGCGGAGAAGCTGATCGGCAAGGGCGACGCGCTCTTCCTGCCGATGGGCGCGAGCAAGCCGATCCGCATGCAGGGCGCGTTCGTCACCGAGGCGGAGATCGCCAAGGTGGTGCAGCACTGCAAGGACCAGCTGTCCGCCGTCTACCGGGACGACGTGACGGTCGGCGGCGGGCCGAAGAAGGAGATCGACGAGGAGATCGGCGACGACCTGGACCTGCTGATCCAGGCGGCCGAGCTGGTGGTCTCCACCCAGTTCGGCTCGACCTCGATGCTCCAGCGCAAGCTCCGGGTCGGCTTCGCCAAGGCGGGCCGGCTGATGGACCTGATGGAGTCGCGCGGGATCGTCGGCCCCAGCGAGGGCTCCAAAGCCCGCGACGTCCTGGTGAAGCCGGACGAGCTGGACGGGGTGCTGGTGACCCTGCGGGGCTGACGGGCCGTGCCGTCCGGCGCCCCGCGCGCCGGACGGGTGCGCGGCCGGGGCGGCCCGGGGCTGTCCGGGGAGCCTGAGTCCCCGTGCCCCGGACGGGGTGTCACTCGTTCGGAGGAGGGTAGGCGCGCTGCGGGGAACCGAACGCCCGCACACCGCGTCACAGGCCGGAAAGCGAACCCCGGGGAGCCCGCGTGCGGCTCCGTTGACGACCGGTCAACGGGCTGCCGGACCCCGGCCGGGGCGGGTGCACGCATTCGGTCCCGTTCCGCTTGAGAAACGATCCGCCCACGCCCCTAGACTGTTCCCCAGCAGGTGGCCATCCGCTCGAAAGGCGTGCCCCGTGACCATCGGCAAGTCCTCCGACCACGAGAACGCCCCGTCGTCCGTCGAACCGACCGACGACGCGGCGCAGGCGGCCGATGCCCCGAGCATCGGCCGGGTGCTGTCCGCCGCCCGGATCGACGCGGGCCTCACGGTGGACCAGGTGAGTACCGCCACCCGCATCCGGGTGCCGATCGTCCATGCCGTCGAGGAGGACGACTTCGGCCGCTGCGGGGGTGACTTCTACGCCCGCGGGCACATCCGCTTGATCGCCCGCGCCGTCGGCGTGGACGGCGACGGGCTGGTGGCGCGCTACGACGCCGCGCACGGCGGCCCGCCCGCCGCCAAGCGCCCGGCGGGCCAGCTGATCGACAGCGGCCCGATCAAGGTGCCCAGCCGCGGCCGGCCGAACTGGGCGGCCGCCATGGTCGCCGCGATCGTCGCGGTGGTCGCCCTGATCGGGTTCAACCTGGTCAGCGGCAAGGACGGGCACGGCACCACCGGCTCCGCCAGCGCGCCGCTGCCCAGCGGCTCCGGCACCGGATCGGTCGCCCCCGTCGCGACGCCCACCGTCCAGCCGCCGGCGCCCGCGCCGAGCGCCGCCGCGATCGCCGCCGTCCCGGCCGACAAGGTCACCGTGAAGCTGGTCGCCGAGGGCACCAGCTGGGTCTCGGCGATGGACGGCAGCGGCAAGTCGCTGTTCCAGAACAACATCAACGACGGCCAGGACCAGACCTTCACCGACCCCAAGCAGATCAAGCTGGTGCTGGGGAACGGCGGAGCCGTGCACGCGTACGTCAACGGCAAGGACCTCGGTCTCCTCGGCAAGGACGGGCAGGTGGTGCACGTCACGTACACCCCCGGAGACCCGCAGGCGGGCTGACCACAGGGGTCGGCGAGGGCCGTCACGACCGGCCGAATCGAGGCGCGCGGCCTCCGGGGCGAACGGCACCGGAGGCCGCGCGTTAATCTTGGGCCTATGCCTGAACGCCGTACTGTCGCCCTTGTCACGCTCGGATGCGCCCGCAACGAGGTGGACTCCGAGGAACTCGCCGGGCGACTGGAGGCCGACGGCTGGTCGCTGGTCGACGACGCCGCCGAAGCGGACGTCGCCGTCGTCAACACCTGCGGCTTCGTCGAGGCCGCCAAGAAGGACTCCGTGGACGCCCTGCTGGAGGCCAACGACCTCAAGGGGCACGGCCGGACCCAGGCCGTCGTCGCGGTCGGCTGCATGGCCGAGCGGTACGGCAAGGAGCTCGCCGACGCGCTGCCCGAGGCGGACGGTGTCCTCGGCTTCGACGACTACGCCGACATCTCCGACCGCCTGCAGACCATCCTCTCCGGCGGCCACCACGCCCCGCACATCCCGCGCGACCGCCGCAAGCTGCTGCCGATCAGCCCCGCCGAGCGGCAGACGGCCGCCGAGGCCGTCGCGCTGCCCGGCCACGGCGCCGAGGCCGCCGCCGAGCCGATCGCCGACCTGCCCGACGGCCTCGCCCCGGCCTCCGGCCCGCGCACCCTGCGCAAGCGGCTGGACGACAACCCGGTCGCCTCGGTCAAGCTCGCCTCCGGCTGCGACCGCCGCTGCTCCTTCTGCGCCATCCCGGCCTTCCGCGGCTCGTTCATCTCCCGCCGCCCCTCCGACGTGCTGCACGAGGCCCAGTGGCTGGCCGGGCAGGGCGTCCGCGAGATCGTGCTGGTCAGCGAGAACAACACCTCGTACGGCAAGGACCTCGGCGACATCCGGCTGCTGGAGACGCTGCTCGGCGAGATCTCCGCGATCGAGGGCGTCGAGCGGGTGCGGGTCTCGTACCTGCAGCCGGCCGAGATGCGCCCGGGCCTGATCGACGCGATGACCGGGACCACCGACGTGGTGCCCTACTTCGACCTGTCCTTCCAGCACTCGGCGCCCGCCGTACTGCGCCGGATGCGCCGCTTCGGCTCCACCGACCAGTTCCTGGAGCTGCTGGGCACCATCCGCGACAAGGCCCCGCAGGCCGGCGCCCGGTCCAACTTCATCGTCGGCTTCCCCGGCGAGACCGCGGAGGACTTCGCGGAGCTGGAGCGCTTCGTCACCCACGCCGGGCTGGACGCGATCGGCGTCTTCGGCTACTCCGACGAGGACGGCACCGAGGCCGCGACCTACGACGGCAAGCTCGACGCTGACGTGATCGCCGAGCGGCTGGACCGGCTGAGCCGGCTGGCCGAGGAGATGACCGCCCAGCGGGCCGAGCAGCGGATCGGCACCGAGGTCGAGGTGCTGATCGAGTCGATCGAGGACGGCGTGGTCGAGGGCCGGGCCGGCCACCAGGCCCCGGAGACCGACGGCCTGACCACCCTGGAGGGCGTCGAAGCCCCCGAGGTGGGGCAGTTCTGGCGGGCCAAGGTGGTCGCCAGCGAGGGCGTCGACCTGATCGCCGAGGCGCTGGAGCAGGTGCGGGTCCGTTCGGTCCCGGGAGCCGGGGAATGACCAAGGGGCCCGGCGCCCCGGCCGCGGCCCACCCGGGCAGACCGGTGGCCGCGGCGCCGGCGACCCCGGGGATCTGGAACATCGCCAACGTGCTCACGATGGTCCGGGTGCTGCTGGTCCCGGTCTTCGTGCTGCTGCTGTTCGCCGACGGCGGGCACAACCCCAAGTGGCGCTCGGTCGCCTGGGCCGCGTTCGCCATCGCGATGATCACCGACCTGTTCGACGGGGAACTGGCCCGCCGCAAGGGCCTGGTCACCGACTTCGGGAAGATCGCCGATCCGATCGCGGACAAGGCGATCATGGGCTCCGCGCTGATCGGCCTCTCGCTGCTCGGCGACCTTCCCTGGTGGGTCACCGTGGTGATCCTGGCCCGGGAGCTGGGCATCACGCTGATGCGGTTCTGGGTGATCCGCTACGGGGTCATCCCGGCCAGCCGAGGCGGCAAGCTCAAGACGCTGACCCAGGGCACCGCGGTCGGCATGTACGTCCTGGCCCTGACCGGGTGGCTGGCCACCGGGCGGGCCGTGCTGATGGGACTGGCGGTGCTGCTGACCGTCGGCACCGCGCTGGACTACGTCGGACAGGCGCTGCGCCTGCGCCGCGAGGGACAGGCCGCGGAACGCGCGGGCCGTTGAGCGACAGGGGGACCGGGTGGCGGAGCACGACTACCGGCTGGCGGAGCGGGCGCACGCCGCGCTGCGGGCCGAGGGCGGCACGCTGGCCGTCGCAGAGTCGCTGACCGGCGGTCTGCTGGCCGCCGCGCTGGTGGACGTCCCCGGGGCCTCCGCGACCTTCCGGGGTTCCGTCACGGCGTACGCGACCGAGCTCAAGGCCTCCGTGCTCGGTGTGGACGAGGGCCTGCTGGACGTCCACGGGCCCGTCCACCCGGTGGTGGCCCGGCAGATGGCCGAGGGCGTGCGGGGGCTGCTGGGGGCCACGTACGGGCTCGCGACGACCGGGGTGGCCGGTCCGGACCCGCAGGACGGACAGCCGGTGGGCACCGTACACCTGGCGGTCGCCGGCCCGGGGGGAACTCTGGTCAGTTCGCTCCTGCTGTCGGGCGGCCGTGCCACAATCCGTCACGGAGCGGTGACCGCCGCACTGGAGCTGCTCGTCGGCCGGCTCGCACGGTAGGGGCCCCTCCGACGGATCTCCACCGAACCGAGATCTGCCGATCTGGCGCCCGGGTATGGCACAGCTGGAGGATCGTGTTACATCCAACAGCCTGGTTGGGCAGAAACCAGGTGGCGAACGAGTTACGTGACGGTGGCCGGGTGGGCCGCGTCGGGTACCACGAGGGGCCCGCGAACCCGGGTACGACACCGGAACGAGGAGGGGGACAGCCTTGCAGCCCAGAGTGAACACGACCAGGGTCCCCGCACGCGAAGCGGGCAAGGCGGTACGGTGGGGGCGTGACATCTCGATCCGCAGTCCGAGGAGGGAGGCACCGATGATCCTGCTCCGTCGCCTACTGGGCGATGTACTGCGTCGGCAGCGCCAGCGCCAGGGCCGCACACTCCGCGAGGTGTCGGCGGCCGCCAGGGTTTCGCTCGGGTACCTCTCCGAGGTCGAGCGGGGACAGAAGGAGGCCTCCTCGGAGCTGCTCTCCGCCATCTGCGACGCACTCGACGTCCGGATGTCCGAGGTCATGCGCGAGGTCAGCGACGAACTGTCGCTCGCCGAACTTGCGGCGATGGCCACCCTCTCCGAAGGTGATCTGCTGAGGCCGGTACTCGAACCGGTTCCGCTTCCCGCCCCCGGCACCGACCGGGCGAACATGTCGCCCAAGGCCGCCGCGATGGACGTGGTCGCCGCCTGATCCCGGCCTCGACCCGGGCATCGCCGCCCGGGGCGAGCGAAGGGAGGGCGATCGTGCGGAGAGACGCGAAGATGCGCCCGGCAGCCCGAATACGGGCGCGGGCGCGGTTGTTGCTCCGGAAACGGCGTCCGGTGCGGTGGGCCCTGGCGGCAGTGGCGGCCTGGCTTGCCTGGTGGCTCCTGGTCCTCCGGGGGCAGGCGGTCGACGGTGCGGCGCTGGGGCTGCTCGCGGCCGGAGGCTGGGGCCTCGGCCTCATCCCGGTCCACGCCGACCGGAACGCGACCGGACCGGCCCGTCGCCGGAGCACTGAGGCGGTACGACCGGTGGAGGCACAACCGCCGCCGATCGGGTGATTCGACGTGGCCGGAGGCCGCGGGGTCCGGGACCCCGCGGCCTCCGGCGTGCCCGGCGGCGGATGCGCCGACGGACTACGGCCGCAGGCGCAGGCCGCGCGGGGTGGCGTGGAAGCCCGCCTCCTCCAGGGCGCGGCCGAGCTCCGAACCGAGGGCGGGCTCGCCGTTGGCCCGCTCCACCGTGACGCTGCCGAGCGCGCCCCCGCGGACGGCGGCGGCCAGTGCTCCCGCCGCGAGCGCCCGGGTGCCCCCGTCCTCCGGCCAGGCCAGCAGGGACTTGCCGCCGCGCTCGACGTACAGCGCCAGCTCGCCGTCCACCAGGACCACCAGGGCGCCCGCCTTGCGGCCCGGGCGGTGGGCCGTGGACTCCTTGCCGCCGGGGGCGGTGGGCGGCTCGGGCCAGGGCAGGGCGGCGCCGTAGGCGTTCGCCGGGTCGGCGGCGGCCAGCACCAGCGTCTGGGGCGGCTCGGTGGCCGGGGCGGCCGGCCACTCGGTGGCCGCGGTGCGCTCCAAGCGGCCGTTGACCGAGCGCAGCCGGTCGGCCGCGCCCTCCATGGCGAACTGGGCGCCGCCCAGGCCTTCGACGAAGTAGCCCCGACGGGCCCGGCCGCGCTCCTCCATCGCGGCCAGCACCCGGTAGACCCCGGCGAAGCCGCCGGGCACCCGCTCGGCCGCGACCGCCCCCCTGGTGAGCAGACCGTGCCGGTCCAGCAGGTTCTGCGCCTGCGCGGTGGCCCGGACCGTCGTGTCGGCGGCGAGGGCGGGCAGCAGCGACCAGCGCCCGGCCACCGTCGGCGGGCCGCTGCGCAGGGCGCCGCCGGGGCGGCCCAGGGCGCGGCCGGCGGTGCCGTAGCGACCGCGCGGGGTGGACCGGGGCGCGCGGTGGGCGGTTGCGCCCGCCGTCCGGCCGGAGCCGAGCAGGGCGCGCAGCGGGGCGAGGGTGTCGTTGGTGACGTAACCGGCCCAGACCAGGTCCCAGAGGGCCTCGACGACCGCGGGCTCCGGGGTCTCCTCCGGCAGCTGCTGGACGAGTTGGCGGAAGAACAGGCCGTAGCCGCCCGCCAGCGCCGACAGCAGGGCGCTGTGCAGCGGGGTGAGCGCGGGCGGGACGGGCTCGGGCCGCAGCAGGTGGGCGTTCTCGGTGAGGTGGAGGCTGAGCCAGCCGTCCTTGCCGGGCAGCGCCCCGGCGCCGCACCAGCCGATCTCGCCGGCCGCCGTCAACTCGTCCAGCAGGCCGGGGGAGTAGTCGGCGAGCCGGGCCGGGAGGACCAGCTTCTCCAGGGCGGAGGCGGGCAGCGCGGTGCCCTGCAGCTGTTCGACCACCCGGAGCAGACCGTCCGGGCCGCGCAGCCGGTGGCCGGCCAGGTGCTGCCACTGCGGGAGGAAGGCGGCCAGGGCGCGCGGCGGGACCGGCTCGACCTCCTGGCGCAGGGCCGCCAGCGAGCGGCGGCGCAGCCTGCGCAGCACCTCGGCGTCGCACCACTCCGGTGCGGTGCGGTCGACGGGGGCGGCGCCGAGCGCTTCCGGCGAAGGGTGCCGGCGGGCGGTGGGCGGGAGGAACTGGCCCTGGACCAGGCGGCCGGCGGCGGTGAGGCGGTGCAGCGCGCCGGTCACGACGGCGCTGCCCAGGCCGTAGCGGGCGGCGGCCTCGGCGGCGGTGAACGGGCCGTGGGTCCGGGCGTGGCGGGCGATCAGATCGCCCAGCGGGTCCTTGACCGGCTCGGTGAAGGCCTCGGGGACGCCGACCGGCAGCGGGGTGCCGAGTGCGTCGCGCAGCCGCCCGGCGTCCTCGATCGCGGCCCAGCGCCGGTCACCGGCGATCCGGACCTGGATCACCCGGCGGGCGGCCTCCAGCTCCAGCGCCCAGAGCGGTTCGGCGCCGCGGGCGGTCAACTCGGCCTCGGTGAGCGGGCCGAGCAGGCGCAGGGCGTCGGCGACGCCCTCGGCGTCCTTGACCCGGCGCTCCGGGGTGAGGCGCTGGAGTTCGGCCTCCAGCTCGGCGAGCACCCGGGGGTCGAGCAGTTCGCTCAGCTCGGCCTGGCCGAGGAGTTCGGACAGCAGCCGGGAGTCCAGCGAGAGGGCGGCGGCGCGACGCTCGGCGAGCGGGGAGTCGCCCTCGTAGAGGAACTGGGCGACGTAGCCGAAGAGCAGCGAGCGGGCGAAGGGCGAGGGTTCCGGGGTGGTGACCTCGACCAGGCGGACGGCGCGGGATTCGAGGTCGCCCATCAGCTCGACCAGGCCGGGGACGTCGAAGACGTCCTGCAGGCACTCCCGGACGGCCTCCAGGACGATCGGGAACGAACCGTACTCGGAGGCGACTTCGAGGAGTTGGGCGGCGCGCTGGCGCTGCTGCCACAGCGGGGTGCGGCGGCCGGGGTTGCGGCGGGGCAGCAGCAGGGCGCGGCCGGCGCACTCGCGGAAGCGGGAGGCGAACAGGGCGGAGCCGCCGACCTGGTCGGTGACCAGTTGCTCGATCTCGCCGGGCTCGAACAGGGCGGCGTCGGCGCCGACCGGGGCCTCGTCCGCACCGGGCCGGGCGGACGGGGCGGCGGGGGCGGCGAAGTCGAAGTCGGGGGACAGCAGGTCGGCGTCGGGCAGGCGGAGCACGATGCCGTCGTCGGCGTGCATGACCTGCGGGTCCAGGCCGTGCTTCTCGCGCAGCCGGGCGCCGAGGGCGAGGGCCCAGGGCGCGTGCACCTGGGCGCCGAAGGGGGAGTGGATGACGATCCGCCAGTCGCCGAGTTCGTCCCGGAAGCGCTCGACCACGATGGTGCGGTCGTCCGGGAGGTGGCCGCAGGCGGCGCGCTGTTCGGCGAGGTAGTCGAGCAGGTTGGCGGCGGCCCAGTCGTCCAGCCCGGCCCGCTTGAGGCGTTCGGTGGCGGCCTCGGGCTGCAGCGCCCCCAGTTCGCGGGTGAACGCGCCGAGGGCGCGGCCGAGTTCGAGCGGGCGGCCGAGGGTGTCGCCCTTCCAGAACGGGAGCCGGCCGGGGATGCCGGGGGCGGGGGTGACGAGCACCTTGTCGTGGGTGATCTCCTCGATCCGCCAGGAGGTGGTGCCGAGGGTGAACACGTCGCCGACGCGGGACTCGTAGACCATCTCCTCGTCGAGCTCGCCGACCCGGCCGCCGCCCTTTTTGCCCGTTTTCGAGTCGGACGCAGTCGTGCCGGCGATGAACACGCCGAACAGGCCGCGGTCGGGGATGGTGCCGCCGGAGGTGACGGCCAGGCGCTGGGCGCCGGGGCGGCCGGTCACGGTGCCGGCCACCCGGTCCCACACCACGCGCGGGCGCAGCTCGGCGAAGGCGTCCGAGGGGTAGCGGCCGGCCAGCATGTCGAGGACGGCGTCGAAGGCGGACTGCGGGAGGGTCGCGAAGGGCGCGGCGCGGCGGACCACGGCGAGCAGGTCGTCCACCGGCCAGGAGTCCAGGGCCGTCATCGCGACCAGCTGCTGGGCGAGCACGTCCAGCGGGTTGCGCGGGATGCGCAGCGCCTCGATCCGGCCGGCCCGCATCCGCTCGGTGACCACCGCCGACTGCACGAGGTCGCCCCGGTACTTGGGGAAGAAGACGCCGGTGGAGACGGCGCCGACCTGGTGGCCGGCCCGGCCGACCCGCTGCAGGCCGGAGGCGACCGAGGGCGGGGACTCGACCTGGACGACGAGTTCCACGGCGCCCATGTCGATGCCCAGCTCCAGGCTGGAGGTGGCGACCACGGCCGGCAGCCGGCCGGCCTTCAGCTCCTCCTCGACCAGGGAGCGCTGCTCCTTGGAGACGGAGCCGTGGTGGGCCCGGGCAATGACCGCGGGCGCGCCCTTGGCGGCGCCGGAGCCGCCCATCAGCTGGGCCGGGGCGTGCGCCCCGGGGGTGACGGTGCCGGTGGCGCGCTCGTGGGCGATCTCGTTCAGCCGGTTGCACAGGCGCTCGGCGAGGCGGCGGGAGTTGGCGAAGACGATGGTCGAGCGGTGCGCCTCGACCAGGTCGACGATCCGCTCCTCGACGTGCGGCCAGATCGAGGTCTGTCGCTGCGGGTCGCTGTCGGCGGCGCCGCCGGTGGCCGGTGCGGCGGGCAGGTCGTCCAGGTCGGGGACGGGGACGACCACCGAGAGGTCGAAGTCCTTGTCGGCGGGGGGCTGGACGACGACGGCGCCGCGCTGCGGGCTCAGGAAGCGGGCGACCTCCTCGACCGGGCGGACCGTCGCGGACAGGCCGATCCGGCGTGCCGGGCGGTCCAGCAGCTCGTCCAGCCGCTCCAGGGTGAGCGCGAGGTGGGCGCCGCGCTTGGTGCCGGCGACGGCGTGCACCTCGTCCAGGATCACCGTGTCCACCCCGCGCAGGGCCTCCCGGGAGGCGGAGGTGAGCAGCAGGAACAGTGACTCGGGGGTGGTGATCAGGATGTCCGGCGGGTGGGTCGCGAAGCGGCGGCGGTCGGCGGCCGGGGTGTCGCCGGAGCGGATGGCGACCTGGACCTCGGGCTCGGGCAGGCCGAGCCGGACGGCGGCCTGGCGCAGGCCGGTCAGCGGGGCGCGCAGGTTCCGTTCGACGTCCACCGCGAGGGCCTTGAGCGGTGAGACGTAGAGGACGCGGCAGCGGCGCTTGGTCTCGGCCGGCGGCGGGGTGCTGCTGAGCCGGTCCAGCGCGGAGAGGAAGGCGGCGAGCGTCTTGCCGGAGCCGGTGGGGGCGACCACCAGGACGTCGGTGTCCCGTCCGATGGCGCGCCAGGCCTCGGCCTGGGCGGTGGTGGGGGCGGAGAAGGCGCCGGTGAACCAGGCCCGGGTGGTCGGGGCGAAGCCGGCGAGCGGGTCGTCGGCGGGCGGGATCGGGTGCTGGGGCGCCATGCCCCCATGGTGCCGGGTGGGACCGACAACCGGGCGCGGGGCGGGGCCGGCGGGCGGGAGCGTCCGGGGAGGCGGGGTGCGGCTGGGCCGTCCCGGGAGGCGGGGGGTGCAAGCCAGGGGGCAGAAACGACAATCCGCTCATATGGTGATGATTCGGAAGCTTGATCCATTCGTGACCCACCGGAACGACGAGCGGAGACCGTGCGATGGCGCAGGCGCACCCGCCGGGCAGGCCCGCCCGCGCCGCCCGGCGCCGCCGGGTCGGCGGGCCCGCCCGGGCGTTGCTCGCGATGCTGCTCACGGCCCTCGTGCTGGGTGGGGCCGTCCCGTCCGTGTCCGGGCCCGGTCGGTCCTACCTCAGCTACCTGGTGCTGGCCGAGCGGGAGGACGCGTCCGGGGCGGCCCGGGCCGGGGCGGAGAGCCGGGCGGCGGGTGGGCAGGTGGTGCAGGAGTACCCGCAGATCGGGGCCGTCCTGACGTACGCGACCGGGAGGTTCGCGGACAAGGTGCGCAGCCGGCCCGGGATCGCCGCCGTCGGCGCGACCCGCACCGCGCCGGTGGTGGCGCCGCCCCGGGCGGTGGACGGGGCCGGGGACTTCACGGTGGGCGCGGACCGGGGCGGGCACGGGGCCGTCGGTGCGGACGCCCTCGGCGCCCTCGGCGCCCTCGGCGCGGTCCGCGCGGTCCGCGCCGGGGACGACCGGGCGGCCGGGTCGGGCACCGCCACCGTGCCCGACCCCGCCGAGGGCGGCGCCTGGAACCTCGCCATGCTCGGCGCGACCGCGCTCCGCACCGGCGACGCCTCCCCGGGACCGAACAGCGCCCCCGCGGGCGTCGTGCCGGACCCCGAGGCGCTGCACCGGGTGCTGGTCGCCGTGCTGGACTCCGGCGTGGACGACACCCACCCCGACCTGCGCGCAGCCGTCGACCCGAAGGCCTCCGCCTCCTGCGCCGACGGCCGGCCCGACGCCCGCACCGGCGCCTGGCGGCCCGACCCCGGAGTGGGGGAGAGCGGCCACGGCACCCACGTCGCCGGGATCGTCGGCGCCGCCCGGGACGGCCGCGGCGTCACCGGGGTCGCGCCGGGCGTGCGGATCGCCGCCGTCCGGCTGCTCGGACCGCTCGGGCAGTACTACGCCGAGAACATGGTCTGCGGGCTGCTCTGGGCCGCCGACCACGGCGCCAAGGCGGTCAACAACAGCTACTTCGCGGACCCGTGGAAGTACAACTGCCCCGAGGACCGGGACCAGGCCGCGCTGACCGCCGCCGTCGGACGGGCCGCCGGGTACGCCCGGAGCAAGGGCGCGGTGGTGGTCGCCTCGGCGGGCAACGACGCGCAGGACCTCGGCGCCCCCCGGACCGACGAGCGCAGCCCCAACGACCGGGTCTCCGGCCCGGCGCAGACCCGCTACCTGGGCACCGAGTGCGTCCGGCTGCCCGGCGAGCTGCCCGGCGTCGTCACCGTCACCGCCGTCAACCGGGACGGCCACCCGTCCGCCTACACCAACTTCGGGCGCGGCCGGGTCTCGCTGGCCGCCCCCGGCGGCGACCCGGACGGCGGGCCGCAGAACGCGATCGTCTCCGACTGGCCGGGCGGCCAGTACGCGGCGCTGGCCGGCACCTCGATGGCGGCCGCGCACGTGACCGGCGCGGTGGCGGTGGCGGCCGCGCTGCACCCGGACTTCGACTCGGACGCGCTGGCGGCGCTGCTCGCGAGCACGGCGGCGGCGGGCTGCCCGCCCGGACCCTACGCCTGCGGGGACCGGCAGTACTTCGGGGCGGGGCTGCTGGCACTGCCGCGGTGAGCCCGGGGGCGCACGGGGTCCCGGGCCGGGCGGAGACGGGCCGGATCGGGCAGGGTCGGGTGTGCGCCGGCGGCCGGGCGGGGTCGGGTGTGCGCCGGCGGCCGGGCGGTGGCCGGTCCGGGGCGCGGGTGGCCGGTCCGGGATACTTGGGGCATGAGGCTGACGGAGTTCTGGCGACGGATGCACGCGCACTTCGGGGAGGCGTACGCGGAGTCGTTCGCAAGCGACCACGTGATGAGCGAGCTGGGCGGGCGGACCGTGCGCCAGGCGCTGGAGGCGGGCTGGGAGGCCAAGGACGTCTGGCGGGTGGTCTGCGAGACCCAGGGGGTCTCGACGCTGCTGCGCTGACCTTCGGGGTCCGCTCCGGGCCTCCGGGCATGGGACAGACTGTCCCGGTGACAAGCAGCGCAGAACAGAAGAATTCGGACAGGGCGGTGCGGGCCACCGGGGGTGCGCGGGCCGCCGGAGGGCCCGCCGACGACGCCCGGAGCGGTGGCGAGCGGGAGGGCGGCGGCGCCCTGTGGGGCGGTGGGATGCCGCGCTGGCTGCCCAGGGCGATGGTGCTGTTCCTCGTCCTGGTCGGACTGTTCCAGCTCGCGGACTGGGCCTTCCGGCAACTGATCGACCTCTTCGTGATGCTGCTGGTGGCCTTCTTCCTCTCGCTCGCGCTGGAGCCCGCCGTCGACCGGATGGCGGCGCGCGGGGTGCGCCGGGGGGTCGGCACCTTCCTGGTGTTCGTCGCAGTCGGGGTCGCGGTGGCCGGGTTCCTCGCCGCGCTCGGCACGCTGCTGGTCGACCAGGTGGGCAAGATCGCCGGAGACCTGCCGCACCTGGTCGACAACCTGATCGGCTGGGTCAACCGGACCTTCCACCAGGACCTCTCGCTGGACGAGCTGCAGAAGCGGCTGCTCAAGGACTCCGGCACCATCGAGAACTACGCCCAGCAGGCCGCCGACAACGTCTGGGGCGTCTCCTCCTCCGTGATCGGCGGGCTCTTCCAGGCCTTCACGGTCGGGCTGTTCACCTTCTACTTCACCGCCGAGGGACCGCGGGTGCGCCGGACGGTCTGCTCGCTGCTGCCGCCCGCCAGGCAGGGCGAGGTGCTGCGGGCCTGGGAGATCGCGCTGGCCAAGACCGGCGGCTACCTCTACTCCCGGGCGCTGCTCGCGGTGGTGTCGGCCGCCGGGCACTGGGTGATGTTCGCGCTGCTGGACCTGCCGTACGCGGTGGCGCTGGCGATCTGGGTGGGCGTCATGTCGCAGTTCGTGCCGACCATCGGGACGTACCTGGCCGGTGCGCTGCCGGTGCTGGTGGCGCTGACCGTGGAGCCGGTGGACTCGCTCTGGGTGCTGGTCTTCGTGGTGGTCTACCAGCAGGTCGAGAACTACCTGCTGCACCCGAGGATCACCGCGCGGACCGTGGACGTGCACCCGGCGGTGGCCTTCGGCGCGGTGATCGCGGGCGCGGCGCTGCTCGGTGCGGTGGGCGCGCTGATCGCGATCCCGGCGGCGGCGACCCTGCAGGGCTTCGTCGGGACGTACGTGCGGCGCTACGAGGTGGCCACCGACCCCCGAATCGACCGGGGCGAACAGCGGCGGGCCCGGCGGGAGCTGCGCCGGGAGGCGGCGCGGCGGCTGCGGCGGATGGTCGGAGGGGACGGGGAGTGAGGCGAGGGCGGCGCCCCGGGGGGCGGGACCCGGGGCGCCACCGTGCCGACGTGCGACGCTTGAATCGAACAGATGTTCTTTGTACTCTCCGGCGAAGAGTTTTCCACAGGCCGAGCCCGGTCGGACTCGTTTGTCAGTGGGACGCGCTAGCGTCGATGACGATGAAGCGCACAGCACAGAACCCGAGGGAAAAAGCCATGGCAGGTACGGACCGCGAGAAGGCCCTGGAAACCGCGCTCGCCCAGATCGAGCGGCAGTTCGGCAAGGGCTCGGTGATGCGCCTGGGCGAGAAGGCCAATGAGCCCGTCGAGGTGATCTCCACCGGGTCGACCGCCCTGGACGTCGCCCTCGGGGTCGGCGGTATCCCGCGCGGCCGAGTGATCGAGATCTACGGCCCCGAGTCCTCCGGCAAGACGACCCTGACCCTGCACCTGGCGGCCAACGCCCAGAAGGCCGGCGGCACGGTCGCCTTCGTCGACGCGGAGCACGCGCTCGACCCGGAGTACGCGAAGAAGCTCGGCGTGGACACCGACGCCCTGCTGGTCAGCCAGCCGGACACCGGTGAGCAGGCCCTGGAGATCACCGACATGCTGATCCGCTCCGGCGCGATCGACCTGGTGATCATCGACTCGGTCGCGGCGCTCGTCCCGCGCGCCGAGATCGAGGGCGAGATGGGTGACTCGCACGTCGGTCTGCAGGCCCGCCTGATGAGCCAGGCGCTGCGCAAGATCGCCGGTGCGCTGAACCAGTCGAACACCACCGCGATCTTCATCAACCAGCTGCGCGAGAAGATCGGCGTGATGTTCGGTTCGCCGGAGACCACGACCGGTGGCCGGGCGCTGAAGTTCTACGCCTCGGTCCGGCTGGACATCCGCCGGATCGAGACCCTGAAGGACGGCACCGAGGCGGTCGGCAACCGCACCCGCGTCAAGGTGGTCAAGAACAAGGTCGCCGCGCCGTTCAAGCAGGCCGAGTTCGACATCCTCTACGGCGTCGGCATCAGCCGCGAGGGCGGCCTCATCGACATGGGCGTCGAGCACGGCTTCATCCGCAAGTCGGGCGCCTGGTACACGTACGAGGGCGACCAGCTCGGCCAGGGCAAGGAGAACGCCCGCAACTTCCTGCGGGACAACCCGCAGCTCGCCGACGAGATCGAGCGGAAGATCAAGGGCAAGCTCGGCATCGGCCCGAAGACCGAGGAGCCGGCTGCGGGCGAGGCTGACGCGGCCGCGGCCGCGGACGCAACCGCGAAGCCGATCACCGCGACCGTCGCCAAGACGGCCGCGGCGAAGAAGACGGCGGCGGCCAAGGCCTGAGCCGTTGACGCAGTACGACATGGTGGGCGGCGGCCCGGCGGGCCCGGAGGACGACGACCACGGGCCGCCGGACTGGTTCGCCGCGGTCGCGGAGGAGCCGGAGCCCGCGCCGGAGCCTCCCGCGCCGTCGCGCCCCCGCCGGGGGCGGCGGGAGCGGCCGTCCACCGCGCAGAGGACATCCGGCCGGGAGCCGGAGTTCGACCGGGCCCCGGCCCGGGCGGTGCGCGGCGCGGCGCCCGGGCAGGGGCCGGCGGAGGCCTCGGTCGACGCGCTCGGGCTGGTCTCAGCCTCCGAACTGCCCTCCGGCCGCCGTCGCCGGCGCTCGGCCCTGGCGGCCGAGGAGCCCGGAGCGGGCCTGCCCGGCCCCGCGTCGACGGGCACGGACCACGGCTGGGGCGACGACGAGGCGGCCGGTCACGGGGGTGTGGCCGCCTCGACCCCCCGCTCCGGCGCCCGCCGGGGCCGTACCCGGCGCGGGCGTTCCGCCGAGGGACTGCCGGACGACGGACTGCCGGGTGAGGGACTGCCGGACGAGGGTCCTGCGGATGGCGGGCTTCCGGCCGGCGGGCTGTTCGGCCAGGAGCGCGCCGGTCGTGCTTCCCGGAAGCAGGCCGAGGAAGCGGTCGATCCGGAGACCCGCGCCCGGGACATCTGCCTGCGGCTGCTGACCGGCGCGGCCAAGACCCGCAAGCAACTCGCCGACGCCCTGCGCAAGCGGGAGATCCCGGAGGATGTCGCCGACGAGGTGCTCACCCGGCTCGAAGAGGTCGGGCTGATCGACGACGGCGCCTTCGCCGCCGCCTGGGTGGAGTCCCGGCACGCCGTCCGGGGCCTGTCCCGGCGGGCGCTGGCCCAGGAGCTGCGCACCAAGGGGGTGGCCGCCGACCTGGTCGAGCAGGCCGTCGCCCAGGTCGACCACGACGACGAGACGGACGCGGCCCGGGCCCTGGTCGAGCGCAAGCTGCGGTCCACCCGCGGCCTGGACCGGCAGGTCCGCACCCGGCGGCTGGTCGGCATGCTGGCCCGGCGCGGCTACTCCGAGGGGCTGGCGTTCCGGGTGGTGCGCGCCGCGTTGGACGAGGAGCCGGGCGGCCTGTCGGAAACGGAGTGGGAGTAGTGGCGGTTTCGTGGGCTTCTTGGTGGTGACCAGGCCAAGTCTTGACCGTTTCGTGACCCCCACCTAGCCTCGCCTTCAGTGCCCGGGGCGCCTCCGGACGGCGGCCCGCGCAGGGGACGAGGAGTGGGCGGCATGACGATGTCGGTGGGCGCCGGACCGAGCGGCCCGCTGCCGGCGATCGCCGGTTCGGCGGCTCTCCTCCTGGCCGTGCTCGTGGTGTTCGCCGGGCTGGTCATCAGACGGCTGCGGGCGGACCGGCGCAGCGCGCTGGCCGAGGCCGAGCGGGCCCGGCACCGGGCCGAACAGCAGGCCGCCCGGCAACAGGCCGAACTCGCCCGCCGCGAGGAGCAGTTGGCCGAGGAGCTGCGCAGGCTCCGCCGCCGCGAGGACGAACTGGCCGAACGCGCGGCCGAGTCGGAGCGCTCCCGGGTCGAGGCCGAGGTGCTGGTGACCCGCCGGGCGGCCGCCCTGGAGCGGGCCGCCGGGCTCTCCGCCGAGCAGGCCCGCGCCGAACTCCTGCACGAGGCCGAGACCTCGGCCCGGTTGGCGGCCGCGGTCACCGTCCGGGAGATCGAGCGCGAGGCCAAGGAGGAGGGCGAGCGCCGGGCGCGGTCCGTCCTCGCCGTCGCCATCCAGCGGCTGGCGACGGAGCAGACCGCGGAGAGCGCCGTCAGCGTCCTGCGGCTGCCGAACGAGGAGATGAAGGGCCGGATCATCGGCCGCGAGGGCCGCAACATCCGCGCCTTCGAGGCCGTCACCGGAGTGAACCTGATCGTCGACGACACCCCGGAGTCGGTGCAGCTGTCCTGCTTCGACCCGGTCCGCCGGGAGACCGCCCGGCTCACCCTGCAGCAGCTGGTCGAGGACGGACGGATCCACCCGACCCGGATCGAGCAGCTCCACGAGCGCAGTCGCGCGGAGATCGAGCTGAGCTGCGTCCGGGCCGGCGAGGACGCCCTGCTGGACGCCCGGGTCGGCGCGATGCACCCCGAACTCGTCCGCACGCTGGGCTCGTTGCGCTACCGGGTCTCGTACGGGCAGAACGTGCTCGGGCACCTCCTGGAGTCCGCGCACCTGGCCGGGATGATGGCCGCCGAACTCGGCGTGGACCCGGAGCCGGTGCGGCGCGCCGCGCTGCTGCACGACATCGGCAAGGCGCTCACCCACGAGGTCGAGGGTAGCCACGCGGCGGTCGGCGCCGACCTCGCGCGGCGCCACGGCGAGTCCCCGGAGGTGGTGCACGCGATCGCCGCGCACCACAACGAGGTGGAGCCCGAGACCGTCACGGCCGTGCTGACCCAGGCCGCGGACGCCTGCTCGGGCGGTCGGCCCGGGGCGCGCAAGGAGTCGCTGGAGCTGTACGCCCGTCGGCTGGCGCGGCTGGAGGAGATCGCGCGCTCGCACCCGGGCGTGGCCGACGTCTACGCGATGCAGGCCGGCCGCGAGGTCCGGGTGATGGTCCGTCCGGACGCGGTGGACGACCTCGATGCGGAGCTGATCGCCCGCGAGGTCGCCCGGCAGGTCTCGGCCGAGCTGACCTACCCGGGGCAGATCCGGGTGACCGTGGTCCGCGAGAGCCGCGCGACGGCGGTGGCGAGCTGACGGGCCGACGGCGGCACTAGCTCGGGCTGTCGACCTGCTGCGGGGCGTGCCGGTCGGCGAGCCGGGGTTCACGGTCGGACCGGGGTTCGAGGTCGGGCCGGGGCTCGGGTTCGGCCTCGGGCTCCGGGGCCGGCGCGAGGGTCGCCGGGCCGCCGCGGGCGCGGTCGGCGAGGGCGAGCAGGTCCTCGGCGACGGCACCCTGGGTGACGCCGACGAGGTGGCCGTCGGGGCGGATCAGCAGGACGGTGTGCGGGCCGGCGCCCGGGTAGTCCTCGGTGACCAGCACCTCGGCGGGGACCGGCAGGGCGGCGGCGACCTCGGCGAGCCGGGGCATCAGCCCGGCGCCGAGCCAGTGCTCGGACGACCAGACGGCGGTGCCGGGGGCGACCAGCAGCAGCAGGAAGGTGGCGCCGAGCCGGGCGTGCAGGTGGTCGGGGGTGCCGTCGGCGGCGAGCACCGGCAGGTCCGGGACGAGCACGCCGGGGGCGGTGGCGGGCAGCAGCTCGCTGAGCGAGGTGGTGCCGCGCGAGCCGCGCTGCACCGGGACCCTCCCGGGGACGCCGGAGGGCGCCGCCGGGTAGGCCGGCGCACCGCCGAAGCGGCCGGTGCCGAGCTGGCCGTCGGCGAGCAGCGGGGCGTGCTTGCGGAAGCCGCCGACCAGCAGCGAGCGCCGGGTCTGCTGCCAGCCGCGCAGCGGGCGCAGCAGCGGCATGGACTGGTCGACGGCGCGCAGCCGGGCGCCGACCGCGCCGCGCCGTTCGGCCTCGTAGCCGTCCAGCAGCGAGCCGCCGGGCTGCGGGCCGCCGGAGTGGAGGTGCCAGGCGAGGGCGAGCCGCCAGGCGAGGTTGTCGGCGTCGCGCAGCCCGTCCGTGAGGTTCTGCATGCCGAGCGCGCCGTGCAGGTGGGCGGCGTCGCCGGCCAGGAAGCAGCGGCCGACCCGGAAGCGGGCGGCGAGGCGCTGCTGGGCGGTGTGGTCGGCGGCGGCGAGCAGCTCGAAGCGGGGGAGTTCGCCGCACCAGCCGGTGAGGGTGGCGGTGACCCGGGTGAGCAGGGTGTCGCCGGTGACGATGCCCGGCCAGGTGGCGTGCGGGTCGACCGTCTCGGTGGGGGCGGGGCGGCCCGGGGGCAGCCGCCAGTCGAGCCGCCAGATGCCGTCCGGCAGCGGACGGGCGGAGGCCTCGCGGTCACCGCGCCACGGGGGCTCGCGGTGCAGCCGGGCGCCGTCGAAGGGCAGGTCGACCCGGACGGTGGCGATGGCGTTGCGGTCGACCGCGGGGCGGCCCGGGAAGCGGATCTTGAGGAGCTTGCGGACGGTGGATCTCGCGCCGTCGCAGCCGACCAGGTGGCTGCCGCGCCACCAGGTGGCGGTGCCGTTCTGGGTGCCCACGGTGCGGATGCTGACGCCGTCCCGGTCCTGTTCGAGCTCGACGACCCGGTTGAGCGGGACCAGCTTGATCAGCGGGGTGCCGGTCAGGGCGTCGCGCAGGCCGCGCTGGAGGCGGTGCTGGGGGAGGTGGAAGGTGGGCGAGTCGGTGAGGTCGATCCGCAGCACTTCCTGGCGGCGCCGCCAGATGGTGAAGGAGTCCCAGAGGGCGGAGTCGGAGACCGCCCGCGGGTAGCCGATCCGGGTCAGGAAGGCGGCGGTGTCGGCGCCGACGACGAGGCTGCGCGGGCCTTCGGGGCAGAGCCCGGAGCCCTCGTCAAGGACGATGGTCGGCACCTCGTGCCGGGCGAGGGCGAGGGCCAGGGCCAGACCGACCGGTCCGGCCCCGACCACGATCACCGGGTCCATGAGGGGACCTCCGGGCACGAACCGGCCGATCGGCCGGCGTCAGTTACCGCTGCCGCATATGCCGCGTGGATGCTCCCGGGAGGTGTCACGAAGAGCAATGCAACAGTTCACCTGCGTGTCCGTCAAGCAGCAGCTGAAGTGCGCCGGTTCGCGCCGCGACGACCACGGGCCTCGATCCAGCGCGCGAGCGCGGTCAGCAGGAGGCACATGACGATGTAGATCGGGCCGATCACGAGCACCACCGGGATGTAGGGGAACCCGGCGGCGTTCAGCGGCTGGCTGGCGATCTTCTTGCCGATGAACAGCAGCTCGTTGTAGGTGATGATGTACCCGAGCGAGGTGTCCTTGAGGGTGACGACCAGCTGGCCGATCATCGTGGGCAGCATCGAGCGCACGGCCTGCGGCACCAGGATGCCGCTCATCACCTGGGTCTTGCGCATGCCGAGGGCGTACGCCGCCTCACCCTGACCGCGCGGGACGGCGTTGACGCCGCTCCGGATGATCTCCGCCTGGACCGAGCCGTTGTAGAGCGTGAGCCCGAGCACGAGCGCCCACATCGGGTCCTTG
This sequence comes from Kitasatospora sp. NPDC085464, assembly GCF_044541955.1. Lineage (NCBI taxonomy): Bacteria > Bacillati > Actinomycetota > Actinomycetes > Kitasatosporales > Streptomycetaceae > Kitasatospora > Kitasatospora sp. NPDC085464. The sequence continues at coordinate 33,109 of NZ_JBITTM010000022.1, forward strand.
GCGAAGAACGCGTAGTAGAGGGCGACGATCAGGATCAGCAGCGGCATCGCCCGGAAGAACTGGACGAAGCCGACGCAGAGCCAGCGGACCGGCCGGTGGTCGGAGAGCTGCCCGGCGGCCAGCAGCGCGCCGAGGGTGAGCGAGAACGCCGCGGCCAGGCCGAAGGCCTTCAGGGTGGCCAGCAGACCGTCCAGGATCATCTGCTGGACGGTGTTGTACTGGAACGCGTCCCACATGTCCGCGTCGAACTGGCCGTTGTCGGCGAGCGCGCTGACGACGTACCAGAGGAGGCCGGCGACGCCGATCAGCGAGAGGACGCCGAACAGGCGGTAGCGGGAGCGGGCCCTGGGGCCGGGGGTGTCGTAGAGGACACTGGCCGTCGCGGGGCGCTGGAACAGGCTCATGCGCCCACCTCGCTGCGCTCGGCAGGGGCGTTCGCCCGTGCGCACCTCTTGATGATTCGCTCGCTGCGCTCGCTCATGCGCCCACCTCGCTGCGCTCGGCAGGGGCGTTCGCCCGTGCGCACCTGTTGATGATTCGCTCGCTGCGCTCGCTCATCGGGCCACCGCCAGTCGGGATTCCAGGAAGCGGAAGAACGTGGCGACCGTCGCGCTGATCAGCAGGTAGGCGCAGGCCACCCAGAAGAAGATTGCGAAGATCGAGTAGCCGCGCTCGGAGAAGGTCTGCTGGGAGCTGTACAGCTCGGCGACGCTGAACGCGCCGGCGATCGCCGAGTTCCTCGGCAGGGCGATGAACACGCTGCTCATCGGCGCCAGGACGGTCCGGGCGGCCTGCGGCAGGACGACCAGGGTGAGGGTCTGGCCGAAGGTCATGCCCAGGCTGCGGGCGGCCTCCGCCTGGCCGAGCGGCACGGTGTTGATGCCGGAGCGGATCACCTCGCAGACGAACGAGGCCGTGTACCCGCCGAGCGCCAGCACCGCGAAGGTCATGTGGCTGAAGTGCACACCCAGCGGCGGCAGGCCGAAGGTGACGGCGAAGAACAGCAGGGTCAGCGGGGTGTTGCGGAAGAGCGTCACCCAGGTGGTGCCGAAGGCGCGCAGGACCGGCACCGGGGAGACCCGGAAGGCCGCCAGCAGGGTGCCCAGCAGCAGGGCGAGCAGTGCGCTGAGGGCACTCAGCTCGATCGTCTGCAGGAAGCCGTCGCGGAACAACGCGAAGTTGTCGTCCTCGAACAGGAACCCCATCCGGCGGCCCTCCTCTCAATCAGGGTCGGGAATGTCGTGCGGAGGGCGGATCAGTAGCGGTCGAGGGCCGGGACGTCCGGCGCGGCGGAGCCGGAGGCACCGAGGGTCGCGTCGTACGCCTTCTTCCAGTCGCCGTTGTCCTCGTGGGCCTTGAGGGCGTCGCTGATGGCGTTGCGCAGCACCGTGTCGTCCTTGCCGAGGCCGACGCCGTAGTTCTCCTTGGTGAACGGCTTGCCGACGACCTTGAGCTTGCCGGCGTACTTGGAGGCGTAGCCCTTGAGGATGGCGTCGTCGGTGGTGACGGCGTCGACCTCGCCGGAGAGGAGCTTCTCGACGCAGGCCGAGTAGGTGTCGAACTGCGTGATCTTCGGGTTGTACTGCTGGATGTTCTTGATCGAGGTCGAGCCGGTGGCGGTGCAGACGTTCTTGCCGCCCACGCTCTCCGGGCCGGTGATCGAGGTGTTGTCCTGCTTCACCAGCAGGTCCTGGCCGGCGATGTAGTACGGGCCGGCGAAGGAGACGGTCTTCTTGCGCTCGTCGTTGATGCTGTAGGTGCCGACGTAGAAGTCGATCTGGCCCTTCTGGATGGCGGGCTCGCGCTGCGAGGAGACCAGGGTCTGCCACTTGATCTGCTGCGGGGTGAAGCCCAGGTCGGCGGCGATCATCTTGGCGATCTCGATGTCGAAGCCGCTGCGGTCGCCGCTGGCGACGTCCTCCCAGCCGAGGTTCGGCTGGTCGGCCTTGGCGCCGATGATCAGCTGGCCGCGCTTCTTGGCCTCGGCGATGACCGGCGAGTCGACCTTGGCGTCCGTCTTGACCGTGTAGGCCGGGAGCTTGGGGGCGTTGCTCGCGCTGGCGGCGGCACCGGGGGTGCCGTCCTTGCCGCAGGCGGCGGTGGCGGTGAGCGCGACGGCACAGAGCGCGACGGCGAGGGTGCGGGAAGTCCTCATGAGGGCGTTCTCCTGGGGCTGGGCCGCGGTTTCAACCGGGCTCTGGAGTCTGGAGGTCGTGCGCGGGCAGGGCCGATCGGCACTGTTGCCGGAGGCGGCCCCGCGTGGTCTCGAAGCGTCAGTGGTGCAGGATCTTCGAGAGGAAGTCCTTGGCGCGGTCGGAGCGCGGCGCCGTGAAGAAGGCATCGGGGGTGTTCTGCTCGACGATCTTGCCGTCGGCCATGAACAGCACGCGGTTGGCGGCGGAGCGGGCGAAGCCCATCTCGTGGGTGACCACGACCATCGTCATGCCCTCGGCGGCCAGTCGGCGCATGACCTCCAGCACCTCGTTGACCATCTCCGGGTCGAGCGCCGAGGTGGGCTCGTCGAAGAGCATCACCTTGGGCTTCATGGCCAGTGCGCGGGCGATCGCCACGCGCTGCTGCTGGCCGCCGGACAGCTGGGCGGGGAACTTGTCCGCCTGCGCGCCGACACCGACGCGGTCCAGCAGTTCCCGGGCGGTCTTCTCGGCCTGCGGGCGGGGCACCTTGCGCACCTTGACCTGGCCGATGACGACGTTCTCCAGCACGGTCTTGTGCGCGAAGAGGTTGAAGCTCTGGAACACCATGCCGACCTCGGCGCGCAGCCGGGCCAGCTCCTTGCCCTCGGCCGGCAGCGGCCGGCCGTCGATGGTGATCGTGCCGGAGTCGATGGTCTCCAGCCGGTTGATCGTCCGGCAGAGCGTGGACTTGCCCGAACCGGACGGGCCGATCAGCACGACCACCTCGCCCTGGGCGATCTGCAGGTCGATGTCCTGCAGGACGTGCAGCGCGCCGTAGTGCTTGTTGACGTTGTTCAGCACGACCAGTGGGGCGGCTGCGGGGGTGGAGTCCTGGACCGGGCTCTCGGTCATCGCGCCTGCTCCCTCTGTGTCGGATCGTGCCTACCTGAGAAGTCTCAACTCCCTTGGGAGGCAATGGTGGTGCGAATCCGGGAGCCGCGACCGGCGGAGCCGCAGCCCCCGGTGGGCCGACCATAGGAGCCCCGACCGCGCGCCGTCAGCCGATCTGAGCGGAACTTGAGGATCACGAAACGGCCACACGCTCGGTACGTACTGTTCGCGAACGCGCCGACGGGGCATGTCACAGCGGGAATCCGCGCCGGTGCTCCCCGTCCCCCACGAGCCCGGTGCGCGGTCGAACCTGGCGCAGGACCGTCCGCTGGCCCATACTGCGCAGGACCGGGCGGGACCGATCGGCCCGGCGATCACCGGTGATCACGTGGGGGAAGGAGGAGAACAGGATGCGACTGCTGCTCGTCGAGGACGACGAACGCGTGGCCGCCGCGCTCGTCGCGGTACTGGGCCGGCACGGCTTCCAGGTCCGGCACGCGCGAAGCGGGCACGAGGCCCTGGACGCCCTGGTGCCGGACGGCAACGATCCGTACCGGGTGGTGCTGCTCGACCTCGGCCTGCCCGATCGCGACGGCTTCGAGGTGTGCAGCCGGATCAGGGCCGGCAGCGGCGTGCCCGTGATCATGGTCACTGCCCGCGCCGACGTCCGCTCCCGGATCCACGGCCTCAACCTGGGCGCCGACGACTACGTCACCAAGCCGTACGACATGGGCGAGCTGCTCGCGCGCATCCACGCGGTGGCCCGCCGCGGCGCCGCCCCCTCCTCGGCGTCGGTGCCCGCGCCGGACGCCGTGCCGCAGCAGCGCGGCCCGCTGGAGTCCCGCGGCATCCGGATCGACCGGGAGCGCCGCCGGGTCAGCGTGGACGGCCGCGACGTGCCGCTCACCCGCAAGGAGTTCGACCTGCTCGCCCTGCTCGCGCAGAGCCCCGGCGTGGTCTACCGGCGCGAGCAGATCTTCAGCGAGGTCTGGCGCAGCGGCTGGGAGGGCAACGGGCGCACCCTGGAGGTGCACATCGGCTCGCTGCGCAACAAGCTCGCGCTGCCCGGCCTGGTCGAGGCCGTCCGCGGCGTCGGCTACCGCCTGATCCCCGAGTCCCCGGCGCCCGCCGCTGCGGACCCGGCCGCGAACGCCCCCGCGGAGCACTGACCGCACGTGCGCACCCGCCTGCTCGGCATCCTGATCGCCCTCATGCTCTGCGTCCTGGCCGCCCTGGGGCTGCCGCTCGCGGCGGCGGTCGCGGCGGCCGAGCAGACCAGGGTCGTCGTCGACCGGCTCGACGACGCCGCCCGCTTCGCCCAGGACCTGCCGACCTCCGGCGCCGCCGACTCGGCGCGCAAGGGCGATCCGGAGCCCGCCCCCGGGGACCTCAGCCGACAGCACTCGATCGACGCCGAGGTCCGCCGCTACTTCGACCTCTACGGCGTGCGCCTGGGCATCTTCCAGCGCGACGGCCTGCCGATCGCCGCCGCGCCCGCCGACTGGCGGGTGCCCACCGCCGGCTGGGGCGCCCAGGCCTTCCAGGAGGCGCTGGACGGGCGGCGCAGCCACAACCCGCCGCAGGTCTGGCCGTGGACGCCGGACCGGACGATCACCGTCGCCGCCCCGGTGGTGCGCGACGGCGACGTGGTCGCGGTGGTGCTGAGCGAGTCCCCCACCGGGGCGCTGCGCACCCGGGTGCTGCACAAGTGGCTGGTACTGGTCGCGGGCGAGGCCGCCGCGATGATCGTCGCCGTGCTGCTGGCCGTCCGGCTCACCGAATGGGTGCTGCGCCCGGTGCGCACCCTGGACCGGGCCACCCACGACATCGCCACCGGCCGGATGGCCGCCCGGGTCGCCCCCGGCGGCGGCCCGCCCGAACTGCAGCGCCTGGCGCGCTCCTTCAACGAGATGGCGGACCACGTGGTGCTCGCCATGGACCAGCAGAAGGCCTTCGTCGCGGACGCCTCCCACCAGCTGCGCAACCCGCTCTCGGCACTGCTGCTGCGGGTCGAGGTGCTCGGCCTGGAGCTGCCCGAGGGCCACGAGGAGGAGCTCAGCGGCGTACGGGAGGAGGGCACCCGGCTCGCCCGGGTGCTGGACGACCTGCTCGGGCTGGCCACCGCCGAGCACGCCCGCCCCGAACCGGAGCGCACCGACCTGGCCGAGCTCACCCTGGCCCGGGTGGACGCCTGGCGGCCGGTCGCCGAGCAGCGCGGGATCGCGCTGCGCTGGGACGGTCCGGCGCTGGCGGTCGGCATGGCGGACCCGATCGGCTTCGGCTCGGCCCTGGACGCCGTGGTGGACAACGCGCTCAAGTTCGGCCCGGCCGGCAGCGAGGTGCGCCTGCGGGTCTCGGTGCGCCGGGACGAGGTCGCGGTCACCGTCACCGACGCCGGGCCCGGCCTCACCGAGGACGAGCTGGCCCGGGCCGGCGACCGCTTCTGGCGCAGCCCCCGGCACCAGAACGTGGACGGCTCCGGGCTGGGCCTGTCCATCGCCCGCACGCTGCTGGCGGCCGGCGGCGGCTCGCTGGGCTTCGCGCCGGTCAAGCCGACCGGGCTCGCGGTGACGCTGGCGGTGCCGCGGCCGGAGAAGTAGCCGGGCCCGGTGGCCGGTGCCGGGCGCGCCCCGTCAAGGGCGGGGCATCGTCAAGGGCGGGGCATCGTCAAGGGCGGGGCGTCGTCACGGGCCGGGGGCACCGTCAGGGCTTCACCGAGCGGTAGTAGCGCGCCGCGCCCGTGTGCAGCGGGAGCGGGTCGGTGTAGACGGCGGTGCGCAGGTCGACCAGCTGGGCGGCGTGCACCTGGGCGCCGATCTGGTCGCGGCTGTCGATCACCGCGCGGGTCATGCCCTCGACCAGGTCCGGGTCCGCGTCGTCCCGGGTGATCAGCAGGTTGGGCACGGCCACCGTGGCCACGGCGTCCTTGGGCTCGGCGTTCGGGTAGGTGCCCGTGGGCATGGTGGCCGCCCGGTAGGCGTCGGTGCCGCCGCCCTCGGCCTTGTGCAGCGCCTCGGAGAGGTCGCTCAGCGGCACGATCCGGATCTTGACGTGGTCGGAGAGGTCGGTGAGCGCGCTGGTGGGCAGGCCGCCGGACCAGAAGAACGCGTCCAGCTCGCCCGTGCGCAGGTCGTCGGCGGCCTCGCCGACCCCCTTCGGCACCGGGACGATGTCCCGCTCCGGGTCCAGCCCGGCCGCGGCCAGCAGCCGCTTGGTCACCAGGTTCACCCCGGACTGCGGCAGGCCGACGCCGACCCGCAGGCCCTTGAGGTCGGCGGTGCGGTGCACCGGGGAGTTGGCCGGGACGATCAGCTGCAGGTAGTCGTCGTAGAGCCGGGCGATCGCCCGCAGCCGACCCTTGTCCGGGCCCTGGTAGTCGGCGACCGCGTCGGCGGTGGCGATCGCGAAGGTGTCCCGGCCGGTGATCACCCGGTTGAGGTTCTCTATCGAGCCCTCGGTGTTGTCCAGGGCCAGCCGCACCCCCGGCATCGTCCCGGAGACGTGTGCCTGCAGCAGCTGCCCGTACCGGTCGTAGACGCCGCGCTGCACGCCGGTGGCGAAGCGGACCTCCCCGCGCGGGTACCCGGGCGAGCGGCCCGCTGACAGCCACCAGCCGCCGAAGCCGGCGACCAGCAGCACCAGCACCAGCACCGTCCGCCACAGCGGGCTGCGCGCCGCGGTGCGGACGGCGGCGCCGAGGCGGGACGGGGTGGTGGGGGCCATGCAGGGATACTGCCAGGCGCTCCGGCCGAACGGGAGTGGAACGGGACCGGGAATGTTCGGTGAAAGGGCTGGGGAGGCTCCCGGGACGGGACGGGGAAGCTTCGGGAAAACCGCTGCGCGGCTGCCCGTACCCTGGTCTGGTGAGCGGTGAGAGCGGATTGAAGAGCTACAAGGTCGTCACGCACGGCTGTCAGATGAACGTCCACGACTCCGAGCGGCTGTCCGGGCTGCTGGAGGAGGCGGGCTACGTCAAGGCCGGGCCCGAGGGCGACCCGGACCTGGTGGTGTTCAACACCTGCGCGGTGCGCGAGAACGCCGACAACAAGCTGTACGGCAACCTCGGCCAGCTGGCGCCGGTCAAGAGCCGCCACCAGGGCATGCAGATCGCCGTCGGCGGCTGCCTGGCCCAGAAGGACCGCGACACCATCGTCAAGCGCGCCCCCTGGGTCGACGTGGTGTTCGGCACCCACAACATCGGGCACCTGCCGGCGCTGCTGGAGCGGGCCGCGATCGAGCGCAAGGCCCAGGTCGAGATCCTGGAGTCGCTGGAGACCTTCCCCTCCACCCTCCCGACCCGCCGCGACTCCGCGTACGCCGCCTGGGTCTCGATCTCGGTCGGCTGCAACAACACCTGCACCTTCTGCATCGTCCCCGCGCTGCGCGGCAAGGAGGAGGACCGCCGCCCCGGCGACGTCCTCGCCGAGATCGAGGCGCTGGTGGACGAGGGCGTCATCGAGGTCACCCTGCTCGGCCAGAACGTCAACGCCTACGGCTCCGACCTGGGCGACCGCGAGGCCTTCTCCAAGCTGCTGCGCGCCGCCGGGCAGGTCGAGGGCCTGGAGCGGATCCGCTTCACCTCGCCGCACCCGCGCGACTTCACCGACGACGTGATCGCCGCGATGGCCGAGACGCCGAACGTGATGCACCAGCTGCACATGCCGCTGCAGTCCGGCTCGGACCGGGTGCTCAAGGCGATGCGCCGCTCCTACCGCCAGGAACGCTTCCTCGGGATCATCGCGAAGGTCCGCGAGGCGATGCCGGACGCGGCGATCTCCACCGACATCATCGTGGGCTTCCCCGGCGAGACCGAGGAGGACTTCGAGGACACCATGCACGTCGTCCGCGAGGCCCGCTTCACCAACGCCTTCACCTTCCAGTACTCCAAGCGCCCCGGCACCCCGGCGGCGGAGATGGAGGACCAGGTGCCGAAGGAGGTCGTGCAGGCCCGCTACGACCGCCTGATCGCCCTCCAGGAGGAGATCTCCTGGGAGGAGAACAAGAAGCAGGTCGGGCGGACCCTGGAGATCCTGGTCGCCGAGGGCGAGGGCAAGAAGGACGACCAGACCCGGCGCCTCTCCGGCCGGGCGCCCGACAACCGCCTGGTCCACTTCACCAAGCCCGAGGAGCCGGTGCGCCCGGGCGACATGGTGACCGTCGAGATCACCTACGCCGCCCCGCACCACCTGCTGGCCGAGGGCCCGACGCTCGCGGTGCGCCGCACCCGGGCCGGTGACGCCTGGGAGAAGCGCCAGGCCAAGCCCGCCGCCAAGCCGGCCGGCGTGATGCTCGGACTGCCGTCCGTCGGCGCCCCGGCCGCGCTGCCCCTGGCGGCGCCGGCGGGCGGGGCCTGCTGCGGCGACTGACGCGCTGCCCGCACCGGCGGCCCGGTGGGACTCCCGAGTCCCACCGGGCCGCCGTCGTCGTTGGCTAGAGTGATCCACATGCTGGTAGCCGCCGCCGTGTGCCCCTGTCCGCCGCTGCTCGTCCCGGAGGTCGCCGCCGGGGCGGCGAGCGAGCTGGACGCGCTGCGCGCCGCCTGCGACGAGGCGCTGGCGGCGCTGGTCGCGGCCGGGCCGCAGCTGGTCGTGGTGGTCGGCACCGGGCCGGAGGCCGAGGTGTGGACCGAGGGCGGGGCCGGCTCCTTCCACCGCTACGGGGTGCCGCTGGTCGCCAAGCTGCCGGGGGAGCGGATCGAGGGGCCGGAGCTGGCGCCCTCGCTGACCGTCGGTGCCTGGCTGCTGGAGCGCGCCGGGGTGACCCTGCCGACGCACGCCTGCGCGGTGCCCGCCGACGCCCCGGCCGACCGGATGCTCGGCCTCGGCCAGGGCCTGGCCGGGCTCGCCGACCGGGTCGCCCTGCTGGTGCTCGGCGACGGCAGCGCCTGCCGCTCGGTGAAGGCGCCCGGCTACCTGGACGAGCGGGCCGAGGGCTTCGACGCGGCGCTGGCCGCCGCCCTGGGCTCGGCCGACCTGCCCGCCCTGGCCGCGCTGGACGCGGGCCTGGCCGCCGAGCTCAAGGCCGGGGGACGGGCGCCCTGGCAGGTGCTGGCCGGCGCCGCGGAGGGCGCCGGCCTGACCGGGCGGCTGGGCTACCAGGAGGCGCCGTACGGGGTCGGGTACTTCGTGGCGTCCTGGTCCTGACAGGCGTCAGGACCGCGGGGGCTGCCCCGGCTCGCCCGGCTTCGGCTTGTGGGCGAAGTCGCCGACGGCGTCCTTGGCCTTGCCGGCACCGTGCTCGATCTTGTCGCTGTACTTGCCCTTGGTCGCCTTGTCGATCGCGCCGCCGGCCTTGTCCACGGCCCGCTCGATCTGGTCGCTGTGCTTGCCGGCCAGCTCGCCGGCCTTCTCCTTGAGCTCCTCGGCCTTGCCCTTGAGGTTGTCCATCAGACCCATGGCGGTCTCACCCTTCCCTGTCGTCCGTCGGTCCCCGTCCCCTGCACAACGTCCGTACCCCGCGAGGCGTTCGCAAACCGGGCACCACCTGGGGAAACGGCCGGAAGCGGTCCGGAGGAGGGCCCCGGGAACGGTCCCGTCGTCGCGCCGCGGCGGGTGACCGGCAGCCCGGTCCCCGGCGCCGCGCGGGTTTTGCGAGACTGGAACGGTGAGCAGCCTCCGCACCCCGCGTGTCATCTCGATCGTCGGCGCGACCGCCGCCGGCAAGTCCGACCTGGCCGTCGCCCTCGCCCGCAGCCTCGGCGGCGAGGTGATCAACACCGACTCGATGCAGCTGTACCGGGGCATGGACATCGGCACCGCCAAGCTCACCGTGGACGAGCGCGGCGGAGTGCCGCACCACCTGATGGACGTCTGGGACGTCACCGAGGCCGCCAGCGTCGCCGAGTACCAGCGGCTGGCCCGGGCCGAGATCGACCGGCTGCTCGCCGCCGGGCGCACGCCCGTCCTGGTCGGCGGCTCCGGGCTGTACGTCCGGGCGGCGATCGACGAGATGGAGTTCCCCGGCACCGACCCGCAGGTGCGGGCCCGGCTGGAGGCCGAGCTGGCGGAGGCCGGCCCGTACGTGCTGCACCGGCGGCTTTCCGAGCTGGACCCGGCCGCCGCCGAGGCGATCCTGACCAGCAACGGGCGGCGGATCGTCCGGGCGCTGGAGGTCATCGAGATCACCGGCCTGCCGTTCACCGCCAACCTGCCGACCAACACCGCCGTCTACGACGCCGTGCAGATCGGCGTCGCCGTGCCGCGCCCTGAACTGGACGAGCGGATCGCGCTGCGGGTCGACCGGATGTGGGAGGCCGGGCTGCTCGACGAGGTGCGGGCGCTGGAGCGGATCGGGCTCCGGGAGGGGAAGACCGCCTCCCGGGCGCTCGGCTACCAGCAGGTGCTCGACCACTTCGCCGGCGAGTGCACCGAGGACGAGGCGCGGGCCGAGACCGTCCGGGCCACCAAGCGCTTCGCCCGCCGCCAGGAGTCCTGGTTCCGCCGGGACGACCGGATCAACTGGCTCTCCCGACCGGCCGGCACCGACCCCTCGGAGCTGCTCGGGCACTCCCTCGAACTGATCGAGCGTCAGGGAGTTCCGGCCGTCTAGGACGGGTTCCGGCCAATTCGGCGGTGCACCTGCGCGCGCAGGTGGGCGTGCAGGACGAACCGGCGGTCACGGCCCGATCACGTGATGGCCACGGATCACCCGCCGACCCCGGTCAGGCCCGGAACGCCCCCCTGGACATGCCATCATCGATGCCATAGGGGTCGGCCGAACGGGCCGACCGTGCCCGGCCGCGAGTCCGCTCGTGTCGAACAGTCAGGGGAGGCCGTGTGTCGACGGGTACCGGCCCCGAGCCCGGTCAGAGCGGGAGCGTCACCGCGCCGGCCGAGGAGTTCGACGAGTCGACGATGGGCGACCTCCCCGTGCTGACCGGACTGGAGGCGCCGACCTCGTACGCGGCCGCGGTGCCCGCCCTGGACACCCGCACCCCGCCCGGCGGCGCGGTGCACGAGCGGGAGATCCGCCCGCTGCGCCGACTGCGCTGGTGGCAGACGCTGCCGATCGCCCTGATGGGCACCCTCGGCTCGCTGATGTTCGCCTTCCCGCTCGCCTTCGGCTCGGCCGGCGCGCGCGCCACCATGGTCGGGATGCTCGGGCTGCTGCTCACCGCCGCCTCGGTCGGCTGGGGCGCGATGGCCGCCCGGCACGCGGGCTACACGTGGCCCGGGCTGCCGCGCCGGGGCTCCGGGCAGCGGGCCGGCTGGAAGGCGATCGTGGTCTACACCCTGATCGCGCTGACCGCGTGCGCGCTCGCGGTCTGGCGGGTCGCCTACCTGCGCTGAGCGCCTCCGCCCGGCTCAGTACCATCGGGAGGGTGAGCACATCCTCTCCCCGGCACGACGGCATCCCCTTCTTCAAGGGGCACGGCACCCAGAACGACTTCGTCATCCTCCCGGACCCGGACGGCGCGCTGGAGATCGGTCCCGAGACCGTCGCCGCGCTGTGCGACCGGCGGGCCGGCATCGGCGGGGACGGGCTGCTGCGCGTGGTGCGCTCGGCCGCCGACCCGGCCGCCAGGGGGATGGCCGACCGGGCCGAGTGGTTCATGGACTACCGCAACTCCGACGGCAGCATCGCCGAGATGTGCGGCAACGGCCTGCGGGTCTTCGCCCGCTTCCTGGTCGAGGCCGGCCTGGCCAAGCCCGGCGAGCTGGCCGTCGCGACCCGCTCCGGGGTGCTCACCGCGACGGTCGCGGAGGCCGCCGAGGACGGCACGCCCGGCGACGTCACCATCGACATGGGCCGCGCCCGGCTGCCCGGGCCGGACGGCATCGAGGTCGCGGTCGGCGAGCGGCGCTGGCCGGCGCTGAACGTCAACATGGGCAACCCGCACGCGGTGGCCTTCGTGGAGAGCCTCGACCACGCCGGGAAGCTGGTCGACGCGCCGCTCACCAGCCCGGAGGGCGTCTACCCGGAGGGCGTCAACGTCGAGTTCGTGGTGGACCGCGGGCCGCGGCACGTCGCGATGCGGGTGCACGAGCGCGGCTCGGGCGAGACCCGCTCCTGCGGCACCGGGGCCTGCGCCGTCGCGGTGGCCGCCATCCGCCGGGACGGCGTCGACCCGGCCGTCACCGGCGAGTCCGTCGCGTACACCGTGGACGTGCTGGGGGGCCGACTGGTCATCACCGAGCACCCGGACGGCGGGGTGCAGATGACCGGGCCGGCGGTGATCGTGGCCGAGGGACGGCTGGACGGGCGCTGGTGGGAGTCCGTGCACCGCGGCTGACGGCCCGGTTTGCCCAATTCGTGCGGTGACGAATCCCCCCGATCGGGTGATACCGGTCGCGGACGGGAACCACGGCGTCGCGGAACGTGCTCTGCTCGGTAGCATGGACCACCGGGTCGATCACCCCTGGGAGGGGTAGCAGGATCACCCCCTCTGGAGGGGCCGCGCCCGGCGACGTTGCCGGAGGTGCCGATGACCATCGAAGCCGGGCAGTCCCTGACGGGGCAGCCGACGACCGTACGGCAGGCCGGGGCCAGGAGGCCCCTCGGAGAGCTCGGCCGGGCAGCCCTCGGCCGGGCCGGCCGGGCCGCGTTACTGGCCACCGGGCGGCCGCCCGTGCCGGACGCCCTGGAACCGCTCGTCCGGGTGCACCGCCGGCACCACCCGCAGGCCGACCTCGGCCTGCTCGCCCGGGCGTACCGGCTCGCCGAGGCCAGCCACCGCGGCCAGAAGCGCAAGAGCGGCGAGCCGTACATCACCCACCCGCTGGCCGTCACCATGATCCTGGCCCAACTCGGCGCCGGGACCACCACCCTGGTCGCCTCGCTGCTCCACGACACCGTCGAGGACACCGAGTTGACCCTGGACCAGGTGGGCGCGAGCTTCGGGCCCGAAGTCGCCTACCTGGTCGACGGGGTGACGAAGCTGGAGAAGGTCGACTTCGGTGCCGCCGCCGAGGCAGAGACCTTCCGCAAGATGCTGGTCGCCACCGGGGACGACGTCCGGGTGATGGTGATCAAGCTGGCCGACCGGCTGCACAACATGCGCACCATCCGGCACATGAAGCCGGCCAGCCAGGTGCGGATCGCCAAGGTCACCCGGGACGTGCTGATCCCGCTGGCCGAACGGCTCGGCATCCAGGTGCTCAAGGCGGAGCTGGAGGACATCGTCTTCGCCACCCTGCACCCCGAGGAGCACGCCCGCACCCGCGCCCTGATGGCCGGTCACGAGGCGGGGCCGGACACGGTGCTGGAGCCCTTCGCCCGGCAGCTGGCCCGGCAGCTGGCCGAGGCCGGGGTGGCCGCCGAGGTGACCGTCCGGCCCCGGCACTGCGTCTCGCTGCACCGGGTGCTGCTCAGACGGACCGGCGCGCCCGGACCGGACGGCCGGCCGCAGGGCCCGCGGCCGGCCGACTTCGGGCGGCTGCTGGTGGTGGTCGAGGAGAACGCGGACTGCTACGCCGTGCTCGGCGAACTCCACACCTGCTGGACGCCGCTGCCCGGGGAGTTCAAGGACTTCGTCGCCGCGCCCAAGTTCAACCTCTACCAGTCGCTGCACACCGCCGTGGCGCTGAGCGGCGGCGCGGTGGTCGAGGTGCTGGTCCGCACCCGCCGGATGCACGACGTCGCCGAGACCGGGGTGGTCGCGCTGGGAGACCCCTCCCCGGCCGCCACCGCCCAGGACGCCGACGAACTGGACCGCACCGACCCGGCCCGGCCGGGCTGGCTCAGCCGACTGCTGGAGTGGCAGCAGGAGACGCCCGACCCGGACGCCTTCTGGTCCGCGCTCACCGCCGACCTGGCCGGCGACCGCGAGATCACCGTGGTGACGGAAGGCGGCGAAACGCTTCAGCTGAGGGCCGGCGCCACGTGCGTGGACGCGGCCTACCTGCTCGGCGAGGAGACCGGCCACCGGTGTATCGGGGTCCGGGTCAACGGGCGGCTCAGCGCGCTCTCCACCGTGCTGGAGGACGGCGACCTGATCGCGGTGCTCACCGAGACCCTGCCGGCGGGCGGCGGCCAGCCCTCCGGCCCCGCCCCCGAATGGCTGGCGCACGCCCGCACCCCCGCCGCCCGGCTGGCCATCGAGCGCTGGCTGGCCGACCCGCCGGCCCGGCTGCCGGCCGTCCGCACCGGCCCGGCCGCGGCCCAGCCCGCCCCGCCCGGCCGGCGCACCGCCGAGAAGCGGGCCGCCCCGGTCGCGGTGGCCGGACGGCCCGGGGCGACCGTACGGCTGGCGCGCTGCTGCACGCCCGTCCCGCCGGACGAGGTGGCCGGCTACCCGATCCGCGGCGGCGCGGTGGCCGTGCACCGCACCGGTTGCCCGGCGGGGGAGCGGATGCGGGCCGACGGACGGGTCGCGCTGGAGGTCCGCTGGCAGCCGCAGGACGCCCCGGCGGCCGGGCACCGGGCCACCCTGCGGGCCGAGGCGCTGAACCGGCCCCGGCTGCTGGCCGACCTCACGGCGGCGATCTCCGCCCAGGGGGTCGGCATCGTGTCGGCCGAGGTCGAGCCGCCGCAGGAGTCGCGGGTCCGGCACACCTACACCGTCGAACTGCCCGCGCCGGGCGCGCTGCCGGGGCTGATGCGGGCGATGCTGCGGGTCTCCGGGGTGTTCGACGTCAGCCGTCCGCACGGCCCGGCGGGAGGGTAGGCGCCGGCGCGGGGGGCGGTCGGACACCGGGCCGGGGGTCGAGCGCCGGGCCGGGGGCTGGGTGCCGGCCCCCCACGGCCCGGGGGCACGGCGGGTCGGGCCGGGCCGACCCGCCGCGCTCCGGTGAAATGGGGATGACCCGCCCGCGCCGGGCGTGCGACCATCATGGGGAATTCACGGCCGGTCCGCGGCGTTCCCAGGGCACAGGAGCCCCGGGTGTCACCCGAGGACCCGAGGGGTAGCTCACCCCGCCCGGACGGTAGCCGGGGCGGCAGCTGGGCAGACTCCTGAGGGGACCGTCCGGTCCCCCGAGCCACCCGTACCAGCGAGCCAAAGGACAGAATGACCTCCACGTTCGACACCCGCGACCACGCCGACGCTCCGCGCCGCTTCGACGGTCTGCGGGCGGAAGCCCTCATGGACGAGGACCTCGCGGCCATCGACGAGGACCTCGGCCACCACTACGACGGCGACCAGTACGACCGCAGCGAGCGCGCCGCCCTGCGCCGGGTTGCCGGCCTCTCCACCGAACTCGAAGACGTCACCGAGGTCGAGTACCGCCAGCTCCGCCTGGAGCGCGTGGTGCTCGTCGGCGTCTGGACCGACGGCACGCTGGAGGAGGCGGAGAACTCCATGGCGGAGCTCGCCGCGCTCGCCGAGACCGCCGGCTCCGAGGTGCTGGACGGCGTCATCCAGCGCCGCGACAAGCCCGACGCGGCCACCTACATCGGCTCCGGCAAGGCGAAGGAGCTGCGCGACATCGTCGCCTCCAGCGGCGCCGACACCGTGGTCTGCGACGGTGAGCTCACCCCCGGCCAGCTGATCCACCTGGAGGACGTGGTCAAGGTCAAGGTCGTCGACCGGACGGCCCTGATCCTGGACATCTTCGCCCAGCACGCCAAGTCCCGGGAGGGCAAGGCGCAGGTCTCGCTCGCCCAGATGCAGTACATGCTGCCGCGGCTGCGAGGCTGGGGTCAGTCGTTGTCCCGGCAGATGGGTGGTGGCGGCTCCGGCTCGTCCGGCGGCGGCATGGCCACCCGTGGTCCCGGTGAGACCAAGATCGAGACCGACCGGCGCCGGATCCGCGAGAAGATGGCGAAGCTCCGCAGGGAGATCGCCGACATGAAGAAGGGCCGCGACACCAAGCGCCAGGAGCGCAAGCGCCACCAGGTGCCGTCGGTGGCCATCGCCGGGTACACCAACGCCGGCAAGTCCTCCCTGCTCAACCGGCTCACCGGCGCGGGCGTGCTGGTGGAGAACGCGCTGTTCGCCACCCTGGACCCGACGGTCCGCCGGGCCCAGACCCCGAGCGGGCGGGTCTACACCCTGGCCGACACCGTCGGCTTCGTCCGGCACCTGCCGCACCACCTGGTCGAGGCCTTCCGCTCGACCATGGAGGAGGTCGCCGACGCGGACCTCATCCTGCACGTGGTGGACGGCTCGCACCCCGAGCCGGAGACGCAGCTGGCCGCCGTCCGCGAGGTCATCGTCTCGGTCGACGCACAGAACGTGCCGGAGATCGTGGTGATCAACAAGGCGGACGCCGCCGACCCGCACGTGCTGCAGCGCCTGCTGCGCCGCGAGCCGCACGCCATCGTGGTGTCGGCCCGCAGCGGCGCGGGCATCGAGGAGCTGCTCAAGCTCATCGACGACGAGCTGCCGCGACCGGCCGTCGAGGTGCGGGCCCTGGTGCCCTACACCCAGGGCGCGCTGGTCTCCCGGGTGCACGCGGAGGGCGAGCTGCTCTCCACCGAGCACACCGGCGAGGGCACGCTGCTGCACGCCAAGGTGGCGGCCGAGCTGGCCGCCGAGCTGGAGCACTTCGCGGTGGCCCTGCAGGGCTGACGCGCAAGCGCACGGAGGGCCCCTAGAAACCGCCGGGCGGTTTCTAGGGGCCCTCCGCGTGCTCGCGCGGGTCGTAGGCCGGGGCCCGTCGGAGGGCTCGCTGACGGGGCCGGCGGACGGGGCTAGCGGACGTTCTTGGCGAAGAAGTCGAAGGCCTGCTTCGCCTGGTCCTGCAGCGAAGGGCCGGCCTGGTACCCGGCCGGACTGCGGTCGCCGATCGCGCCGACGCTGATCAGGTTGGGCTTGCCGTCCCTGGTGACGAACCAGCCGCCGCCGCTCGACCCGGCGGTCATGGCGCAGCCGATCACGTACATCGGCGGGCGGGTCGGGTCGAAGGAGAGGCGGCCGGGCGGGACCGGGGAGTCGCAGTGGTCCAGCTCCGTGCCGTCGAAGGGCCGCTCGGCCGGGTAGCCGTAGGCCGCGGCCGCGGTGATCCGGTCGCGCGGGGCGTTGAACCAGACCGGGACCGAGCCGCCGACCGTCTCCTCCAGGGACGCGCCGGAGCCGTTCTCGGCGCGCACCCGCAGGATCCCGTAGTCGAACTGGTTGTGGGCGCCGACGCCGCTCTCCTGGAGCCAGGTCGGCGACACCAGCGCGCGCACCGCCGTCCACCGGCCGTACGGGGCGCTCTGCGCGTCGGAGTGCGGCTTGCCGCGGGCCGCCTGGCCGTCCCGGTTGAAGCCGGGCACGAACACCAGGTTCTTCTGCCAGCCGCCGCCCTTGCCGTCGTGCAGGCAGTGCGCGGCGGTGTAGACGAGGTTGCTGCGCCCGGGGTTGACCGGGTCGGCGACCACGGTGGCGGAGCAGGCCGCGTCGCCCTGCGGCGTGGTCATGAAGAGCCGGCCGACCACGGCGGTGGCCTGGCCGTACGGGTGCGGCTGGGGCTGGGCCGGGACGGCGGCGGGCGGGGCGTCCCGTTCGACGCCGGCGGCGGCTGGGGCGGTGAGCGAGTACTCCGGGGTGGGCCGGGGCTTGGCGGCGTCCATCCGGGCGGCCGACCAGAAGCCCGCCGCCGTCTCGTTGGCGAACCTGCTGTCGGCGACGTACTTCGTCCAGTCCTCCAGCTTCCAGCCCGTCAGGTCGCCCAGGCTGGTGGGCGCGGAGGTGGGGAGGGCGGGGGGCGGGGCGACCGGCCGGGCGGGACCGTCCGGGCCGCAGCCGGCCGCGGCCAGGGCGGCCGCGGCGAGCAGCGCGGCGCCGGCCGTCCTGGCGCGGCGTGCCCGGCTGGTGTTCGTCGGCATGCTGGATCGTCCCCCGTGCTGTGCTGGTGTTTCCGTTCCGCCCCCCGGTGGCGGCTACTGCTTCCTGGAGATCCAGTCCAGGGCCTGCTTGGCGACCGTCTCCAGGTACGGGCCGCTGAGCGAGGTGTGGTCCTGGGTGCCGATCGAGGTGTTGCTGACCAGGGCGGTCTTCCCGTCGGGCATGGTGGCGAACCAGCCGCCGCCGCTGGAGCCCTGGGTCATGTTGCAGCCGATCGTGAGCATCGTCGGGCGCTTGGCGTCGAAGGAGAGCCGGGTCGGCTTGCCGCCGTCGCACTTGTACAGCTCCTGGCCGTCGAACGGCTTGAGCAGCGGGTAGCCGACGGCCGAGACGTTCAGCTTGTCGCGCGGGGCGTCGAACCACACCGGGACGGCCGAACCGACCGTCTCCTCCAGGGACTTGCCGGTGTCGTTCTGGTTGTGCACGCGCATGACGGCGAAGTCGTACTGGTTGGCGGCGTCGCCGGTGCCGCCGCCCTCGACCATCCACTGCGGCGAGGTGGTGACCTGGTCGGCCCACCAGGTGCCGAGCGGGGCCAGTTCGGACAGCGGTGCGCGCTTGCCGCCGCTGGAGGCGCCCGAGTTGTTGTAGGCGGGCACGAACACCAGGTCCTTGTAGAAGCTGCCGCCCTTGCCCTCGTGCACGCAGTGGCCGGCCGTCCAGACCAGGTTGCTCCGGCCCGGGTGCTGCGGGTCGGCGATCACCGTCGCCGAGCAGTTGCCGCGGCCGCCCTTGGCGGAGAAGAACACCTTGCCGGAGGGCTGCTTGGTGTACGGGCGGGGCAGCGCGACGGCGTTGACCACCGGCGGTTCGGGGTCGGTCACGCCGTCGTCGGTGGCGGGCGCGGGGGTGGCCGGGGCGGGCTTGGTGGCGGGCGGGGCCGGCTCGGCGGGCTTGGAGTCGCCCATCTTGTCCGGGTCCCAGAAATCCTTCACCACCGGGTTGTCGAAGACGTGCTTGGACGCCCACTTGTCCCAGTCCTCGAACTTCCACTTCTTCAGGTCGTCCCAGCTCCTCGGCAGGCCCTCCAGCAGGCTGGTCGGCAGGCCGGAGGGAAGGGTGATCCCGCCGATCACGCCACCCCCGCCGCTGCCGCCGGTCGCCGCGGCCGAGGACGGCGGCGGCGCGGCGCTGCCCGGGCCGTCGCCCGCCGGGCCGTCCGGCCCGCAGGCGCTCACGGCGAGCAGGGTTCCGGCGACCACGGCGGCGGCCAGGGCTGATCGGTGGATCGTAGGCATCTGTGCGCTTCCCCCTGTGCTCGGTCGGTTCTGTGCTGGGTCGGTCTGTTCCGGGCCGGTCGTCGCCGGGGCGTTTCCGGGCCCGGCCGGTGTCGGCCTGCCCGGTGTCGGCCTGCCCGGTGAGGGCCCGTCCGTCCGGTGTCGGCCCGGTCGGTGTCGGCCCGTCCGGTGACGGGTCGTCCGTGCGCGGCCGGTCCGCCGTGGGCGGGCCCGCCGTCCTGGAGTCTTCCATCGCGGACGAGGACGACCGTGTCCGCCCCCCGGTTGCGGGCCCGTCAGGAGGTCGCCGGTCCGTGACGTGGGACCGGTCGGCTCGTTGGCACAGCAGGGCATTTCGCCCCGATGGTGGACAATCCCCGATCTTCACCCGGACGAGTGAGCCGTCCTTGTGATCACCCCTCAGGGATAGGTAACCCTTACCTGACGCGACGGTGAGAGCGCTCGCCGACCCCTCCACCACAGCGCGCGTCCGCACCCCCACGCGCCCCAAGGAGCAGCCTTGAGCACCGCCCTCACCGGAGCCCCGCCCGAACCGCCGCAGCCGGCGGAGCCCGTGCGCGAGGAGCACCAGCCCGGGCCCGACCCGCTGCTGCACCCCGACCCTTCCGTCGCCGCCGAACAGGCCGCCGTGGAAGCCCTGTTGCGCTGCTGGACGCGGGAGACCGGGGCCCGGCCCGGCCCGGACGGCCGGCTGCGGATCGCCGTCCTCGGCGGCGCCGCCCGGCTCACCGCCCCGGTCCGCTACTGGTCGCCCGGCGGCTGGCACCGCTTCGGTCCGGCCACCCTCGCGGCCGGCGCGGGCGGCGTCGTGCCGGAGGGGGCCGACGCCCCGGTGGACGCCGTCACCGCCGCCGCGCTGCTCGCCGCCGCGGCCGCCGAGCGACCCGACCCCGGGCAGGTCGCCGACCTCGCCGCCCGGGTCGCCGACTCGGTCGTCCGCACCGCCGAGATCCTCGCGCACCGCCGCACCGCCGCCGTGCCCGGCGGACCGGAGCGCTCGCACTTCCTCGCCGCCGAGCAGTCCCTGCTGCTGGGCCACCCGCTGCACCCCACCCCGAAGAGCCGCGACGGCCTCGGCCCCGCGCAGAGCGCCGCCTACTCGCCCGAACTGCACGGCTCCTTCCAACTCCACTGGTACGCCGTGGACCGCGAGCTGCTCGCCGCGGGATCCGCCGTCGCCGAGAGCGCCGACCGGCTCACCGCCGGGCTGCTCGACGGCCGCCTCGCCCTGCCGCCCGGCACCGCAGCCCTGCCCCTGCACCCCTGGCAGGCCCGCGAGCTCGCCCACCGCCCGGCCGTCGCCGCGCTGCTCGCCGACGGACTGCTGCACGACCTCGGCCCGGCCGGCGAACCCTGGCACCCCACCTCCTCGGTGCGCACCGTCTACCGGCCCGGCACCCCCTGGATGCTCAAGCTCTCGCTCGGCCTGCGGATCACCAACTCCCGCCGGGAGAACCTGCGCAAGGAACTGCACCGCGGCCTGGAGATGCACCGGCTGCTGGAGAGCGGCCTGGCCGCCGAGTGGCGGGCCGCCCACCCCGGCTTCGACATCGTCCGCGACCCGGCCTGGATCGGCGTCGACCACCCGGCGCTCGGCGACCCGGGCGGCCTGGACACCGTGCTGCGCGCCCAGCCCTTCGCGCCCGCCGAGCGCGCGCTGTGCGTCGCCGGACTGGTCGCCGAACAGCCGCTCGGCACCGGCGACACCGTGCCCTCCCGGCTCGGCGACACCCTGCGGACGCTCGCCGTGCGCTGCGGCCGCCCGCTGCCGACGGTGACGGCCGAATGGTTCCTGCGCTACCTGGACGCCGTGGTGCTCCCCATCCTGTGGCTGGACGGCCGGGGCGGCATCGCCCTGGAGGCGCACCAGCAGAACAGCCTCGTCCTGCTGGACGCCGACGGCTGGCCGAGCGGCGGCCGCTACCGCGACAACCAGGGCTACTACTACCGGGAGAGCGCCGCCGAACGGCTCACCACCCGGCTGCCCGGCCTCGGCGCCGACAGCGACACCTTCCTGCCGGACCCGGTCATCGACCACCACTTCGCCTACTACCTCGGGATCAACCACGTCCTCGGCCTGATCGGCGCCCTCGGCTCCCAGCGACTGGCCGACGAGACGGTGCTGCTGGCCGCGCTGCGCCGGTTCCTGGCCGGACCGCGGGTCGCCGCCACCGGCTCGGCGCTGCCCGCCCTGCTGCTGGACGCGCCCACGCTGCCCTGCAAGGCCAACCTGCTCACCCGGATCAACGGCATGGACGAACTGGTCGGCCCGGTCGCCAGCCAGTCCGTCTACGTGGACATCCCCAACCCGGTGGCGGGTGGCTGATGCTGGACGACCTGCCCGGGTGGGGCGCGATCCCCACCCCGGCCGGCGAGTTCCGGCTCAGCCCGGTCCGGCTGCCCGCCGACCTGGAGCTGCTCGCCGGGTGGATGAACGACCCCGAGGTCGCGGCGTTCTGGGAGCTCGCCGGGCCGCCGGAGGCCACCGGCCGGCACGTCCGGGCGCAGCTGGACGGCGACGGCCGCAGCGTCCCCTGCCTCGGCCTGCTCGACGGCGAGCCGATGAGCTACTGGGAGGTCTACCGCGCCGACCTCGACCCGCTGGCCGCGCACTACCCGGCCCGGCCGCACGACACCGGCGTCCACCTGCTGCTCGGCCCCGCCGCCAGCCGTGGCCGGGGGCTCGGGGCCGTCCTGCTGGCCGCGCTCGCCGAACGGATCCTGCGCCGCCGCCCGGCCTGCGAGCGGGTCGTCGCGGAACCGGACGTCCGCAACCGGCGCTCGGTCCGGGCCTTCGAACGGGCCGGGTTCCGGGCGGCCGCCGAACTCGACCTGCCCGACAAGCGCGCCGCCCTGATGGTGCGGGCCCGGGCTCCCCGCGCCGTGTAGCCCCGACCCGCGGGGCCCGTGCAGCACCCGACCCGCCCGGGCCGACCACGCCCCGCCCCGATCCCTCCCGGCCCGACCGTCCCGCCCCCGGCCCCGGCCGATCCGCCCCCGGCCCCGGCCGATCAGCCCGGCCCCGACCCCGCCTAGGACACCCCGTGGACACCCCAGCACCGCCGCCGTACGACCTGCTCGGCGTCGGCATCGGCCCGTTCAACCTCTCGCTCGCCGCGCTCGCCCAGCCCGTCCCCGGCCTGCGCACGCTCTTCTGCGACCAGCGCCCGGAGTTCCGCTGGCACCACGGGATGCTGGTGGACGGCGCCCGGATGCAGGTGCCGTTCCTCGCCGACCTGGTCTCGCTGGTGGACCCGACCAGCCCGTGGTCCTTCCTCAACTACCTGCGCGAACAGGACCGGCTGTTCCCGTTCTACTTCGCCGAGCGCTTCCAGCTGCCGCGCCGCGAGTACGACCACTACTGCCGCTGGGCCGCCGAGCGGCTGGCCAACTGCCGCTTCGGCACCGAGGTCACCGCCCTGCACTGGGCCGCCGCACCGGGGGAGGAGCCCTGCTACCGGGTCGAGCTGACCGACACCGCGACCGGTCGGCGGTCCACCGTACGGGCCCGCAACCTGGCCCTCGGCGTCGGCACCCGCCCGGTCCTGCCCGACGCCTTCGCCGGCCTCGCCGACCACCCACGGGCCTTCCACTCCGCCGACTACCTGGACCGCCGCGCCGACCTGGCCGGCGCCCGGGACATCACCGTGATCGGCAGCGGGCAGTCCGGCGCCGAGGTCTTCCTCGACCTGCTCCGCCGCCACGGGGACGACGGCGTCCGGCTGCGCTGGCTCACCCGCACCCGGGCCCTCGCACCCATGGAGTACTCCAAGCTCGGCCTGGAGCACTTCACCCCCGACTACACCCGCTACTTCCACGGCCTGCCCGGACCCGTCCGGGACGCCCTGGTCACCGCCCAGTGGCAGCTCCACAAGGCCGCCAGCGCCGAGACCCTCGCCGAGATCCACGACCACCTCTACGAGCGCACCATCGGCCGCCCGATCGACGACGCCCCGGTCGAGATCACCCCCGGCACCGCCGTCACCGGCACCGCCGTCACCGGCACCCGCGGCGGCCTCGAACTGCACTGCCGGCACACCGACTCCGGCGCCGAGCACCTCCTGCGCACCGACGCCGTCGTGCTCGCCACCGGCTACCGGGCCGCCCGCCCGGCCGCGCTCGAACCGCTCGCCGACCTCATCGACTGGGACGAGGCCGGGCGCTACCGGGTCGACCTGGACCACCGGGTCGCCACCCGGCCCGGGCTCACCGGCGGCCTCTACGTCCAGAACGCCGAACTGCACACCCACGGCGTCGGCACCCCCGACCTGGGACTCGGCGCCCACCGCGCCGCCGTGATCCTCAACGCCGTCACCGGGCGGACCGTCCACCGGCTGCCCGACCGCACCGCCTGGACCGGCTTCGCGCCGTCCGTCCCGCCACCGCCCGTCAGCGCACCCCTCGAACAGACCCCCGTCCTCCCCCGCCCCCAGGAGCTGACCCGTGCCGCAACCGTCGGCCGCTGAACCGCCGCTCTACCTGCCCCCGCACCTCACCGCCGGGCACTGGCAGCGGGCCGGCCGCGCCCTGCTCGCCAAGATGCTCGGCGAGTTCGCCTACGAGGAACTGCTCAAACCCGCGCCCGGGGCCCTCGACGGCGAGTACCTGCTGAAGCTGCCCGAGGTCGAGTACCGCTTCACCGCCCGGCGCGGCGCCTACGACGGATGGCAGGTCGAGCCCGAGTCGATCAGCTGCTCCCGCCCCGACGGACTGGACCCGCTGCGCTTCCTGCCGTACGCCCGGCAGACCCTCGGCATGCGCGGCGAGACCACCGCCCACCTGATCCGCGAACTCTCCGCCACCCTGACCTCCGACGCCCGCCAGCTCGCCACCGCGCTCACCGCCGCCGAACTCGCCGAGCTCGACCACACCGCGCTGGAGGGCCGGCAGGGCGGCCACCCCTGGATCGTCCCCAACAAGGGCCGGATCGGCTTCTCCGCCGGCGACGCCGCCCGCTGGGCCCCGGAGGCCCGCAGCCCGCGCCCACTGCCCTGGATCGCCGTCCACCGCCGGCTCGCCGAGTACCGGGGCGTGCCCGGCCTGGAACACCCCGAGCAGCTGTACGCCCGCGAGCTGGACGACGTCGGGGCACTGCGCGCCGCCCTCGGCCCGGACGCCGACGACTACCTGCTGCTGCCCGTCCACCCCTGGCAGTGGGAGGAGACGGTCCTGCCCCTGTTCGCGCCCTGGATCGCCTCCGGCGAGATCGTCCCGCTGCCCTCGGACGGCGACCCACGGCTGCCCCAGCAGTCCATCCGCTCCTTCTTCAACACCGCCCACCCCGAGCGCTGCACCGTCAAGCTGCCCCTGTCCATCCTCAACACCCTGGTCTGGCGCGGCCTGCCCACCGAACGCACCCTGGCCGCGCCCGCCGTCACCGCCTGGCTGCACGGCCTGCGCGACGCCGACCCGTTCCTGCGCGACGAGTGCCGGGTGATCCTCCTCGGCGAGATCGCCTCCGTCACCGTCGACCACCCCGTCTACGGCGCGATGCCCGAGGCCCCGTACCAGTACAAGGAACTCCTCGGCGCGATCTGGCGCGAACCGCTCGGCCCCTTCCTGGACGGCGGCGAGCGCGCCCGCACCCTGGCCGCCCTGCTGCAGACCGGCTCCGACGGGCGGGCCCTCGCCGCCGAGCTGATCGCCCGCTCCGGCCTCACCCCGGCCGAGTGGACCGGCCGGCTGTTCGCCGCGCTGCTGCCGCCCCTGCTGCACTTCCTCTACCGGTACGGGCTGGTCTTCTCCCCGCACGGCGAGAACGCCATCGTGGTCTTCGACGAGCGCGACACCCCGACCCGGCTCGCGGTCAAGGACTTCGTGGACGACGTCAACCTCAGCTCGCAGGACCTGCCCGAGCTGCGCGACTTGCCCGCCGAGGTCGCCGACGTGCTGCTGCGGGAGGGGGCGCAGGGGCTCTGCCAGTTCATCCACTCCGGGCTGTTCATCGGCGTCTTCCGCTACCTCGCCCCGCTGCTGGAGGCGCAGACCGGACTGCCCGAGACCGAGTTCTGGGCCCTGCTGCGCGCCGAGGTCCTGCGCCACCAGGACCGCTTCCCCGAGCTGCGCGAGCGCTTCGAGCTGTTCGACCTGTTCCGGCCCCGGATCGACCGGCTCTGCCTCAACCGCAACCGGCTGCTCCTCGACGGCTACCAGGACCGCCCTCACCGCCCGCACGCCGCCCGGTTCGGGACCGTGCCGAACGCGTTGGTGGCGGTGGACGTGCGGCTGCCCGCGCAACGGGACCGGATTGTCACCCCCGCCCCGTAGGGTGGGAGGGTCATGACGAACGACTCCGAATCCCACGACTCCGAATCCCAGCGGGCGGCGGACCTCGGCGACGACGCCGGGGAAGCCGTGGCCGTCCCGCGCTCGCGGATCCCCGAGCTGCTGCACGCCGCGGTGGCGGCCGTCGGCGGCGTCGAACGCCCCGGCCAGGTCCGGATGGCCGAGGCCGTCGCCGACGCCGTCGACCACGGCGAGCACCTGCTCGTCCAGGCCGGCACCGGCACCGGGAAGTCCCTGGCCTACCTGGTGCCCGCGCTCGCCCACGGGGACCGCGTGGTGGTCGCCACCGCCACCCTGGCGCTGCAACGCCAGCTGGTGGAGCGGGACTTGCCGCGCACCGTCGAGGCAATGCACCCGGTGCTGCGCCGCCGCCCGCTGTTCGCGATGCTCAAGGGCCGCTCCAACTACCTGTGCCTGCACCGGGCCAACGAGGGCACCCCGAGCGACGAGGGCGAGGGCCTGTTCGACCCGGTGGACGCGCTCGGCGGGCCCACCGGCAAGCTCGGGCAGGACGTGCTGAGGCTGCGCGACTGGGCCGAGGAGACCGAGACCGGGGACCGGGACGACATGAGCCCCGGCGTCTCCGACAGGGCCTGGGCCCAGCTGTCGGTCACCTCCAAGGAGTGCCTGGGCGCCACCCGCTGCCCGTACGGGCAGGAGTGCTTCGCCGAGAAGGCGCGGGAGCGGGCCAAGCTGGCGGACGTCGTGGTCACCAACCACGCGATGCTCGCGATCGACGCGATCGAGGGCGCTCCGGTGCTGCCCGAACACGGGCTGCTGATCGTGGACGAGGCGCACGAGCTGGTCAACCGGGTCACCGGTGCGGCCACCGCCGAGCTGACCGTCGGCGCGGTCAACCGGGCCGTGAAGCGGGCCGCCCGGCTCGCCAACGAGAAGGCCGTGGACGCCCTGCAGGCCGCGGCCGAGAACTACCACGGCCTGATGGAGACCGCCCAGCCCGGCCGGGTTGAGGAACTGCCCGAGTACCTGGCGTACGCGGTCACCGCGATCCGGGACGCCGCCCGCCAGGTGATCAGCTCGCTCGGCGAGACCAGGGACAAGGGGCTCAGCGACGAGGACGCCGTCCGCAAGCAGGCGATGGCCTCGGCCGAGACCCTGCACGAGACCGCCGAGCGGCTGCTGGAGGACTCCGAGTACGACGTGGTCTGGATCGAGCGCAGCGACCGCTACGGGCTGGGCACCGCCTCGCTGCGGGTCGCCCCGCTGAGCGTCTCCGGGCTGCTGCGCGAGGGGCTGTACAAGGAGCGCTCGGTCGTCCTCACCTCGGCCACGCTCAAGCTCGGCGGGGACTTCAACGGTGTCGCCGCCTCCGTCGGCCTGCCGTCCGAGACCCGGCTGCCGGACGTCCGGACGGCCGGGGACAACCCCGAGCCCGGCCCCGGTTTCGGCGAGGACGCGGTGCCGCACTGGCGCGGGATCGACGTCGGCTCCCCGTTCAAGTACCCCAAGCAGGGCATCCTGTACGTCGCCAAGCACCTGGCCGACCCCGGGCGCGATCCCGAACGGCCCGACATGCTGGACGAGTTGGCCGAGCTGATCGGCGCGGCCGGCGGTCGGACACTGGGCCTGTTCTCCTCGATGCGCGGCGCCCAGGCCGCCGCCGAGGCGATGCGGGAACGGCTCGACCAGCGGATCCTGCTCCAGGGGGAGGACACCCTCGGCGAGTTGATCCGCGAGTTCGCCTCGGACGCGTCCACCTGCCTGTTCGGCACGCTCTCGCTCTGGCAGGGCGTGGACGTGCCCGGTTCGGCCTGCCAGCTGGTCGTGATGGACCGCATCCCGTTCCCCCGGCCCGACGACCCGCTGATGAGCGCCCGTCAGAAGGACGTCGAACAGCGCGGCGGCAACGGCTTCATGGCGGTCGCGGCGACGCACGCGGCGCTGCTGATGGCGCAGGGCGCGGGCCGGCTGGTGCGCGCGGCGGACGACCGCGGCGTGGTGGCGGTGCTCGACCCGCGGGTGGAGACCAAGCGGTACGGGGGCTTCTTCCGCTCCTCGATGCCCGAGTTCTGGTACACCACGGACCGCAACCAGGTCCGCCGCTCGCTGGCGGCGATCGACGCCTCGGCGGCTCCGGTGCGGCCGGTGGTGAAGCGGGGCTGATCGCCGGCTGATCGTCCTGGGCCGTGGTGCTCCGGCCGGCGTTCCCGGTCGGTGCGGGCCCGGGAGGGGACGACGGAGGGGCTCCCCGCGGATCGCGGTGGAGCCCCTTCCCGTTGCCGTGGGCCGCCGGAGGGTGTCCGGGGGTCTCCGAGGGCGCCGGAGGGCGTCAGAGGCGGCGCAGCACCGCGACGACCTTGCCCAGGATGGTCGCGTTGTCGCCGTTGATCGGCTCGTACGCCGGGTTGTGCGGCATCAGCCAGATCCGGCCGTCCTCGCGCTTGAGCCGCTTGACCGTGGCCTCGCCGTCGATCATCGCGGCCACGATGTCGCCGTTCTCGGCGACCGGCTGGCGGCGCACGGTGACCCAGTCGCCGTCGCAGATGGCTGCCTCGATCATCGAGTCGCCGCGCACGGTGAGCGCGAACAGCTCCCCCTCGCCGACCAGTTGGCGGGGCAGCGGGAAGACGTCCTCGACCGTCTGCTCGGCCAGGATGGGCCCGCCGGCGGCGATCCGACCGACCAGCGGCACGTAGGAGGTGGACGGGCGGCCCGCCGTCTCGGCGGTGTTGGGGCGGGCCACCTCGACGCCGCGGACCTCGTACGCGCGCGGACGGTGCGGATCCCGGCGCAGGAAGCCCTTGCGCTCCAGGGCCATCAGCTGGTGCGCCACCGAGGAGGTGCTGGAGAGGCCGACGGCCTGGCCGATCTCGCGCATGGACGGCGGGTAGCCCCGGCGCTGGACGGAGTCCCGGATGACCTCGATCACCCGGCGCTGGCGCTCGGTGAGCCCGGCCTCGTCGGTGCGGATCCCGGGCGGGCGGCCCGGCATCGCGCGGGCGGGCGAGGAGTGGGTGTCGTCCATCGCCGAGGAGTGTTCGATCGGCTGGTCGGGCACGCGGTTGGAGCCGGAAAGGGCCGTGCCGGAGAGCCGGTGGTCTTCGCTGCGGTCCATGCTGATGTCCACGCTCTGCTGATTCGTGGTGCGCTGCCCCACCTTGAACTGGGAGTGTTCCTGCACCGGGATGGTGTTGCTTTCGATCGTGTTCACGGCGGCCCCTCTCGACGGCTGTCCTCTCCCTTTTCCAGCCCAACGCACCTCCTATCGAAAGGTTGCGCCAAACACACGTTCGAGTGAATTATTCGGGAGTTGGCTGACTCGATCAAGGCTTTGTTGTACATCGAGTAAATGTTCGACCAGAACCCGACTCCGGCAGTCTAATCGGCGTCGACACGCCAGGGGTGTCACTTCCCCCGAAGGCCTAGATGTAGTGGCTACAGTCCTCTCCGTGCCCAGTACTAGTGGTCGCCGCGCATGATCAGCTTGCCGAGGCCGGGGGCGCATCGCATAGACTCGACTGGTCCGCACGATCTGCCAGGGAGGGATCCCGAGGTGCACTGCCCCTTCTGCCGGCATTCCGACAGCCGCGTTGTCGACAGCCGGACCACCGAGGACGGCAGCTGCATCCGCCGCCGTCGGCAGTGCCCGGACTGCGGCCGCCGCTTCACCACGGTGGAGACGGCCGCGCTGATGGTCATCAAGCGCAGCGGCGTCACCGAGCCGTTCTCCCGGCAGAAGGTCATCACCGGCGTCCGCAAGGCCTGCCAGGGCCGACCGGTCACCGAGGACGCGCTGGCCCAGCTCGGCCAGCGGGTCGAGGAGTGCGTGCGCGCCAGCGGCAGCGCCGAGCTGACCACCCACGACGTGGGGCTGGCCATACTCGGCCCGCTCAAGGAACTCGACGTGGTCGCCTACCTGCGCTTCGCCAGCGTGTACCAGGCCTACGACGGACTGGAAGACTTCGAGGCCGCCATCGCGGAACTCCGCGCCGAACGGCCCCGCACCCCGGAGACGGACGACGCCCGCGTGTCCGTCTCCGCCGCCGCGCCCTAGGAGGCGCCGGCGTCACCGGCCCCAGTCGGGGCCCGGCCGCACCACAAGGCCCCACGGGGCCCCGGCGTGCCCGGAAACGGGGCGCAGAACACTACAAACCGTGCGAAGGCAGGCAGCGTCCCCGCCTGCCCGCACACCGGAAGAACGAACCAGCGGTGCCCGGACTTTTCAGGGCACTTCGGGCGTTTGCCCAGGAGGAGGAGCGAGAAGTGACAGACACCACGAGCGGTTCCGCACGCGGGTCGAAGTCCGAGAAGGCCGCGGCCAAGGGCGCCAAGGCCCCGAAGGGCGGTCTGCGGATGGAGCGCATCCACACCACTCCTGGCGTGCACCCGTACGACGCGGTCCGCTGGGAGCGGCGTGACGTCGTCATGACCAACTGGCGCGACGGGTCGATCAACTTCGAGCAGCGCGGCGTCGAGTTCCCCGACTTCTGGTCGGTCAACGCCGTCAACATCGTCACGTCCAAGTACTTCCGCGGCGCCGTCGGCACCCCGCAGCGCGAGTGGAGCCTCAAGCAGATCATCGACCGCGTGGTGCTCACCTACCGCGCCGCCGGCGAGAAGCACGGCTACTTCGCCACCGCGGACGACGCCGAGATCTTCGAGCACGAGCTGACCCACGCCCTCCTCCACCAGGTGTTCAGCTTCAACTCGCCGGTCTGGTTCAACGTCGGGACCAAGCAGCCCCAGCAGGTCAGCGCCTGCTTCATCCTGGCCGTCGACGACTCCATGGAGTCGATCCTAGACTGGTACAAGGAAGAGGGCATGATCTTCAAGGGCGGCTCCGGCGCCGGCCTCAACCTCTCCCGGATCCGCTCCTCCAAGGAGCTGCTGTCCTCCGGCGGCAACGCATCCGGCCCGGTCTCCTTCATGCGCGGCGCCGACGCCTCCGCCGGCACCATCAAGTCCGGCGGCGCCACCCGCCGCGCGGCCAAGATGGTCGTGCTCGACGTCGACCACCCGGACGTCGAGGCCTTCATCGAGACCAAGGTGAAGGAGGAGGAGAAGATCCGCGCCCTGCGCGACGCGGGCTTCGACATGGACCTCGGCGGAGACGACATCACCTCCGTCCAGTACCAGAACGCCAACAACTCGGTCCGCGTCTCCGACGAATTCATGACCGCCGTCGAGAACGGCACCGAGTTCGGCCTGCGCGCCCGGATGACCGGCGAGGTCATCGAGACCGTCGACGCGAAGAAGCTGTTCCGCAAGATGGCCGAGGCCGCCTGGGCCTGCGCCGACCCGGGCATCCAGTACGACTCCACCATCAACCACTGGCACACCTGCCCGGAGTCCGGCCGCATCAACGCGTCCAACCCCTGCTCCGAGTACATGCACCTGGACAACTCCAGCTGCAACCTCGCCTCGCTCAACCTGATGAAGTTCCTGCGGGACGACGCCCCTCAGGACGGTAAGGGGGGCTTCGACGCCGAGCGCTTCGCCAAGGTCGTCGAGCTGGTCATCACCGCGATGGACATCTCCATCTGCTTCGCCGACTTCCCGACCGAGAAGATCGGTGAGACCACCCGCGCCTACCGCCAGCTCGGCATCGGCTACGCGAACCTCGGCGCCCTGTTGATGGCCACCGGCCACGCCTACGACAGCGAGGGCGGCCGCGCCCTGGCCGGCGCCATCACCTCCCTGATGACCGGCACCGCCTACCGCCGCGGCGCCGAACTCGCAGGCGTGGTGGGCCCGTACGACGGCTACGCCCGCAACGCGGTCGCGCACCGGCAGGTCATGAAGCAGCACGCGGACGCCTCGCTCGACGCCGTCTCGGTGGACGAGCTGGACGCCCCGGTCTGGCTGGCGGCCAACAAGACCTGGCAGGACGTCGTGCGCATCGGCGCGGAGAACGGCTTCCGCAACGCCCAGGCCTCGGTCCTCGCCCCGACCGGCACCATCGGCCTGATGATGGACTGCGACACCACCGGCGTCGAGCCCGACCTGGCCCTGGTCAAGTTCAAGAAGCTCGTCGGCGGCGGCTCGATGCAGATCGTCAACGGCACCGTCCCGCGCGCCCTGGGGCGCCTCGGCTACCAGGACGAGCAGATCGAGGCGATCGTCGCCCACATCGCCGAGCACGGCAACGTGGTGGACGCGCCGGGCCTCAAGTCCGAGCACTACGAGGTGTTCGACTGCGCGATGGGCGAGCGCTCCATCTCGCCGATGGGGCACGTGCGGATGATGGCCGCGATCCAGCCGTGGATCTCCGGCGCCATCTCCAAGACCGTCAACATGCCGGCCGCCGCGACCGTCGAGGACGTCGAGGAGATCTACTTCGAGGCGTGGAAGATGGGCGTCAAGGCGCTCGCCATCTACCGCGAAAACTCGAAGGTCGGCCAGCCGCTGTCGGCCAAGAAGAAGGACTCCGAGACCAAGGCCGACGAGGCCGCGGCCCCCGCCGCGGTCGAGAAGGTCGTCGAGTACCGCCCGGTCCGCAAGCGTCTGCCCAAGGGCCGTCCGGGCATCACCACCTCCTTCACGGTCGGTGGCGCCGAGGGCTACATGACCGCCAACTCCTACCCGGACGACGGCCTGGGCGAGGTCTTCCTGAAGATGTCCAAGCAGGGCTCGACCCTCGCGGGCATGATGGACGCCTTCTCGATCGCCGTCTCGGTCGGCCTGCAGTACGGCGTGCCGCTGGAGACGTACGTCTCGAAGTTCACCAACATGCGCTTCGAACCGGCCGGTCTGACCGACGACCCGGACGTGCGGATGGCGCAGTCGATCGTCGACTACATCTTCCGCCGCCTGGCGCTGGACTTCCTGCCGTTCGAGACCCGCTCGGCGCTCGGCATCCACTCCGTCGAGGAGCGCACGCGCCACCTGGAGACCGGCTCCTACGAGCCGCTGGAGGCCGAGGAGCTCGACACCGAGTCGCTCGCCCAGTCGGCCCCGGTGGCCGCCAAGCCGGCCCCGGCTCCGGCGGTCGAGGCGCCCAAGGCGGCCCCGAAGCAGGCCCACAACTCCACGGAGCTGATGGAGATCCAGCTCGGCCTCAACGCCGACGCCCCGCTCTGCTTCTCCTGCGGCACCAAGATGCGCCGCGCCGGCAGCTGCTACCTCTGCGAGGGCTGCGGCTCCACCAGCGGTTGCAGCTGATCGTGATCGACCCCGGTTCCACCCGATGAGGTGAAACCCGAGGCGGGGCGAGGACTTCGTGTCCTCGCCCCGCCTCTTTTCGTGCTCCGAACCCGCCGATGTCACGGATCGGGGCCGTGTCCGGTCCGTAGGGGGAAGGCAGTCGACGAGAGGAGCGGTGTGGTGAACGGGACTGTGCTGGTGACCGGGGCGACGGGGACGTTGGGACGGGAGGTGGTGCGGCTGCTGGTGGCGCGCGGGGTGGCGGTGCGGGGGTTGAGCCGGCGGGCGCGGAGCGGGGACGACGGGGTCGAGTGGGTGGTCGGGGACCTGGTGAGCGGGGCCGGGATCGCCGGGGCGATGGCCGGGGTCGAGGTGGTGGTCGACTGCGCGACCACGCAGAGGAAGGCGGACGTGGCGGCGGTCCGCACGCTGGTGGCGCAGGCGCGGGAGGCCGGCGTCCGGCACCTGCTGTACGTGTCGATCGTGGGGATCGACCGGGTGCCGATGGCGTACTACAACACGAAGCTCGCCTGTGAGCAGGTGGTCCGGGAGTCGGGGCTGGGGTGGACGGTGCTGCGGGCGACGCAGTTCCACGACCTGCTGCTGAGGTTCTTCGACGCCTCGGTGAAGCTGCCGGTGTTCCCCGTGCTCGGCGGGGCGCGGTTCCAGCCGGTGGACGTCCGGGAGGTGGCCGCGGCGGTCGTCGCCCTGGTGGGGGAGGAGCCCGCGGGGTTCGCGCCGGAGGTGGGCGGGCCGCAGGTGCGGACGTACCGGGAGCTGGCCGGGGCGTACCTGCGGGCGGCGGGCAAGCGGCGGGTGCTGCTGCCGTTGCGGGTGCCGGGGGCGGCGGGCCGCGGGCTGCGGGCGGGCGGGAACCTGGCGCCGGAGCGGGCGGTGGGCCGGGGGACCTTCGAGGAGGCGCTGGAGCGTCGGTTCGGCGGCCGCTGAGGCCCGGGTCGTCGGCCGGGTCGCCGGCGGAGTCGCAGGCGGAGCCCTCGGCAGAGTTGTCAACCAGGGTTGACATCCGCGCGAGTGTCAACCAAAGTTGACAGCATGAGCGAGAGCGGAGAACTCGCGGCCGCGGCGAGCAGCCGTGACCCGGCCGTGGGGCTCCGGGCGGTCCGCGCCCTGCGCGATCTGGCGGACCGCCTGGAGGCCCTGCAGGTGGGCAGCGCCCGGTCGCAGGGCTGGTCCTGGCAGGACATCGCGGTCTGCCTCGGGGTGACCAGGCAGGCGGTGCACAAGAAGTACGCCCGGCGAGGAACCGGCGGGGACCAGGACGGAGGCTGAGGGATGTTCGAGCGATTCACCGAGTCGGCGCGGCAGGTCGTGGTCGCCGCGCAGCAGGAGGCGCGGGAGCTGCGGCACGGCTACGTCGGCACGGAGCACCTCCTGCTGGCGGTCCTGGGCCGGTCGGAGGACCCGGCCGCCGGGGTGCTGACGGAGGCCGGCCTGGACCACGGGACGGCTCGGCAGGCGGTGCGCCGCCTGCTGGGGGAGACCGGCCAGGCGCAGGCGCTCGCCTCGATCGGGGTCGATCTGGACGCGGTGCGGGAGGCGGTCGAGTCGGTCTTCGGGGAGGGCGCGCTGGACGCCCCGCCCGAGGAGGCGCCGAAGCGTCGGGGCTGGTTCCGCTCCGGCGGCGCGAGGGGCGGGCACATCCCGTTCACGGCGAGGGCGAGGAAGGCGGTGGAGCTGTCACTGCGGGAGTCGCTGCGGCTGAAGTCGGGGGAGATCGGGGTCGGGCACCTGCTGCTCGGCGTGCTCCGCGAGGGGGAGGGCCTGGGGGTGCGGGTGGTCGTCGACCACGGGCTGGATCCGAAGGCCGTCCGGCAGGCGGTCGAGCGGACGCTGGAGTGAAGCCCCGGTTGTGAACCGGGCCGCTCGGTCGTGCGGCGGTTGCGTCGCGAATCGGTGTACGGGTCGTGGATGGAGGAGACTGCCCGTCAACTGGCCGCTTGAGGCCAATGTCTGAATCGATATGATCGGCCGACAAGCGTGAACCGATCAGCCGCCCGGAGACGTTTCGCGACGTCGCCGGGCGGTCTGGTATGCGCCCCACCAGCTGTCGGCGGTCGCGACCGTCGCCGATCCGCCGCCGTGCCGCCGCCCGCCGACGTTGCCGAGGACCGCACCGATGAGAGAAGCCACCAGCCCCGACGGCCGGCCGCGCCGACGGCCCGCACCCCGTACCGTCGCCCTGACGGCGGCCGCCGTCCTGCTGGCGCTGGTCGCCGCACCGGTCGGCGTCAGCCGGGCGCTGGGCGCGCACCAGCCGCTCACCGCCCTCGCGGTGGGCGCCGTCACCGTCCTGTGGCTGATAGCCGTCGGCCTCGCCGCGACCGGCACCGAGCGCTCCCACCGGCTGGCCGAGGACGTGGAGGACCGGCACCAGGAGGCGATGACGGCGCTGGTCGTGGCCGGCGCCGCCCGGCAGGCCGAGGCGGCGGCCAAGGGCCGCACCGCCGCTGCGGAGGCCGAGCGGGACGCCGCCCGGGCCGAGCAGGCCCGGGCGGCGTCGGACGTCTCCGCCGCGCACGCCGAGCTGGCCCGGGTGCGGGCCGAGCTGGACGCCGAGCTGGCCGGGGTGCGGGCCGAGCTGGCGGCTGAGCGGGCCGGCCTGGAGACGGAGCGGGCGCGGGCCGAGGCCGAGCGCGCCGAGCTGGACCTGATCGCCGAGGGTGTCCTGCCCGAGGTGGTGAAGAAGCTGCGCGCCGGCGCCGCCGTGGACAGCGCGCTGGCCGCCCACCGCAAGCACCCGCAGTACGCGCTGCTGCGCGCCGTCGGTGAGGAGATCGGCCGGGGCGAGCGGCTGCGGGCCGCCGCGCTCGCGGTCTGCGCGACCGCCGCCGGGCGGGTCCAGGCGCTGGCCACGAGCATGCACGCCGAGCTTCGCGAGATGCAGCACCGGCACGACGAGGAGGTGCTCGGCGACCTGCTGAGCCTGGACCACTCGACCGCCCAGGCGGGCCGGATGGCCGACAGCATCGCGGTGCTCACCGGGGCCCGCTCGGGCCGCCGCTGGGCCAAGCCGATCGCGGTGGAGTCGGTGCTGCGCGGTGCGCTGGGCCGGATCGGCGCCTACCAGCGGGTGCGGCTGCACAACGCCAGCACCGCCGCGGTCGCCGGGTACGCCGCCGAGGGCGTCATGCACGCGCTGGCCGAGCTGCTGGACAACGCCACCAACTTCTCCGCCCCGCCGGCCGAGGTGCACGTCTACGTCGAGGAGGTGCCGGCCGGGCTGGTGGTCACCGTCGAGGACAGCGGGCTAGGCCTGAGCGACAGCTGGCTGCGCCGGGCCGAACGGGCCGTCTCCGCCGAGCCGCTGGACCTGACCATGCTGTCCGCCGGTACCCGGCTGGGCCTCGCGGTGGTCGGTGTCCTGGCCCGCAAGCACGGGCTGCAGATCTCCTTCCGGCCGTCGGCGCGCGGCGGTACGGGGGTGGTGATGCTGATCCCGCAGCAGTTGGTCTCGCACCCCGCTCCGGCGCCCACCCCGGCGGCCGTCCCGACGCAGGCACCGGCCGCCGAGGCCGCGCGCCCGGCGCTCACCCCCGCACGCCCGGCCCCCACCCCCCTGCCGCCGGCGCCCGCCGCACCGACCGCGCTCACCACACCGACCGTACTGGCCGCTCCGACCGTACGCACCGCCCCGACCGCGCTCACCGCCCCGACCGCACCCGTCACCGCCGCCCCGCTCCCGCCCGCGCCCGCCCGCGTGACCGACAGCGGCCTGCCGCAGCGTCGGCGCGGGCAGACGCTGGCCACCGCTCCGGCGGCGGACCGGGCTGCGAGGCCCGTCCGCACCGACGCGGCGAGCGCGGCCGCCCGGTTCGGCGCGTTCCGCCGGGCCGCCGCCCGTCCGGTGGAGGGCGAGCAGCACTCCACCGGGACGCCGACCACGGACACCGACACCACGCCCGACGCTTCCCCCGTCACCGAGAAGGACACCTGATGAGCAGCGCCCCCGACCGCGACCTCGACTGGCTGTTGGAAAACCTGCTGGCGGCAACCCCCGGCACCCGGCACGCCCTGGTTCTCTCCGCCGACGGCCTCAAGCTCTGTCACACCGCCGGGCTCGGCAACGACCAGGCCGATCAGCTGGCCGCGATCGCGTCCGGCCTGCAGAGCCTGGCGCACGGCGCCTCGATCGAGTTCGGCGACGGCAGCGGCGGAGTCCGGCAGTCGATGACCGAGTTCCACGGCGGCATCCTGTGCATCGTGGCGGCCGGCGAGGGCGCGCACCTCGCGGTGGTCACGGACGACGACGCGGACGTCGGCGTGGTCGGCCACAACATGCACGGCCTGATCGAGCAGATCGGCATCCACCTCAGCGCCCCGGCCCGCAGCACGGAGGACGGGGCGGCGGACGGGAGCGCCGCCACACCGGAGGGCGCGGGGATATGACCGACGGGTCGGTGCTGCCGGGCCGTGACGACGACCCGGACCGCCTCTACACCATCACCAAGGGCCGCAGCCGCGCCCCGGAGAACGCCTTCGACCTGGTCACCCTGATCGTCGCCGAACGGCAGCCGACGCCCGGGATGCAGTCGGAGCACGTCCGGATCCTGCGGATGTGCGAGGCCCCGACCGCCGTCGTGGAGGTGGCGGCGGAGCTGGCGCTGCCCGTCTCGGTGGTGAAGATCCTGCTCGGCGACCTGCTGGAGTCCGGGGCGGTCACCGCCCGCCACCCCCGGTTCGCGACGAACAAGGCCCGGCTGCCCGACCTCGACACGCTGAAGCAGGTGCTGCATGGCCTCCAACGGCTCTGACGTCCGGCCCGCCGGGCGCACTCCGCTGCGGGCGACCGCCGACAACGCGCTGAAGATCGTCGTGGTCGGCGGCTTCGGCGTGGGCAAGACCACCCTGGTCGGCTCGGTCAGCGAGATCCGCCCGCTGAACACCGAGGAGGTGATGACCCGGGCGGGAGAGGGCATCGACCCGGCCGGTTCCTGGGGCAAGCGCTCCACCACGGTCGCCTTCGACTTCGGCCGGATCACCCTCTCCGAGCGCCAGGTGCTGTACCTGTTCGGTGCGCCCGGGCAGGAACGCTTCTGGTTCCTCTGGGACCGGCTGTTCAGCGGCGCCCTGGGCGCGGTCGTCCTGGTCGACACCCGGCGGCTGGAGGACTCCTGGTACGCGATCGACCGGCTGGAGCACCACGGCACCCCGTTCGTCGTGGCCCGCAACAACTTCGGCGAGCCGACCCACACCCTGGAGCAGGTCCGGGAGGCGCTCGACCTGCCGGCCGAGGTGCCGCTGGTGGAATGCGACGCGCGTGACCGCGAGTCCGGCAAGCGGGTGCTGATCGAACTGGTCCACCACCTGGCGGCCCTGGCCGGCGCCGACGAGGCCTACCTGGCCGAGGCCGTCGAGGCAGTCGAGGCCGCCGGTGTCGCCGGTGCCGACCCGGCTGGTGCCGACGCGGCCGGCCACCCGGCCGGTGCCCCTGCAGCCGACCCGACCGGCTCCGAAGAGGCTGCCGCCCCGGCAGCGGCCCCCACCGCGATGTACGAGGAGAGCACCCCGTGACCGAGCCCGCCGTCACCCCGCCGCCGGGCTGCCCGGCGCACGCCGGCGCCACGCCGCTGTACGGGCCGCGCTTCCAGACCGACCCGGCCCAGCTCTACCGCGAGCTGCGGGCCGCGCACGGCCCGGTCGCCCCGGTCGAGCTGGCCGGCGGCGTGCCCGCCTGGCTGGTCATCGGCTACCGCGAGCTGCAGCTGGTGACCGGTCAGCCGCAGCTGTTCGGCCGTGACTCCAGCCGGTGGAACGCCTGGGAGACGCTGCCCGCAGACTGGCCGCTCAAGCCGATGATGGCGCCCGTCCCCTCGATCCTGTACGCCGAGGGCGAGGAGCACGTCCGGCGTTCGCGCGCGGTCACCGACGCACTGGCCGGGATCGACCCGTACGAGCTGCGCAAGCACTCCGAGGAGATCGCCGACGGGCTGATCGACGAGTTCGCCGGCCGCGGCGAGGCGGACCTGGTCGCCGAGTACGCGCACCGGATGCCGCTGCTGGTGCTGTGCCGGGTGCTCGGCCTGGACGAGGAGCAGGCGCCGCAGTTGATCGCGGCGCTGCTGTCGATGCTGGACGGCGGTCCGGACGCGCCGGCCGGCGCCCAGCGGCTGCTGGAGCTGATGCTCGCCCTGGTCGAGGAGAAGGCCGAGCACCCGGGCGCCGACGTCGCCTCGCGGATGCTGGAACACGAGGCCGGGCTGAACCACGACGAGGTGATGCGCGACCTGCGGGTGCTGCTGATCGCCGGCCACCAGCCGTCCTCGTACTGGATCTCCAACGCGCTGCGGCTGATGCTGACCGACGAGCGGTTCGCCGCCTCGCTGGCGGGCGGTCGGCGCAGCATCAGCCAGGCGCTGAACGAGGCGCTCTGGGAGGACACCCCGACACAGATCTTCGCCGGGCGCTGGGCGGTCCGGGACACCCAGCTGGGCGGCCAGCGGATCGGTGCGGGCGACATGGTGCTGCTGGGCTTCGCCGGGGCGAACGCGGACCCGTCGGTGCGGCAGGCCGACGGCCGGCCGGCCGAGGGCAACCGGGCGCACATGAGCTACTCCTACGGCGAGCACGGCTGCCCGTTCCCGGCCCAGGAGGCGGCCGAGGTGATCGCGACGACCGCGATCGAGGTGCTGCTGGACCGGCTGCCGGACCTCCGGCTGGCGGTCGCCGAGCACGCGCTGGTGTGGCGGCCGTCGGCCTGGGTGCGCGGGCTGGTGGCGCTGCCGGTCTCGTTCACCCCGGGCCACCCGGCCTGATCCGTCGATATCCGTCGACACCCGTCGTCCGTCGCCGACCGTCGCCCATCGGTGCCGATCGTCTGCCGACCGTCGGCGGGTCCGGCCCCCGTCGACACCCCGTCGTCCGAAAGAGAGTTGCGATGACCGCTGCCCAGGCCCCGATCGTCCTCGACCCGCTGGCCCGTGACAACGCGGCCGAGGGCGCCCTGCTGCGGGCCGCCGGCCCGGTGGTGCCGGTCGAGCTGCCCGGCGGCGTGGCCGCCTGGGCGGTGACCCGGCACGCGGCGGCGCGCGAGCTGCTGACGGACGCCCGGCTGGTGAAGGACGCCGCGCACTGGGGCGCCTACCAGCGCGGCGAGGTGCCGAAGACCTGGCCGCTGATCGGCCTGGCGGTGCCCGGCCCGAGCATGGTGACCACGGACGGCGCCGAGCACCGCCGGCTGCGGGCGCTGGTGGCGCAGGC
This sequence comes from Kitasatospora sp. NPDC085464, assembly GCF_044541955.1. Lineage (NCBI taxonomy): Bacteria > Bacillati > Actinomycetota > Actinomycetes > Kitasatosporales > Streptomycetaceae > Kitasatospora > Kitasatospora sp. NPDC085464. The sequence continues at coordinate 72,690 of NZ_JBITTM010000022.1, forward strand.
CTTCACCCCGCGCCGGGTGGAGCTGATGCGCCCGCGCGTCGAGGAGATCACCCACGCGCTTCTGGACGCCCTGGCGGCGGGGGAGCCGGAGGTCGACCTGAAGACGGCCTTCGCCTTCCCGCTGCCGATGACGGTGATCTGCTCGCTGCTGGGCGTGCCGGAGTCGGACCACGGGGTGCTGCGCGACCTGTACGAGCGGTTCTTCGGCATCAAGCCGGACCCGGCGGGCATCCAGGCGACCATCGCCGGACTGAACGCCTTCGTCAACGACCTGGTGGCGCAGCGCCGTTCCGCCCCGGGCGAGGACCTGGCGAGCGTGCTGCTGGCGGCCGACACCGAGGGCGGGGCGCTGACCGACGCGGAGGCGGCGGCCACCCTGCGGGTGATCATCGCGGCCGGTCACGAGACCACGGTGAACCTGATCGGCAACGCGGTGCGGGCGCTGCTGGCGCACCCGGACCAGCTGGAGCTGGTGCGCTCGGGGCAGGTGTCCTGGGACGCGGTGGTGGAGGAGTCGCTCCGCTGGACGCCGCCGACCAGCAACTTCCTGTTCCGCTTCACCGCCGCGGACATCCCGGTCGGCGACGTGGTGATCCCGGCGGGCGAGCCGGTGCTGGTCTCGTACAACGCGATCGGCCGGGACCCGCTGCAGCACGGGGTGACGGCGGAGCTGTTCGACGTCACCCGGGACCCGACCCGGCACCTGTCCTTCGGCCACGGGCCGCACGTCTGCCCGGGTTCGCCGCTGGCTCGGCTGGAGGCGGGCGTCGCGCTGCCGGCGCTGTTCGAGCGGTTCCCGAAGCTGTCGCTCGCGGTGCCGGACGCCGATCTCCGGCCGAGTCCGTCGCTGGTGGTGAACAGTCTGCTGGATCTGCCGATCCGGCTGTTCTGACGCCTCTGGCACCTCTGACTGATCTGATGATGCGTCACGAAATGTGCCCCGTCCGGGTTCCCGGGCGGGGCCTTCGACTTCTGGTGGCGGTGGTCCGGATTCCGGCTGGTCGCGGGTCACGGTCGGGACACCGCCTTGTGAAGGTCGAACGTGGACCTTGGCGTCGGGCGGCTGCTGCGTTAACGTCTTCGATCAGTTCGGCCGCCGTCCGCCCGCGATCCCTGTAGGCCCGTCTCCGGTACAGCGCAATGTCGTTCAGCCACCGTCGGCAGCAATGCCCTGGCGAGGAGGACCGCATTGACCCTCAACCCGACCGCGCCGCAACCGAGTTCCCGCCGCCGGCGGCTGGCCGCCGTACCCGCCCTGGTGGCGGCACTGGCGCTGACCGCGGCGTGCTCCAACAGCTCCGGCGGTTCGGGTGACGGCGGGGGCGGCGCGACCCGGTCGCTGTCCGGCGACTGCGCCAAGTACCAGCCGTACGCCGGGCATTCGGGCACGACCGTGACGATGTTCGCCTCCATCCTGAGCCCGGAGTCGGACAACCTGGAGAAGTCCTGGTCCGAGTTCAGCAAGTGCACCGGGATCAAGATCAGTTACGAGGGGTCGAACGACTTCGAGTCGCAGCTCCCGGTGCGGGTGGCCGGCGGCAACGCCCCGGACTTCGCGATCATCCCGCAGCCGGGTCTGCTGGCGCAGATGGTGAAGAGCGGCAAGGTGGTGAAGCCGCCCGCCCAGACCGTCGCGAACCAGGACAAGTGGAGCCCGATCTGGAAGACCTACGGCTCGGTCAACGGCACCTTCTACGCGGCGCCGATGAGCGCCAACATGAAGTCGCTGGTCTGGTACTCGCCGAAGGCCTTCAAGACGGCCGGCTACGAGGCGCCGAAGACGTGGGCGGACCTGATGGCGCTCAGCGACCGGATCGCCAGGGCGGGCGGCCCCAGGCCGTGGTGCGGCGGCATCGCCTCCGGTACGGCCACCGGCTGGCCGGCCACCGACTGGCTGGAGGAGGTGGTGCTGGGCAGCTACGGCGGCGAGGTGTACGACCAGTGGGTCGGCCACCAGGTGAAGTTCTCCGACGAGAAGATCACCACGGCGATGAAGACGGTCGCCGACTGGATGCAGAACCCGGCCTGGGTCAACGCGGGCTTCGGCGACGTGAAGTCGATCGCCACCACGACCTTCCAGGACGCGGGCACGCCGGTACTGAGCGGCAAGTGCATGATGCTGCAGCAGGCCTCGTTCTACGAGGCGCAGTGGCCCAAGGGCACCAAGGTCGGCCCGGACGGGGACGTCTTCGCCTTCCACCTGCCCGCGGTGAACCCGTCCGTCGCGAACCCGGTCGAGGGCGGCGGTGAGTTCCTGGCGGCCTTCGCCGGCAGGCCCGAGGTGCAGGCGGTGCAGAACTACCTCTCCAGCTCGGACTGGGCGAGCAGCCGGGTGCGGACCGCGAGCGGCTGGGTCTCGGCGAACCAGGGCGTGGACAAGAGCCTGTACACCGACCCGATCGACAAGCTGTCGGCCGAGGCGCTGACCGACCCCGGGGCCACCTTCCGGTTCGACGGCTCCGACCTGATGCCGGCCGCGGTCGGCGCCGGGCAGGAGTGGAAGTCGCTGACCGCCTGGTTCGCCGAGGGGCAGTCGATCCAGAAGACCGCCGCCGACATCGACGCCGCCTGGCCGCAGTAACCGGCCCGCGGGCCCGCTCCGGCGCCGCGTCGCGGCAGGGCCGGAGCAGGGCGCACCCGAGGACCACCTGTCGAGGGCGGTGCGGGGCCACCCACCCGCACCGCCCGCCCCCTTCCCACCGCACCCGAAGGGACGCGCAGCCATGTCCGTACCCGGATCCCTGTCACCCGTCGCCGGGCCGGCCGCCGAGAGACTGGCGGTCGGCTCCTGGGGCGACGCGGCGGTCAAGTTCGGCAACACCTTCGGCGCCGTGGCGGGATTCCTCGGCATCCTGCTGGTGGTCTTCCTGGTCGCCGGGCGGGCCCGCGGCCGGCTGGCCCGTCCGCTGGCCGTCGCGGTGTTCCTCGGCCCGGCGGTGCTGCTGCTGGCGGTCGGCCTGGTGGTGCCGTTGATCCGCACGGTGTACCTGAGCCTGCTGAACGACGACGGCACCCGGTTCGTCGGCGGTGAGAACTTCGGCTGGGCCGTGACCACCGACTCGGTCCAGGAGGTCCTGGTCAACACCCTGTTGTGGCTGGTCGTCGCACCGCTGGTGGCGACCGGGCTGGGGCTGGTGCTGGCGCTGCTGGTGGACCGGATGCGCGGGCAGTCGGTCTACAAGTCGCTGATCTTCATGCCGATGGCGATCTCGCTGGTCGGCGCGTCGATCATCTTCAAGTTCGTCTACGAGTCGCGCGGGCCCGGGCAGCCGCAGATCGGCCTGCTCAGCCGGCTCGCCGTCGCGGTGGGCTGGGACGCCCCGCCGAACTGGATGCTCTCGCAGCCGCTGAACACCTTCCTGCTGATGGTGGTGATGGTCTGGGTGCAGACCGGCTTCGCGATGGTGGTGCTGTCGGCGGCCATCAAGGCGATCCCGGACGAGGTGGTGGAGGCGGCCAGGCTGGACGGCGCGAGCGGGGTGCGGCTGTTCTGGTACGTCACCGTGCCGATGATCCGCACCACGGTGATGGTGGTGCTGACCACCGTCATGATCATCACGCTGAAGGCCTTCGACATCGTCCGCACCATGACGGGCGGGAACTTCGGCACCCAGGTGCTGGCCAACGAGATGTACTCGCAGTCCTTCGTGCAGTTCAACTCCGGGCGGGGCAGCGCCCTCGCGGTGATCCTCTTCCTCGCGGTCCTGCCGCTGGTGGCCTACAACATCGTCCAGCTGCGGAAGGAGCGTGAGGTGCGGTGACCTCGCTGCGGAAGTCCTCCGACCCGAAGGTGTCCGTTTCGAAGGGGTCCGGCTCGACGACGTCGGCCCCGGAGGGGGCCGGCTCGAAGGCGTCCGTCCCGAAGGGGTCCCCGCGGGTGGCCGGCGGCCCCGGCAGTCCGGTCCGCAAGGCCTTCAGCAGTCCGTCGGCCTCGGTGTTCGTGATCGCGATGACGGTGCTCTGGACGATCCCGACGCTGGGTCTGCTGGTGACCTCGCTGCGGCCCAAGCAGGACGTGACCACCAGCGGCTGGTGGAGCGCGCTGCTCCACCCGGACTTCGGCCTCGGCAACTACCACTCGGTGCTGTTCGAGGGCGGCTCCGGCGCCTCCACCGGGCTGATGCCCTTCCTTGTGAACTCGCTGGCGATCAGCGTGCCGGCGACCGTCTTCCCGCTGGTGCTGGCGGCGATGGCGGCGTACGCGCTGGCCTGGGTGCGGTTCCGGGGCAGCGACGCGGTGTTCTTCACCGTGTTCGCACTGCAGGTGGTGCCGCTCCAGATGGCGCTGATCCCGCTGCTGCGACTGTTCTCCAGCGGCGCGCACCTGGGCCCGCTGACGCTGATCCCCGCGGTGGACCTGAAGGGCAGCTACGCGCCGGTCTGGCTGGCGCACACGATGTTCGCGATGCCGCTCGCGGTGTTCCTGCTGCACAACTTCATCGCCCAGCTGCCGCGCGACCTGATGGAGGCGGCCGTGGTGGACGGCGCCTCGCACTTCAAGATCTTCCGCTCGATCGTGCTGCCGTTGAGCGCCCCGGCGCTCGCCTCCTTCGCGATCTTCCAGTTCCTGTGGGTCTGGAACGACCTGCTGGTCGCACTGACCTTCGCGGGCGGCACGCCGGAGGTGGCGCCGATGACGGTGCGGCTGGCGCAGCTGTCGGGCTCGCTCGGCGGCCGCTGGGAGCTGCTGACGGCCGGGGCGTTCCTGTCGATCATCGTGCCGCTGGTCGTCTTCTTCAGCCTGCAGCGGTACTTCGTCCGGGGGCTGCTGGCCGGGTCGGTGAAGGGGTAGCGGGCGGGGCGTCAAGGGGGTGGTACGTGGAACGGTGGTTCTGAACGCGTTCAGAACCAACTTTTGAACCTGTTCAGAATGGTCTACAGTCGGCGGTGCGGCGCCCGGCGCGCCCGCCGGCGGACTGCCCCGAGGGCGGCTTCCGCATACCCGTAGACCACTGAGGGGGACCCATGCCCGGTCTGTCCACGCCTGCCTCGGCCGATCCGCCACCAGCTCCGGAGCCGGGGACGATGCCGGGGTCGCCGGAGCCGGGCGGGCCGTACGGCTCCTGGGACCTGTACGACCCGGCCAGGCCCTGGCGCGCACCCGGCGCGCCCGGCACCTCTGTCGCGCCGCCGCCGAAGCGAGCGAGCCGCCTGCGAGCGAGCGACCCCGAGCGGCGGGTCGGGGCCCCGCCCCGGGTCGTCCTGGCCGCCCTGCTCACCGGTTTGCTGACGGCCTGGCTGTTCTACGACGGCCTGGGAGCCAACCTGCTGATCTGCGGGGGCGCGACCGCGGCCGGGGCGGGGTTCGCCGCCCGGGCGGCGGGCCGTCGGGTCCGGCCCTGGACGGTCGCGTGGAGTCTGCTCGCCCTTGCCCTGCTGGCCGTCCCGGCCGTGTGGAGCGCCGCCTGGCCAGGCATGTTGGCGATCGGGGGTGCACTCGCCCTGGCCTCACTGGCCGTGCACGGCGGCCGCCGCTGGACGGGCGTCCTGCTCGCCCTGCCCGGCATCCTCTGGCAGCCGGTGCCCGCCGTGCGGTGGGCCCGGCTCAGCATGCAGGGGCGCTCGCTGCGCGGCCGCGACCGGATCGTCCCGGTGCTCAAGGCGCTCGTGGTCGCCGCCGTCCTGCTGACCGTCTTCGGCCTGCTGTTCGCCAGCGCCGACGCCGCCATGGCGGACCTGCTGGGCGGCCTCAGCCCCGACCTCGACCTCGCCCAGCTCCCCGGGCGCGGAGTCCTGTTCGTGCTCGGGACGCTGACCGCTCTGGGCTTCGCGCACATCGCGGCCGGCCCGCGCCGCTGGGACCGGACCGAGGTCCCGCCCGGCCGGGAGCGGCGACGGCTGGAGTGGGCGCTGCCGCTGGCCGCGCTCAACCTGATGTTCGGCGTCTTCGCGGCGCTCCAGGCCGTGGTGGTGCTCGGCGGCGCGGACGCCGTACTGCGTAACACCGGGATGAGCCGCTCCGCGTACGCCCGGCAGGGCTTCTGGCAGCTCAGCGTGATCACCGTGCTGACCCTGGTCGTGGTGGCGGTCGCCAAGCGCTGGGCCCCGCGCACCACCGTCGCCGACCGCCGCCTGGCGCGGATCCTGCTCGGGTTGCTCTGCGTGCTGGCGCTGGCCGTGGTCGCCTCGGCGCTCGGTCGGATGTGGTTCTACGTGGACGCCTCCGGGCTCACCCGGCTGCGGCTCTGGGTGCTCGTGGTCGAGGTCTGGCTGGGCGTCGTCTTCCTGCTGCTGATCGCTTCCGGGCTGACCCGCCGCAACGGCTGGCTGCCGCGCGTCGTCCTCCTCAGCGGGGTGCTCACCGTCGCGGTGTACGGCCTGATGGGCCCGGACGCGATCGTCGCCGACCAGAACGTCACCCGCTACGAGCAGGCCCTGCGGACCGACCCGCACACCGCGGCCATCGACCTGCGCAACGTCCGGGACCTGTCGGCGGACGCGGTACCCGCCCTGGACCGGCTCCCCGAGCCGCAGCGCAGCTGCGCGCTGCAGCTGATCGCGCAGGATCTGCGCGGGGAGGCGCAGCCCTGGTACGCGACCGACCTCGCGGTCGCCCGGGCCCGGCGGATCCTCGCGGAGCGGCCGCCGGTGGACGACTCGCCGCGGGTCGGCCACCGGGCCTGCGACCGGGCGGGGTTCGAGGACAGGGATTGGTAGGAGCCGGCCGGGGTCGGTGCTGGGGCTGCTGGGGCTGGGACGGTGGCGGGACGGGGGCCGGGCCCGGGTCGGGCCGGGGCCGGGACGGAAAGCGCCGGAACGCGCCGGAAGCGCGAAGGGCCGACCGGGAGCGTGCTGCTCCCGGTCGGCCCTTGGCGTCGTGCCGGCTCGGTGCCGGCGTCGTGTCGGCTCGCTGCCGACGTCGTACCGACGTCCGTGCCGGTGTCAGTGCATCGCGACGGCGGTGTCGCCGCTCGGCAGGTCGCCGGCCTTGGCCTTGATCGCGAAGACCGCGACCACCAGGGCGACCGCCGCGAGTGCGGCGCCCACGATGAAGCCGTGCGAAATGCCCTGGGTGAGCACGGTGTTGGCGGCGTCCGTGCCCGGCGGGAACTCGTGGTGCTGCTGGAGGTAGGCCAGCTGGTCCGGGTTCGCGCTCTGCATGAACTTCGGCAGCTGCACGGCGGCCTCGGCCGTGGCGTAGTGGGCGAAGACCGTGGTCAGGATCGACAGGCCGAGCGAACCGCCGATCTGCTGCATCGAGTTGAGCAGGCCGGAGGCGGCGCCGGTCTCCTCGCCCGGGACACCCGCGACGGAGAGCAGCATCACCGGGACGAAGATCATGCCCATGCCGAGGCCGAACACCACCGTGGGGCCGAGCACGCCGTCCAGGTAGCCGCTGTCCTTGCCCATCTGGGTCAGCCAGCTGAGGCCCACGGTCACCAGCAGCGCGCCGCCCGCCATGAACGGCTTCGGGCCGTACTTGGCCTGGAAGGTGGACGCGATCTGCGCGGCGATGATGATCGAGACGCTGATCGGCAGGAAGGACACGCCGGCCATCAGCGGGCTGTAGCCGAGCGGGCCCTGCACGAACAGCACCACGTAGAAGAAGATGCCGAACATGGCCGCGGCCAGGCAGAGCATCATCACCAGGCCGCCGGTGCGGTTGCGGTCGGCGAACAGGTGCATCGGGGTGATCGGCTGATCGGTGCGGCTCTCGATCACGAGGAAGGCGGCCAGCAGGATCGCGCCGGCCGCGAAGGAGCCGAGCGTGACACTGTCGGACCAGCCGTCCGAGGCGGCCCGGATGAACCCGTAGACCAGGCCGACCAGGCCGAGCGTCGAGGTGAGCGCGCCGGGCAGGTCGAAGCGGCCCGGGTGACGCTCGGACTCGGCGATGTAGCGCGGCGCGGCGATCGCGATCAGCACGGCGATCGGCACGTTGACGAAGAACACCCAGCGCCAGTTCAGGTACTCGGTGAGCAGGCCGCCCGCGAGCAGGCCGATCGCGGCGCCCGAGCCGGCCACCGCCGAGAACACGCCGAACGCCTTGTTGCGCGCCGGCCCTTCCTCGAAGTTGGTGGCGATCAGGGCGAAGGCCGTCGGTGAACAGATCGCGCCACCGATGCCCTGGAGGGCGCGGGCGGCCAGCAGCAGGGTGCTGTCCTGCGCGAAACCGCCGAGCAGCGAGGCCAGCCCGAACAGCAGGGTGCCGAAGATGAACACCCGCCGGCGGCCGAGGATGTCACCCGCGCGACCGCCGAGCAGCAGCAGCCCGCCGAAGGTCAGCGTGTAGGCGTTGATGACCCACGACAGGTCTGTGGTCGAGAAGCCCAGGGCGTCCTTGATGTGCGGCAGTGCGATGTTCACGATGGTCGCGTCGAGGACCACCATGAGCTGCGTGGCCGCGATGACGGCCAGGGTGATGCCCTTGCCCTGCCCCTTCGCGTCCTGCGGTGGTGAGTTCTTGCTGAGCGTGTCGGAGATAGCCACGAATGTGCCCCCTGCTGGCTATGTGCTCGGTGCTGTGGACCCGGCGGACCGCCGGTGTCCGGGTGTGGCGCTGCGCCCTTGCGCAGAGCGGGAAGGAACGGGATCGTTCACTAATCCGGACGATATCTTGGCCCGATTGTGAACGCAAGCGTTCCTTAAGGATGGTGGCGATGGAGCGGTTGGTGCGGCGCCTGGTGGCGGACCGGTCCGGTCGGCCGTCGGGGCGGTCGGCGGGCGGGTCGGCGGGCGGGTCGGCGGGTGGGTCGGCGGGTGGGGTGCCGGGCCGGGCGTCCTTGCGGGGGGAGCCTCCGGGTGCCCCGGACGGCTCGGGTGCCTCGGACGTCGCGATCGGCGGGCCGGGTGCGGTGGTTCCGGGGTCGGGTGCGGAGGCGGCTCTCTGCCCGGTGCGGGCCGCCCGTCAGGCCCTCACCCGGCCCGGAAGGCGACGGGGGAAGGAGTTGGAGAACGCGATCTTCGAGGCCACGCTCGACCAGCTCACCTCCGGCGGATACGCGCGGCTGACCATGGAAGGGGTCGCCGGTGCGGCGCGGACCGGGAAGGCCGCGCTCTACCGGCGTTGGGCCGCCAAGGACGAACTCGTCATCGACGCCCTGGACGCCACTCTTCCACGCCCTTACGACACCCCCGACCTGGGGGCGGCTCGTGACGAACTCCTGCAGCTCATCGGGGCGTTCACGGCCGCTGCGGCCTCCCCTGTGGGTGCGGCCCTCCGCGCGCTGATGGTCGAGATCGACCAGGAGCGGGCGGAGGTGTTCAAGGGCTTCATCAACGACCGCGTCATCGAGCCGATGACGGCGACCATCCTGGAGATCCTCCGCCGCGGCGCCGAGCGCGGGGACGTGCGGCCCGGCGCGGCCACCCCGCTCGTGGCCGACGTCATCCCGGCGATGCTGCTCTACCAGGCCAAGATCCGAGGGTTTCAGGACCTGGGTCCGGACTTCGCCACCCGGCTGGTGGACGAGGTGCTGCACCCGATGATCCGCGCCTGAGGGCTGCCCGGGACCGGCTGCCGGACCGGCGGTCGGACCGGCCGTCGGGACCGGCGCTGGGCCCTTCCGCCGAGGGCGGCCGTCGGGCCCGGCCACCGGGCCCTTCCGCGGCGAGGGCGGCGGATCGGGTGGGCCCGGGACGGGCTTAGGCTGGAGGCTGCCCCAGTTGAACGGAAACCGCCATGCCCATCGTCCCGCCGACCCACTCCGTCGAACGCTCGCTCCGCCGGGCCGGCGCCAGGGTCGTCGTCGGCCTGGACGAGGTCGGGCGCGGCGCCTGGGCCGGGCCGGTCACCGTGGGTGCGGCCGTCACCGGCCTGCGCAAGGCGCCGGAGGGGCTGACCGACTCCAAGCTGCTCACCGAACTGCGCCGCCGTGCGCTCGCCCCGGTCCTCGCCGGCTGGGTCACCGCGTACGCCCTCGGGCAGGCCTCGGCGCAGGAGTGCGACGAGCTCGGCATGACGGCGGCGCTGCGGCTGGCCGCCGTCCGCGCCCTGGAGGCGCTGCCGGTCGAACCCGACGCGGTGATCCTGGACGGCAAGCACGACTATCTCGGCGGCCCGTGGCGGGTGCGCACGGTGATCAAGGGCGACCAGTCCTGCATCTGCGTCTCCGCCGCCTCGGTCCTCGCCAAGGTCCATCGCGACGGCCTGATGGCCGAACTGGGCGAGGGGTGCCCGGAGTACGGCTTCGCCGAGAACGCCGGCTATCCGTCCCCGGTGCACCGCGCCGCGCTGGAGGAACTCGGCCCCACCGAGCACCACCGGGTCTCCTGGGCATTCATGGACGGACTGCCGAAGTGGCGTCACCTCAAGCGCGTTCGGGAGGAAGTGGGTGAGGGTCGGGGATCCGCCGACGAACAGTTGACGCTCGGTTTCTGACGGTCCGTCTGGAATTGCCCCGGGTGGGGGCCGTGAGTGTTCGGTGTCCAATGGGTGGGGTGCCCGTGCGCGTCCGACCGGCATTTGATAGATATCCGGGTATGCCTGTCTTCCCCGAGGAGCCGGAGATTCACGAGAGCCTCCCGGGCCCCGGCGTTCCCTTCCCCCGCGAGTCGGACGCACAAGCCCTCAACGCGCCTGCCACCGGCGGCGCGCCCGCCACCGCACCCACCACCGTCGCCGCTCCGGCCACGGTGCCCGGCCCCCGCCCGGCGTCCCCTCGCCCGGCCCCGCCGCGCGCCGCCCGGCCCGGTCCGCCGCTGCCGATCCCCAAGCCCGGTCCGGCACCGCGTCGCCCCGCCCCCGCCGCGCCGGAGGTCCAGCGGATCGCCGCCACCCCGGCCCGGGCGCTGGAACACGCCGACGACGCGATCGACCTGCTGCTGGACGCCGGCCGAGACCCGGGCACCATCCTGGTGCTGACGGTCGGCGAGGCCCACCCCTGGCAGCAGCACGAGCTGTCCTTCGGTGAGGAGCGCTACTGGGCGCAGCTCGCCGACGGCGGGGACGTGTTCTACGCGGACGCCGCCCTGGCCCGTCCGGTCCGCCGCGAGGTGGTCGTCCTGGTGGTCAACGGCGGAACGCCCGCCCGCGCCGCCGAGGCGTACACCGAGGCGCTCGGCCGTGCGACCGCCCTGCTGGTGGTCTGCGGCGAGGCCGGCCCGGCGGCTGCGGGGACAGTCGCTGCCGCGCCCGCGGCCGGCCGCCCCGTCAACGCCTGACCGCAGTCGTTCCGCTCCGGGCCCGGTGCCGTACGGTACCGGGCCCGAACTCCGTCCGGCGACGGGCCGTTTCCGCTCCGGGTCCGTCCGGCGACGGGCGTTGCCTGGGCGCCGGGGCCGCTTGATCGGTGCCCGGAGGCCGTGCGTACGGTGGTCTCTGCGGTTGTCGCGGTCTCGGCCGACCGGGCGGGCCCTACCGGCTCGGCCGGATCTGCGGCCTCTGCGGCCTCAGTGGCCTCTGCGGCCTCTGCGGGCTCAGCGGGTTCCGGTACGGCGGGTCGGCTCGGCCGCCGCGACCCGCGCGGGCATCCACGGGGTCTCGGACTGCGGGGGGCGCTGAGCGTCCGTGCCGTGCTCGCCCTGCTCGACCGGCGGTCGGTGGGCGCGCGGACCCCGCGGTGCGTCGAGCGCCGAGCGCGGCGGCAGTTCGGTCACCGTGTGCACCGGCCCGTCCGCCCACGAGCCCGCGTGCGGATTGCGTCCGCTCCGCCCGTCCCCGAGGACCTGCCAGCCCGCCGGGGTGAGCCCGATGTACGCGCCGCAGCGCAGTCCGTGCAGCACGGCCGCGTCCTGCAGTGCCCACATCCATGCGCCGTCCTGCTCCGTCCAGCCGGGCGCGCCGTCGCGGCAGCGCAGCACCACGACCGTGCGGGTCGGCTCGGGCAGGCGCAGGTCGTGCGGGACGATCCGGCGCAGGTGCGCCAGCAGCGCGTTCCGGTGTTGCCAGCCGTCGGTGTCGCGCGACCAGGGGGTGAAGGAGGCCGAGGCGGCGAGGTGGTGGAGCGCGTCCACGACGCCGACCACGACCGTGCCCGGCTGGGGCAGGTGGCGTTGGTGCAGCTCCAGGACGAACTCGCGGGGGTCGCGCAGCAACGGGATCCCCGAGGCGGCCCAGGTCTCCAGGTCCAGCACCCGTCTGGGTACCGAACTCCGGGAGAGGGGATGCTGACCTCGGTCGATACCGTTGATCACGATCCTCCTTCCTGACCCGTGGGCAGGTGGGTGCCTGGGTACGCCGAAGGGCGGGTCTGGCGGACCGAGTTTCGGGTACCCCCCAATTCTCGGGGCATCGGAGGCAGGGCGGCAACGATGAAATGATGAACGCCATCCGATAGCCCATGGTCTGCCGGATATGTTCCACCATCGCCCGGGCGTTGCCGGGATGTCGACACGCCTTGATCCACAACGTCCGGAGCACGAGGCGGCCCGTTGCCGGCACGGTGACCACCCCTTTCCCGAGCCGGCCGGCCAGTGTGATCGAAATCGCTTGGCTTGATCCTTTCTGTTAGGCCATTCGAGTGAAGGCCGTTGTTCCCTCGACGGCCCTCTGCCGTCCTGTCACCCCTGCACGGCCAGCACCAGCGGCAGCACCGCGCCCGCTCCGGCCCGGCGCAGCAGCCGGGCGGCCACGGTGACCGTCCAACCCGAGTCGACGAGATCGTCCACCAGCAGCACCGGCCCGCCGGCGGCCGCCACCGCCTGCTCCACCTCCGGCGGCAGGACCAGCGACCCGGCCAGTGAGTGCAGCCGTTGGGCGCTGTTGCTGCGGGCCCCGTGCGGCGGCAGCCCACCGGCGTACTCGATCCTGCCGAGCAGTGGCATCCGCCCGATCTCGGCGATCCGCGCGCCGAGGCTGCCGACCAGCTGGGGGCGGGTCGAGGAGGCCATGGTCACCACGCCGACCGGCCGCTCCAGCCGGGTGCCCTCCGCCGTCGCGGGGCCGGCCCAGCCGCCCGGCCCGCGGGCCCAGTCGGCGAGGACCGTCACCAGCGCGTCCACCGCCTCGCCGGGGACGGGCACGTCCGGCGCCTGCTCGGCGAGCAGGGTGCGCAGCCGGGTGCCCCAGCCGATGTCCGACAGCCGGCCCAGCGCCCGGCCGGTCTCGGCCTGCTCGCCCGCCGGGATGCGGCCCTTGAGCGGCACTCCGAGCGCGTCCATCCCGGTCGGCCAGAGCCGGCGCGGCTCGAAGCTCACGCCCGGGCGCCCGAGCGCGGCCCGGGCGGCGGCCAGCGTCTCGGCGGAGACGTCCGGGGTGTGCAGCGGCCCCGCGCAGTTGTCGCACCGCCCGCACGGTGCGGCCTGCTCGTCGTCCAGCTGTCGGCGCAGGAACTCCATCCGGCAGCCGGTGGCCGCCGCATAGTCGCGCATCGCCCGCTGTTCCGCCTCCCGGGAGGCGGCGACCTTGGCGTAGCGGGCGGCGTCGTACGCCCAGCTCTGCCCGGTGGCCGTCCAGCCGCCCTTGACCCGGCGGACGGCGCCGTCCACGTCGAGCACCTTGAGCATGGTTTCCAGCCGGGCCCGGCGCAGGTCCACCCGGGGCTCCAGGGCGGCGGTGGAGAGCGGCCGACCGGCCTCGGCCAGCGCGTCGATGGTGCGCCGCACCTGCTCCTCCGGGGGGAAGGCCAGCGAGGCGAAGTACCGCCAGATCGCCTCGTCCTCGCGCCCGGGCAGCAGCAGCACCTCGGCCCGGTCCACGCCGCGCCCGGCCCGGCCGACCTGCTGGTAGTAGGCGATCGGCGAGCTGGGCGAGCCGAGGTGCACGACGAAGCCGAGGTCGGGCTTGTCGAAGCCCATGCCGAGCGCGGAGGTGGCGACCAGCGCCTTGACCCGGTTGGCCAGCAGGTCGGCCTCGGCGGTGCGGCGCTCGGCGTCCTCGGTGCGGCCGGAGTAGGAGGCGACCGGGAAGCCGCGCTCGCGCAGGAAGGCCGTCACCTCTTCGGCCGCGGCCACCGTCAGGGTGTAGACGATGCCCGAGCCGGGGAGCCGGTCGAGGTGGTCGGCCAGCCAGGCCAGCCGGTGCGCCGGGTCGGGCAGGGCCAGCACGCCGAGGGTGAGGCTCTCCCGGTCGAGCGGCCCGCGCAGCACCAGGGCGTGCTCGTCGGAGCTGCCGGTGCCGAGCTGCTCGGCCACGTCCGCGGTGACCCGGGCGTTGGCGGTCGCGGTGGTGGCCAGCACCGGGACGCCGGGCGGCAGCTCCGCGAGCATGGTGCGCAGCCGGCGGTAGTCGGGGCGGAAGTCGTGGCCCCAGTCCGAGATGCAGTGGGCCTCGTCGACCACCAGCAGGCCGGTGGAGGCGGCGAGCTTGGGCAGCACCTGGTCGCGGAAGTCCGGGTTGTTCAGCCGCTCGGGGCTGACCAGCAGGACGTCGACCTTCCCGGCGGCGACCTCGGCCTGGACCTCGTCCCACTCGTCGGTGTTGGCCGAGTTGATGGTGCGGGCGTGGATGCCGGCCCGGGCTGCCGAGTCGACCTGGTTGCGCATCAGGGCGAGCAACGGCGAGACGATCACCGTCGGCCCTGCGCCCCGGGCCCGGAGCAGGGCGGTGGCGATGAAGTAGACCGCGGACTTCCCCCAGCCGGTGCGCTGGACGACCAGGGCGCGGCGGTGGTCGACCACGAGGGCCTCGATGGCCGTCCACTGGTCCTCGCGCAGGGCGGCGCCGGGGCCGGCGAGCTCGCGCAGGACGGCCTCGGCCCGCGCCCGGACCTCGGCGCGGTCGGCGGTGGCGGTGGTGTGGGTGTCGGGCTGCTGCATGGCGTCCATGTAACCCCGTACCGCCGACAAGGAGCGAATGCCGGGGTGCGGCGACGGGGGAAGGCGAGGTGTATTTCATCCGCTGATCCGCTGAACGGCGATCAAAAATCACCCCGTGGAGGGCGTGTCGCTTGCTCCGAATGAGCTAACGAAAATCAGGAGGCGGAGTTATCCACAGAAAAAATCGGGTTCCGGCGGCGTCCGCGGATTGCGTCCAGTCTTGCGGCCATGAACGCGATGAACAACGAACACGTCATTCTGTCCCTCGGCCCGGCCTCCGAGCACCGGCCGGTCGTCATGCGCGGTCCGGCCGACATGGCCGAGCTGCTGCCCTACTTCCTGGGCTTCTACCCCGACGACAGCATCGTCGCGGTCGGCCTCCAGGGCCCCGACCTGCACCAGGGCGGGGTGATCCGGGCGGACCTCCCGGACTCGCCCGCGCAGTGGCCGGCCGCCGCGGAGGAGACGGCCGCCCTGCTGGTCGCCCTCTCCGAGCGGCACGGCGCCCGGCCGCCCCAGGTGCTCCTCTACCTCTGCCAGGATCCCGGCGCGCCGCACGCCCCGCCGGTGGTGGACGGCCTGCGGCCGCTGGCGGACGACCTCCGGGCGGCCTTCGGGCGCCGGGGCGTGGTGGTCAAGGAGGCGCTGTGCGTCTCGGGCGGCCGCTGGTGGTCCTTCCTCTGCCGCGGCACCGCGTGCTGCGATCCGGCGGGCAACCCGGTGCGGCGCGGTCCCGATCCGGGCCCGGCGGCCGCCGCCGCGACGGTCGCCGGCCTGGTGCCGCGCGGCAGCCGCAAGGCCATCATGGCCGGGCTGACCCCGATCGGCCCGCCGGGTGACGCCGCCCGGCGCGAGGCGCTCGTCCGGGCCGAGGCGGCCGTGGGCTCGGTCTCCCGGGAACAGGGCATCGGGCTGCTCGACCAGGCCGTCGCCGAGTTCGCGGCCGGGGCCCGGGAGCTCGATCCGGAGCGGACGGCCCGGCTGCTGTTCGCCCTGCGCGACCGGGTCGTGCGGGACCGCGGCGTCGAGTACGCCCGCCCCGCCGAGCTGGCTCCCGCCGAACGCCTCTGGCGCTTCCTCGCCCGCCACGCGGTGCCGCCGTACGAGGGCTGCGCGGTGGCCCCGCTCACCCTGCTGGCCTGGGCCTACTGGGTCGCGGGGGACACGGCGACGGCCCGGGTGGTGCTCGGCCACGTCCTGCGGCTCGACCCGGGCTACCTGCTGGCCGAACTGCTCCACGAGTCGCTCAACGACGGCATGACGCCCGGGGCACTGCTGGCCGCCGTCGAGGCCCAGCGGCGGCGGCGCGAGCAGCACGCGCCCGCGTCGGCCCCGGCCGACGACCCGCCGCAGCCCGTCGGGGGAGCGGCCCCGGCGGCCACAGCCCCGGCGGACGAAGCCCCCGGCGAGCGGCCGGGCCGGGCCGCCGACGCCCGCCGACGCCGCCGGGGAACCCGCCGCAAGGGCTCGTCCACGGTGCCGGCACCCGCGTCCGGGCCTGCGCCGACCGGTCACGGCCCCGGCGACCCGGTGCCGGACAGGAGCACCCCCGGGCCGGTGGCCGTGTCGTCGGCGCCCGGACGGGCCGCGGCGCCCGGGCGTGTCCGGCCGGCCGGGGAGCGCTCCGCCCGGAGCCCGCGGCTCGGCCGTGCGGCGGCGTGCCTGCCCGCGGCCGCACGCCCCGGGACCGGCCTGCACCGGTGCCGCGGGGTCCGGCGGGCGGCGAAGGGAGGCCGCCGTGTCCACTGAACCGCTCGCCGCCGCACCGGCCCCCGGTCCGCTACGCCTCGCCGTGCGCCATCTTGATCAGGCGGTCCAGCACCTTGCCGCCGCTCACCCGCAGACCGTCGTGCTCCCACTCGTTGGTGATCCAGGTCCGCAGGCCGCGCACCGCGCGGGCGGTCTCCAGCGAGTCGGCGGTGTCCACGTACATGTCGTCGTGGTACACCGCCGCCACGACCGGCACGCTGTTGGCGGCCAGGCGCGCCCGGTCGTACAGGTCGGGCCAGTCGGTGCGGGCGGCGAGCAGTTCCGCGGTCTCCTTCAGCGGCCGCAGCGCCGGGTCGGTGTCGAACATCCAGGGGTAGATCATCTCCCCGGTGAACAGCACCGGCGCGCCGGACTCCAGCGCGGCCCGGGCGTCGAACTGCGGGAACTCCTTGCGGAGCCGCTCGGCGGACCAGGCGGTGCCGCCCTGGTCCACCGACCGCTGGCCGTAGATCGACTCGTGCAGCACGGCGTACAGCGGGCCGCCCGCGAAGGAGAGCTGCGCCTGGGCGCCGGCCAGGAAGGTGTCGGAGAGCTCGGGCCCGGCCGCGCCCTCCACCCAGGCCTCCTCCAGCAGGTAGTGCAGGACGCCGGAGCCGCTGCCGCCGCCGAGCAGCAGCCCGAGGGCCTGGAAGGCCTCGACGGTGAGCACTCCGCCGTCCGGCAGGGTCGCGGGGGAGTCCGCGAGGTGGGCGGCGATCGCCCGCACCGCTTCCACGTCCTGCGGGAACCGCGCGTAGTGGTCCTCGTTCTTGCGGACCACACGAGGGTAGGCGGCGCGGTAGACGTCGTCGGCCGAGCTGCCCAGGCCGGCCAGGCCACCGGTGATGAAGGCCTCGGTCAGGCCCTCGGGAGCGATGGAGAGGTAGGTGAGGGTGCAGAAGCCCCCGAAGCTCTGGCCGAGCACGCTCCAGCGCCGGTCGGCGCCGAGCAGCCGGGTGCGGATCAGCTCGGCGTCACGGACGATCGAGTCCGCGCGGAAGCACGCGAGGTAGTCCGCCTGCTCCTGCGGGCCGCCGAGCCGGGCGAGGGTCTGCCGGGTCGCGGGCGTGGAGCGCCCGGTGCCGCGCTGGTCGAGCAGGAGCACCCGGTAGTCGTCCAGCGCGCGCTCCAGCCAGGCGTCCCGGCCGACCGGGCGGGCGGCCTTGCCGCCGGGCCCGCCCTGGAGGAAGAGCAGCCAGGGCAGGTCGTCCCGCTCGCGGCCGGCGGCCACCACCTCGCGGGCGTACACCTCGATCTGCTCGCCCTGCGGGGCCGCGTGGTCGAGGGGGACCTGGAACACGTGGTCGGTCGTGACGATCCCGGGCAGCCGGCTGACGGTGGACATGGAACTCCTCGGTCTCTGCTGGTCACAGCGGTGGCGTCGCGGATCACGGGGTCACCGGGTGCGGGGCCGCGACCCCCGCACCGTATCCTGGCGGCGATCGAGCGCCGGTTCGACCGCCCCCTGTCCGTCCGACCGCGGCCGACGCCCGGTCCGAGCAGCACGGACGGCCGCCCGGGAAGTCCGGAACCGGACCCCGGCCGCGGGGCGGGCGGCCCTCGGCAAGGCCCCGGCGGCACTCCGGCGCGAGCGGCACGACCGCCCGGCGGGGCCCGCCCCGACCGGCGGCGGTCGCGGCGGGGCGTGACCTGGTGGCGGTGCACGGCGTTCACCCCGGGGCCCCGTGTCCGGACGCCGGCCGACCGGCGCCCGGTCGGTCCGAGGAGCGGGCCACGGGGGCAGGGCGTCACCGGCAGGCCGGGAAACCGGACCTGACGGCGTGCCGGGCGCGGTGACGGGCTCGACGCGAAGGCGCGGCGCGCCGGTACCGACCCGGTACCGGGCACCGCATGGCACGACCCGTCGCCGGGTACGGCCAGACACGGCACACCCGCCGGCGGGAAACCCCGTCGGCCCGGCACCATCAGCACGCGATCGAGCATGCTCGCGGCCCACCGGCCTGACCCGGCCACCGGACCGCCGAGGGGAGGAGAGTCCGGTGACCGCCATGAGGCCACCACAGGCCATGCCGGCCGAGAGCGTGCTCGGCGCGCCGAGACCGGTCGGGCGTCCCGACCTGGTCCCGCCGGCCGCCCCCGGGAGCGCACCCGCCGGCCCGGGCCGGCCCACCGTCCCGCCGCGCCCCCAGCCGCCCGCGGTCCACCACGCGGTGATCTGCGTCAACGCCCCGGCGATGGCCGCCTCCGGCCCCGACGGCCAGCTGCGCGGTCAGGGCCTGCACGGCTTCTACCGCAACGGCGTCCGGGCGCTCGCCCGGATGGAACTGCGGCTGGGCGGCATGGAGCCGCTGCCCCTCCAGGGCGCCCTGACCAGCACCGCCCAGGCCCGCTTCCTCGGCGCCGTCCGCGTCCCCGGCGACCTCGATCCGGACCCGGCGCTCACCGTCGAGCGGCTGCGCCACGCGGACGGCGTGGAGACCGTCGTCGTGCGCAACACCGGCCCGCGGCCCGCCAGGCTGCCGCTGGAGATCGCCGTCGGCACGGACCTCGGCCCGGTCGCCGAGATCGCCGCCGGGCACCGCCCGCCGGACCTGCCGGGCCAGGTGCAGTCCGCCGGACTGCGCTGGACGGGTCCCGTGCACAGCGCCGTGGTCAGCGCCAAGCCCTCCCCGCACGCGGTGCTGGCCGGCGCCGGGGTGCTCCGTTGGGACCTGGAGGTCCAGCCCGGCGCCCGCTGGTCGGTCGAGCTGCGCACCGAGCTGGAGGGCGCCCCCACCGGCCCGCGCCCGCCCGGCGGCCGCGGCACCGGTGTCCCGCTGCCCTGGTCCGAGCCGGAGGTCCGCAGCGACGACTCCCGGGCCGCCCCGCTGGTCTCGCGCTCCCTGGACGCCCTCGGCGGACTGCTGTTCGCCGACCCGGACCGCCCGACCGACCTCTACCCGGCGTCCGGCGCGCCCTGGCGATTCGGCCTCGCCCCGGCCGACGCGCTCTGGGCCGCCCGGCTGACCCTGCCGCTCGGCACCCGGCTGGCCGCGGGTACCCTCCGGGCGCTGGCCCGCCGTCAGCAGCTCGCCCCCGCCCCGGGCCGTACCGAGGGCCTGCTGCCCGGCGGCCTGCGGCACGGCGGCCCGGAGCTGCCGCCCACCTGCACCGCCACCGAGGCCACCCTGCTGTTCGTCACCGTGCTGGCCGAGGCCTGGCGCTGGGGCCTGCCCCGGGCGGAGGTCACCGAGCTGCTCCCCGCCGCCGAGCGCGCCCTGGCCGCCCTGCGCGACGGACTGGTCGACGGCTTCGTCACCGACCTCAGCCGTCCCGCCGAGGAGCGCTCCGCCCACCCGGTCGCCGCCCGTGCGGAGGTCCAGGCACAGGCCCACCGGGCCGCCCTGCACGGCGCCGAGCTGCTGGAGGCCTTCGGGCGCCCGGGCGCCGAGGGCTGGCGGAGCTGGGCCGCCGGGCTTCGCGGGCGCTTCCGCGAGCGGTTCTGGATCGACGACCTCTCCGGGGGCCGCCCCGCCGCCGGGCTGGCCCCGGGCGGCCAGCCCCTGCCCGCGCTCGCCTCCTGCCTGGTGCACCTGCTGGACCCCGGGCTCGCCGCCGACGGCGGCCGGCACGAGAGCCTGCTGGACCGCGAGCAGACCCGGCTGCTCGCCCAGCGCCTGGTCGCACCGGAACTGGACAGCGGCTGGGGCCTGCGCACCCTCAGCGCCAAGTCACCCCGCTTCAACCCGTTGGGCCACCGCGGCGGCGCGGTACGGGTGCACGAGACGGCGCTGGCGATCGCCGGACTGGCCGAGGCCGGCCACGAGAACGAGGCCGGCACCCTGCTGGAGGGGCTGCTCGCCGCGGCCGCCCACTTCGAGGGGCGCTTGCCGGAGATGTACGCGGGGGAGCAGCGGACCCCCGGCTGCCCGCCCGTTCCGCACCCGGCGGCCTGTCGCCCGGCGGCGGTCTCCGCGGCCGGCGCCGCGCACGCGGTGTTCGCCCTCGCCGGGGTCCGCCCGGACGTCCCGGGCGGCCGGGTCCTGGTCCGCCCGGCCAGCACCGCGCCGCTCGGCGAACTGGAGCTGACCGGACTGCGGGTCGCGGGCGAGCCGTTCTCGGTCCGGGTGAGCCGGATCGGGGTGGCGATGGTCGAGGAGGCCTCCGCGGACCTGCAGCTCGTGGCCCGCTGACCGCGGGCTCCGGCCACGCCTCCCGGGCCGCGCCTCCCCGGCCCGGCCGCGCCGCGCCGGTGACACCATCGCAGTGACACCACCTCGGTGACACCACCTCGGTGCCTCCGGGCCCGGAGGCAGCGCCCGCCCGGGTCCGGAGGACCGTGTCGGGCGGCCACCGGCCTCGGCCGGGCCGCGCGCAGGGCCTGTGCTTATCGTCAGAGAGACGACTATGATCGTCGCCATGTCGCGTTACGATCCGTCGGCCTTCCCCCCGTTCGCTGTCACGGTTGACCTGGTGGTGCTGACGGTGCGCGACCACGCGCTCTGCGCCCTGCTGGTCAGACGTGGCGAACCGCCGTTCCAGGGGTACTGGGCGCTGCCCGGCGGCTTCGTCCGCCCGGACGAGGGCCTGGCCGAGGCCGCCTCCCGGGAGCTGGCCGAGGAGACCGGCCTGCGCGCGCACTCGGCCCCGGGCCACGACGCGGTCGGCCCCGGTGCGGCCGGGGCCCACCTGGAGCAACTCGCCACCTACGGCCATCCGCAGCGCGACCCGCGGATGCGCGTGGTCAGCGTGGCCTACCTGGTGCTCGCCCCGGACCTGCCGACGCCCCGGGCCGGCGGTGACGCCAGCAGCGCCCGCTGGGCCCCGGTCGGCGAGCTCCTCGGCGACAACCCGGTCGACGGCGTCCCACTCGCCTTCGACCACGGGCTGATCCTCGCCGACGGCGTGGAACGCGCCCGCTCCAAGATCGAGTACTCCTCCCTCGCGACCGCGTTCTGCCCGACCGAGTTCACCGTCGGCGAGCTGCGCCGGGTCTACGAGGCGGTCTGGGGCGTGGTGCTGGACCCGCGGAACTTCCACCGCAAGGTCACCGGCACCCCCGGCTTCCTGCTGCCCTCCGGCGGCACGACGACCCGTCAGGGCGGCCGCCCGGCACAGCTGTTCACCGCCGGCGGCGCGACCGTCCTCAACCCGCCCATGCTCCGCCCGGAGTCCTGAGCGCCGGCGCAGCGCGTCCGGGCCGCCCGCGGCACACCGCGTCCGGGTCGCTTCCCGGCGGGGCCCGGTCGGCGCCCGCGGTCAGGCGGGATCGGCTCCCCCGGCGGCCGAATGGCCCGGCCCGGCTGCGCCCGCGGGGGCACCGACGCAGAGTGTCGGTGGACGCTTCGGCCGCCGGGTCGAAGGCCTCCCGGACCCCAGGAGCCCCCTGATGGCCCTCAACGACTGCGTGCACCAGCGATTCGTCATCGACGGGCTGGTGGCCGACTACAAGAGCCTGGACGCGACCACCACCGGGACGGAGAGGGAACTGGCCCGGCTGCTGGCCGAGCAGGCCGCACCCGAGACGATTGCCGTCGTGCAGGAGAGGCTGGCCGCCGAGCGTGAGCAGCTGGGCCAGCTCGCCGTCGGGGGCCAGCGTGCCGTCGACGAGTTCCGGGCGGTCTGCGGCGGCGAGAAGCTCCCTGAGCTGCCCTGGCCGACCCAGTAGAGCGGCGGTCGGGCGGCGCCGTGCCCCGTCCTACCGGTGCCCCCACGGTGACCCCGCGGTGAGCGGTCCCGTGAATCGCAGGATCGGATTTTCCCCTGATCGGGTGAGGTGGGCAGTCGCCGGGCCCGTGCCGTTCCCGTAATGCCCGGAATAGCCTCCGCCGCCCCCTAATGTGCTGGCGCGGAGCCGTGCGGCGGGCGAACGCCGGCCCACCAGGGGGTGCTCCGCGTCGAGCAGGCCGGCCGAGGGCATGGGAGCAGCCAGCGATGATCCAGATCACCGGACTGACCAAGGTCTACCGCAAGGGCGCTCCGCCCGCCGTGCTGGACCTGACCTTCGACGCCCGGCCCGGCACGGTGACCGCGCTGCTGGGCACCGAGGGCGCGGGCAAGTCCACCGCGCTGCGGCTGATGCTGGAACTCGAACGGGGCCAGGGCGTCACGCTCTTCGACGGCCGTCCCTACCGCCGGCTACGCCGCCCCGAGCGCGAGGTCGGCGTGCTGCTGCCCGGCCCGGGTGAGGGCGCGGCCGCGGTGGCCGGGCACCCGGGCCGCCGGGCGGACGGCCACCTGCGGATGCTCGCTGCTGCCGTCGGCGTCCCGGCCCGACGGGCCGACGAACTGTTGGAACAGACCCGGCTGGCGGCCGTCGCCGGGCAGCGGCTGCGGAGCTTCTCGCCCGGGATGCACCGCCGGCTGGCCCTGGCCGCCGCCCTGCTCGGCGACCCCGGCACGCTGCTGCTGGACGCGCCGACCGAGGGCCTGTCGCCGCGCAACATCGAGTGGTTCCACGCCTTCCTGCGCTCGTTCGCCGTCGCCGGTGGAACGGTCCTGGTGACCACCCGCACCCCGCAGGAGGCCTCCCAGCTCGCGGACCGGGTCGTCACCCTGGACCACGGCCGCCTGGTGGCCGACCAGCCGGTCACGGAGTTCCGCCGGACCAGGCTCAGCCCCGAAGTGGCCGTCCGGGGTCCGCAGATGGCGCGCCTGGCGGACCTGTTGGTCAGCCAGGGCGCCGAAGTCCGCCGGGACGGGAGCGTGGGACTCGCCGTGGCCGGCATCGACCGCACCGAGATCGGCGAACTCGCCTACCGCCACGGGATCCTGCTGCACGAGCTGGCCGACCGCGTGGTCGAGCAGCCCGCGCCCAGGGTCGTCCTGCCGGTCGCCTCGGGCCGCTCCGGCCACCTCCGGGTCCGTTCGGCGGAGGACACCGAACCGGGCCCCGGGCCGGGCCGGGAGGCCGCCGACGAGCCCGCACGGCCCGCCGCCGGATCGGCCCCCGCCGCCGTCCCCGTTCCCGCCGTCGTGCCCGTTCCCGCTGCCGCGCCGGCCACCGAATCCGACGGCGCGTCGGCCGCCGGACCGAAGGGCACGTCGGCCACCGAGTCCGACGCGGAGGCGACCACTCCGCAGCGCCGGGCGCCGCGCCACCAAGCGCCGCACCACCAGGACGACGGGTCCCTGCCCACCCGCGCGCTGCCCGTCGCCGTGATCGGCGCAGTCCTCCCCGCACTCGGCACGCCCGCCCCACGGGCCGCGTCCGCCGGTTCCGGCCGGCCCGCCGAGCGCCCCGGGGCCGGCGAGCCGGCCCCCACCGTCGCCGTCGACCGGCTCTTCCGCGACGAGCCCGCGCCGGGCGGGCAGACCGCCCGGGCCAAGCCCCCGGGCCGCCGCGAGAACGCCGACGTCCTCGCCGACGACACCGTCCGCCTCCGCCGCCTCACCACGGGCGTGACCGCCGCCCCGGCGCCCGCCACCACCGACGACCACCGGAGCGAGTGAACCGTGCGTGTCCTGGCCTACGAACTGCGCCGTCTGCGCGGCCTGCGCTCCACTTGGCTGCTGCTCGCCGCCGTACTCCTCGGCGACGCCGTCGTGGCCGCCGTCCTGGCGAGCCAGACCCCGGACGGTCCGCTGGCCGCCCCCGCCGGGGTGCGTCTGCTGACCGCCGCCGTCCCGCTGATCCCGTTGCCGTTCGCGGCCCTCGGTGCCGGCGTGCTGGGCGCGCTCTCGTACGGGCACGAGGTGTGCCACCCGGGCCTGCCGGCCTCGCTGGTGTCGTACCCGCGCAGGGTGCGGCTGCTGCTGGCCAAGCTGCTGGTGGTCGGCCCGGGGGCGGCGCTGCTGGCGCCGGCCACGCTGCTGCTCGACGCGGTGGCCGTGCACCTCGCGCTGCCGGACGGGGTGACGGTGGCGGCCTGGGCGGATCCCGGCGCGCTGTCGGACCGGGTGTCCGGGGCGGTGAGCGGCGCCGGGCTGTCCGGGCTGTCCGACCTGCCGGGTGCCTTCGCCCCGTTGGCGCTGGTCGCCGGCCACGGGGTGCCGGCCGCCCTGCTGGCGTTCGTCCTGCTGACCGTGGTGGCCGCGTGGACTGGCGTGCTGGCCGCAGCGCTCACCCGCAGTGCCGCCGCCGGGATGCTGCTGCTGTGCGCGCTGCCGCCGCTGCTGGAATCCGGAGTGGCCCTGCTGCTGCGCCGCACCGGTCGGCCGTGGCCGGTGCGGGCGGCCGGGCTGCTGCCGTTCCAGTCCGGGATCGAGTGGGCCTACGGCTGGGTGTACGGCGGCGCGCGCGGTGCGGCAGCCGGGAGCATGGCGCTGACCGACCCGGCGCTGCTGGCGGCGGTCGCCGCCCCCGCAGCCGCCCTGCTGCTCGCCGCGCTGCTCGTCCTGGCCCGTCGCCGCGCGCTGTAGCGCCGGCCGTCGCAAGCGCTCGGGGGCCGACCGCCCCGAAAAACCAAGATCGACCAGCAGTGACCGGATTGAGCGGTTCTTCCTGATAAGAAGTCAATTATCCAGTCACGGTCGATCACCCTTTCGTGTGCTTTTCACGAGAATTCTCAAGCCGCGCCTGCCGATCGCCGACAAAGGAGGCGTGAGTACCCTTGCGCACCCCACCATGACCCCCGCCCGTTCCGCCGATGGGCCGATCCACGGCTCCGGCGACCTGGACCGCTTCTCGTACGCCGACCGGCCGACCCCGCCGGCGCCCCGCTGGGAGGGCGCCGAGTCCGACATCTCCCGGGTCGGCCGCAAGACCACCAGTAGCCGCGGACGCGGTCTGCACGGCCAGCTGGTCCAGCAGCTCGGCCAGATGATCGTCTCCGGTGACCTCGGCGCCGACCGCCCGCTCGTCCCCGAGGAGATCGGCCAGCGCTTCGAGGTCTCCCGGACCGTCGTCCGCGAGTCGCTGCGCGTGCTGGAGGCCAAGGGCCTGGTCAGCGCCCGGCCGAACGTCGGCACCCGGGTCCGTCCGGTCGGCGACTGGAACCTGCTGGACCCCGACATCATCGAGTGGCGCGCCTTCGGCCCGCAGCGGGACGAGCAGCGCCGGGAGCTGTTCGAGCTCCGCTGGGCGATCGAGCCGCTGGCCGCCCGGCTCGCCGCCGGCCACGGCCGGGAGGACGTTCAGCACCGGCTGGTCGAGCTGGTCGAGATCATGGGCCACGCCGCCTCCCAGGCCGACCTCTCCACCTACACCCGGGCCGACGCCGAGCTGCACGGCCTGGTCCTGCAGATGGCCGGCAACCGGATGCTGGAGCACCTGTCCGGGATCGTGGCCTGCGCGCTGCAGGTCTCGGGCGGCCCGGCGATCTCCTGCGAGCGGCCCTCCGAGGCCTCGGTCGGTCTGCACGCCCGGCTGGTGGACGCCCTGGGGGCGGGCGACGGCGCCGCGGGCGAGGTCGCGATGCGGGCGCTGCTCACCGTCCACCCCGAGATCGAGCCGTCCGTCCCCGCGCCCCGGGAGCACTGAGCGGGCTGTTCCGACGAGCGGAGGCGCCGGGCCCGGCGGTCCGCTCCGCCAGGGCCCTCCGGCCGCACCGCGCGGCGCAGCCGGAGGGCCTCCGCATGTGGAGGCCTGCGGGGCTCCGGTCACCGCGGCCCCTGACTGCCCGGCCCCCGACCATCCGGCTCCTGCCCCCGACGGCCCGACGGCCCGGCTTCGACGGCCCGACGGCCCGACGGCCCGGCTTCGACGGCCCGCTCCGACGGCCCGGCCCATGGCCACCGAGTGCCCCGGTCTCCCGCCCCCGGCGCGCGGCTCGGCTCCCGCCGTCCTTGGCCCTGGCGTGGGGCCCCGCCCCTGGCGTCCCCGGCCCCGGCCCCCGCTCCTTCCGCCCTTGGTCCTTCCGGCCCGCCCGCAAAGCTGCCCGAGCCATGACAAAGGTTTCGGCGCGAGTGCGCGATGATGGAATCCGGCCCCGTGGCCGTGGGCGCCGAGTGGTGTGACCCGCGACACGAAGGCCATGCGTAACACTTGACGAGTAGCAGCGATGTCTCCTGAGCGGGAGCAGCTCCGGAATACTCCAACATGTCAGAATGCTGTGTTGGTCCGCGGCGCTGCTGCCGTCCTGCAAACCCAGTCCTCAAACCCGAGTCGGTCGGAATCGACACCGCGCGTCCGGCGCGCGATCTCCTTCCCCGCCCGCTCGGGCGGCCGGTACGGGTTCGAGTCCACTCATCGTCCGAGAGGTTGTTCGTGTCGGCCAGCACATCCCGTTCGCTTCCCCCCGAGATCGCCGAGTCCGCAGCTCTGCTGGCGCTCATCGAGCGGGGCAAGGCCCAGGGGCAGATCGCCGGTGACGACGTGCGCCAGGCGTTCGAGGCGGACCAGATCCCGGTCACCAAGTGGAAGAACGTCATGCGCAGCCTCAATCAGGTGCTGATTGAGGAGGGCGTGGACCTCATGGTCAGCGCGGCCGAACCGGCCGGCGCCAAGCGCAAGAGCGTTGCTGCCAAGAGCCCCACCAAGCGCACCGCCACCAAGGCTGTCACCACCCGGACCCCGGCCGCTCCGTCGGCCCCGACCAAGCCGCCCGTGCGGATCGCCCCCGGCGCTCCCGTCGCAGCTCCGGCCGTCGCGGCTGCCGCTGCGCCGGCCCCCACGGTCTCCGCCGACATCACCGTCGAGGGTGCGGCCGTCGCGGTCGCCGAGGTGAAGGCCGCCCCGGCGAAGAAGGCCGTTGCGGCCAAGAAGACCGCCGCCAAGAAGACCGCCGCGCCGGCCAAGAAGGCCGCCGCCAAGAAGACCGCCGCCGGCAAGGCCGGCAAGGGTGGCGACGAGGAGCTGCTCGGCGACGAGGAGCTGGTCGAGGACACGGCGCTGCCGGGCGACAAGGCCGAGGCCGAGGGTCCGGAGGAGGAGTCGGAGGGCTTCGTCCTCTCCGACGACGACGAGGACGACGCGCCGGCCCAGCAGGTCGCCGTCGCCGGTGCCACCGCCGACCCCGTCAAGGACTACCTGAAGCAGATCGGCAAGGTCCCGCTGCTCAACGCCGAGCAGGAGGTCGAGCTCGCCAAGCGGATCGAGGCCGGCCTGTTCGCCGAGGACAAGCTCTCGGCCGCCGACAAGCTCGCCCCCAAGCTCAAGCGCGAGCTGGAGATCATCGCCGAGGACGGCCGCCGGGCCAAGAACCACCTGCTGGAGGCCAACCTCCGCCTCGTGGTCTCGCTGGCCAAGCGCTACACCGGCCGCGGCATGCTCTTCCTGGACCTGATCCAGGAGGGCAACCTGGGTCTGATCCGTGCGGTCGAGAAGTTCGACTACACCAAGGGCTACAAGTTCTCGACCTACGCCACCTGGTGGATCCGCCAGGCGATCACCCGCGCCATGGCCGACCAGGCCCGCACCATCCGCATCCCGGTGCACATGGTCGAGGTCATCAACAAGCTGGCCCGCGTCCAGCGCCAGATGCTCCAGGACCTGGGCCGCGAGCCCACCCCGGAGGAGCTGGCCAAGGAACTCGACATGACCCCCGAGAAGGTCATCGAGGTCCAGAAGTACGGCCGTGAGCCGATCTCGCTGCACACCCCGCTGGGCGAGGACGGCGACAGCGAGTTCGGTGACCTCATCGAGGACTCCGAGGCGGTCGTCCCGGCCGACGCGGTCTCCTTCACCCTGCTCCAGGAGCAGCTGCACTCGGTGCTGGACACGCTGTCCGAGCGCGAGGCCGGCGTGGTCTCGATGCGCTTCGGCCTGACCGACGGCCAGCCGAAGACGCTCGACGAGATCGGCAAGGTGTACGGGGTCACCCGTGAGCGCATCCGCCAGATCGAGTCGAAGACCATGTCGAAGCTGCGCCACCCGTCGCGTTCCCAGGTGCTGCGCGACTACCTGGACTGATCGCGGGATCGGATCGGCAACGATCGTCGACGCGAAGGCCCGGAACCGTACGGTTCCGGGCCTTCGCGGCTGTTCGGACCCGGTGTGTCAGCGTCCGGGTGGTGGTTGTCGCTCGTCCGGGTGGCGGCGCGTCCGGATGCGGTCGCACGGTGTAGCCGGTCACCTACGCTGTGCCGGTTGCCTGCTGCCGAGCCTTCTGGAGTCACGGTGCCGACCGAGCCGGACCGCACTGACCTGCCGAACCCCGCCCCGCCACGGAGCGACCCGGCCGCCCCGCGGGCGAACCGCCGCCGCCGGGCCGCCGCGCTGGCGCTGCTCGCCGCCGTGCCCGTCCCGCTGGTCGCCCTCGGGGCGGCGCCGGCCGAGGCGCAGCGCCGGGTGGTCGGGGGCAACGCGGCGAGCACCGTCGACCACCCGTGGATCGTGGCGCTGGCCAGCCGTCAGCAGTTCGGCAGCGGCCGCTCCGGTCAGTTCTGCGGAGGCGCGCTGGTCAGCCCGACCAAGGTGGTGACGGCCGCGCACTGCTTCTACGACGAGGCCAAGGGGCGGGTGGAACGGCCTGGCCTCAAGGTGATCGTCGGCCGGGACGACATGCGCGGCACGTCCGGCCGCGAGGTGCCGGTGCGCTCGGTCTGGATCCACCCCGACTACTCCTTCGCCGCCAACATGAACGACGTCGCGGTGCTCACCCTCGCCGAGCCCCAAGGGGCGCGGCCGGTGGTCGAGCTGGTCGGCCAGGGCGAGACCGCGCCGTACGCGGCCGGGACGAGGGCGCGGGTGTTCGGCTGGGGTGACACCACGGGGCGGGGCGACTACTCGCCCGTGCTGCGCGGGGTGGACGTGTCGATGGTCCCGGACGAGTCCTGTGCGCACGCCTACCCGGGCGGGCAGGACGGCAAGTTCGACGCCCGGGGCATGGTCTGCGCGGGCGAGGAGAAGGGCGGCAAGGACGCCTGCCAGGGCGACAGTGGTGGCCCGCTGATCGTCGAGGGGCGGCTGGTCGGCCTGGTCTCCTGGGGGACGGGCTGCGCCGAGGCGGCTCATCCAGGGGTCTACACCCGGATCTCCTCGGTCGCGGACGCGGTGCACTCGGTGCTGTGAGCGGCCTGCGACCGCCGCTGACCTCGCGGTGGGTGATGGAGCGGTCACGTTCTGACGCCGCGTCGGAGAGCGCGGGTCGGGGCGGATGAACGCGGGAGAGCCGTCCGCGGAACAGGAGCCGTCCTCCGGGCGGGAGTCGTCCGCGGGGCCGGGACCGTCGGTGGAACAGCAGAGCCGGACGACCGGCCCCCGAGGGGGTCGGTCGCCCGGCTCACCGGTCGCGCGCGGTGCGCGACCGGACACAGCTCGACGTCGGCTGCCGGTGGTGGCGCCTGGGATCAGCGCTCGTCGTCGTCGGCCGTCGCGGTGGTGGTGCTGAGACGGCCGCTCTCGTCCTGTATCTCCACGGCGATCTTCTTGAGCTCGGGCTCGAACTTCCGGCCGTGGTGGGCGCAGAAGAGCAGCTCTCCGCCGCTGGCGAGCACGACGCGCAGGTAGGCCTGGGCGCCGCAGCGGTCGCAGCGGTCAGCCGCGGTGAGCGGGCTCGCAGGTGTCAGAACAGTAGTCACGTCGCCTCTTCTCTAGCTCGACGAGCTGTCGTACCAGGGTCAACATCCAACCAGGCCGAAAACGTTCCCGCTCGTGGCTTTTCTTCTCTGAGGATTCTGCTGTGTTGATGAGGACGTGCCCCGGGGGCCGGTGGTTCATGCGTGCCGGAAACCCGGGATCCGCCCGTCGCTCGAACGTCCGATCGGGATCGGGTTCGAGGTCCGCGTAGCATAATCCTCTGCCGGGTTGGAGCATAAGCCCCGTCCCGGGCCCCGGTAGCCTGCATAACGGCAGTTCCGGAGCCTGTGCCGGGCCCCACGATCCGCCAGGACCGGTGCTACCGGGAGGAGATGGCGCCCCGGGGCCCGTGCCCCGGCGCGGTCCTTGTTCGCGCAGCGCGTACAAGCTGCGCGGGGCCGGCCCGACGTGCTGTGCACCCGGCGGAGGGGTGCGGGCACGCAGAGCGACGGATGTCGGTGCGGTGTGCTGCACTGGCGTTTGGTCCGGATCCGTCCGGATGTGACCGATGAGACAGAACTTCACCGAGGAGAGTGCCGCCGTGAGTGCCGAAACGACCGTGCCGTCCGCGCTGCTGGCCGGCGACGACGGTTCCAACTACACCGCGCGGCACCTGCTCGTCCTGGAGGGGCTGGAGGCGGTCCGCAAGCGCCCCGGCATGTACATCGGCTCGACGGACAGCCGCGGCCTGATGCACTGCCTCTGGGAGATCATCGACAACTCCGTCGACGAGGCGCTCGGCGGCTACTGCGACCGCATCGACGTCGTGCTGCACCCCGACTCCTCGGTCGAGGTCCGCGACAACGGGCGCGGCATCCCGGTCGACGTCGAGCCCAAGACCGGGCTGTCCGGCGTCGAGGTCGTGATGACCAAGCTGCACGCCGGCGGCAAGTTCGGCGGCGGCTCCTACGCGGCCTCCGGCGGTCTGCACGGCGTCGGCGCCTCGGTGGTCAACGCCCTCTCCGCCCGGCTGGACGTCGAGGTCGACCGCAGCGGCCACACCCACGCGATCAGCTTCCGCCGCGGCACCCCCGGCATCTTCACCGAGACCAGCCCGGACGCGCCCTTCGAGCCCGCCAACGGCCTGACCAAGGCCCGCAAGGTGCCGAAGACCCGCACCGGCACCCGGATCCGCTACTGGGCCGACCGGCAGATCTTCCTCAAGGACGCCAAGCTCTCCCTGGAGACGCTGCACAGCCGCGCCCGGCAGACCGCCTTCCTCGTCCCCGGCCTGACCATCGTCGTGCGTGACGAACGGCTCACCGAGAGCGAGCAGATCGAGGAGTCGGTCTTCCGCTACGACGGCGGCATCGCCGAGTTCTGCGAGTTCCTGGCCCCCGACAAGCCGGTCTGCGACGTGCTGCGGCTGCGCGGCGAGGGCACCTTCAAGGAGACCGTGCCCGTCCTGGACGAGCTCGGCCACATGACCCCCACCGAGGTCACCCGGCACCTCGGCGTGGACATCGCGCTGCGCTGGGGCACCGGCTACGACACCACCCTGCGCTCCTTCGTCAACATCATCGCCACCCCCAAGGGCGGCACCCACGTCACCGGCTTCGAGCGCTCGCTGGCCAAGACCGTCAACGAGGCGCTGCGGGCGGGCAAGCTGCTGCGCGTCGCCGAGGACGACATCACCAAGGACGACGCCACCGAGGGCCTCACCGCGGTCGTCACCGTCCGGCTCGCCGAGCCGCAGTTCGAGGGCCAGACCAAGGAGGTGCTCGGCACCTCGGCGGCCAACCGGATCGTCGCCGCCGTCGTCGCCAAGGAGCTCAAGGCCTTCCTCACCTCGGCCAAGAAGGACGAGAAGCTCCAGGCACGTGCCGTCCTGGAGAAGGTCGTCGCCGCCGCCCGCACCCGGGTCGCCGCCCGCCAGCACAAGGAGGCCCAGCGCCGCAAGACCGCGCTGGAGACCAGCTCGCTGCCCGCGAAGCTGGCCGACTGCCGCAGCGACGACGTCGACCGCAGCGAACTGTTCATCGTCGAGGGGGACTCCGCGCTCGGCACCGCCAAGCTCGCCCGCAACTCCGAGTTCCAGGCGCTGCTGCCGATCCGCGGCAAGATCCTCAACGTGCAGAAGGCGTCGGTGAGCGACATGCTCAAGAACGCCGAGTGCGCCGCGATCATCCAGGTGATAGGGGCCGGTTCGGGCCGCACCTTCGACATCGACCAGGCCCGCTACGGCCGCGTCATCTTCATGGCCGACGCCGACGTCGACGGCTCGCACATCCGCACCCTGCTGCTCACCCTCTTCCACCGCTACATGCGGCCGATGGTCGAGCAGGGCCGGGTCTTCGCCGCGGTGCCGCCGCTGCACAGGATCGAGCTCACCAGCCCCAAGCGCGGCCAGGAGAAGTACCACTACACCTACTCCGACGCCGAACTGCGCTCCACCCTGCTGGAGTTCCAGCGCAAGAACATGCGCTGGAAGGAGCCGGTGCAGCGATACAAGGGCCTCGGCGAGATGGACGCCGACCAGCTGGCCGAGACCACCATGGACCCGCGCCACCGCACCCTGCGCCGGATCAACCTGGGCGACCTGGAGCAGGCCGAGAGGATCTTCGACCTGCTGATGGGCAACGACGTCGCCCCGCGCAAGGAGTTCATCGTGGACTCCGCGGCCACCCTGGACCGCTCGCGCATCGACGCCTGACGCGTTCCGCCGCGCGGGCCCTCCACCCACGGGTGGAGGGCCCGCGCGTTTGCGTTCCACCCGAGGTCCACCCCGGCTCCGATCAGCGGGAAGGCGCCGGTCCGTAGCGTCGGAGAGGTCAGCAGAAGCCCTTCCGTCGGGACGGAGAACCTCCCATGAACGCCCTTGCCAACCTCCTCGTGATCGCGGTGGTGGTGGTCCTGGTGGTCCAGCGGCAGATGCGCGTCCAGCGCCTGGACACCGAGCGGCGGTTCTGGCTGCTGCCACTGGTCCTGGGCGTCCTCGCCCTGCGCGACCCGCAGATCATCGACCACGGGCACACCGGACTCTCGGTGGCCCTGCTGGCCGCAGGACTGGTCACGGTGCTCGCGATGGGCTCGGTCTGGGGCTGGACCGTCCGGCTCTGGCGGGATGCCGACGGCGCCGTGCTGGCCAAGGGCACCAAGGCCACGCTGGCCGCCTGGGGTGGGATGATCGCGATCCGGATCGGCCTCTACGGGATCGGCTCGGCGCTGCACGTCCACCAGTCGGGCAGCTCGCTGATGCTGGGCATGGCGGTCATGCTGATGGTCCGCTCGCTCGTGGTGAACTGGCGGGCCCGGATGCTGGAGCCCGCCGAGCGGACCGCCGCAACGCGGTGACCCCTGCGACGGACGCAGTGATCCACCGTCGGCGAGCCCCGGGCCGCCGTGAGCACAGAGGAGGCACCCGTGGCCGGGTGGCACTGGACCGGCTGGCCGTCCCGCGAGGGGCTGGAGCGCGAGGCCGAGAGCCGGCCGCGAAGGGTCCTCACCGCGTTCGGCCGGATCGTCCTGCTGGTCGTCGTCGGCTGGGGGACCTTCTCCGACGGCAAGTACGCCGGCTGGGCGGCGGCGGCCGCGGCGGCGGGGCTGGTCGCGGCCGCCGCGCTCTGCGCGCTGTTCCTGCGCGTCACCCGCGAGCAGCGCCCGGCGGCCTCGTACCTGGCGTCCGCCGCCCTGGTCGGCGGCGCCTGGCTCGCCAACTGGGGGCTGGCCTACACGCTGGCCGACTTCCTCTGGATCGGGCTGGCCGTCACGGCGCTGATCCGGCTGCCGCCCGCTCCCGCGCTGCTCGTCGCCGCGGCCGCGCTGGGCTCCTACACGGCGGCGTCCCCGGCGAGCTGGCTCAGCGTCTCCGCCACCGTCGGCGGGTCCGTGCTGGTCGGCTTCCTGCTGCGGCTGGACATCGAGGCGCGCGGCACCGCCCGCCGGCTGCTGTTCCAGGAGCGCGCCGCCCGGGCGGCCGAGGCGGAGAGCGCGGCGCTCGCCGAACGGGCCAGGATCGCCAGGGAGATCCACGACGTGCTCGCGCACAGCCTCTCCGCGCAGCTCGTCCACCTGGAGGCGGCCCGGCTGATGCTGGAGCGGGACACCGACCGCGAGCAGATCCGCGAACGGGTCGTCGCCGCCCGGCGGATGGCGCAGGACGGCCTGGCCGAGACCCGGCAGGCGCTGTCCGCGCTGCGCGGCGAGCTCACCCCGGTCGGGGAGTTCCTGGTCGAACTGGCCGATCGGGAGCGCGCCCCGCTCACCGTGACCGGAACCCCCCGACCGCTGGCCGCCGAGGCCGCGCTGGCGGTGCGGCGCACGGCGCAGGAGGCGGTGACCAACGTCCGCAAGCACGCGCCGGGCGCCCGCTGCTCGGTCGAACTGCGCTACCTGGACGACCTGGTGGAGCTGGAGGTGCGCAACACCCGGCCGCCGCGCGGTGAGTCCTCCGGGGAGCTGGCCGCCAGCGGCGGCGGGTACGGTCTGCTGGGAATGCGCGAACGCGCGGAACTGCTGGACGGCACGCTGCTGGCGGGCCCGGAGGACGGAGGGTGGCGCGTGCTGCTGCGGGTGCCGGCATGACGGAGGCGGTCACCAGGGTGCTGGTGGCGGACGACCAGACGGTGGTGCGCGAGGGCATCGTGATGCTGCTGGGGCTGCTGCCCGGCATCGAGGTGGTCGGCGCGGCGGGGGACGGCGAGGAGGCCGTCGCCCTGGTGGAGCGGCATCACCCGGACGTGGTGCTGATGGACCTCCGGATGCCGCGCTGCGACGGCGTCGAGGCGACCCGGCGGATCCGGGCGGCGCACCCGGAGACCGAGGTGGTGGTCCTCACCACCTACGCCGACGACGACTCCCTGTTCCCGGCCCTGCAGGCCGGCGCGCGCGGCTACCTCACCAAGGACGCCGGAGCCGAACAGATCGCCCGGGCCATCGCGGACGTCCGGGCGGGCACGGCCGGGCTCTCCCCGCAGGTCCAACTCCGGCTGCTGGAAAGGTTGTCGGAGCAGCAGGGCCGGTCCGCGCCGACGGCCGAACGGACCGCCGCCCGGCCGGGGGAGCTGCCCGACGGGCTGACCGCCCGGGAGGCCGAGGTGCTGGCGCTGATCGCGGAGGGGCTCTCCAACGCCGAGATCGCCCAGCGGCTGTTCGTCAGCCAGGCCACGGTGAAGACCCACATCAACAACCTGTTCGCCAAGACCGCCGTCCGGGACCGGGCGCAGGCGGTCGCATACGCGTTCCGACACGGAATCACCGGTACGCAGCAGTAGTCGGATGAGTGTCTGTCGGATGATCGATCACCTCATCGAGTGAACGTATCTGCGATGGTCGGAGGGGCTGTCCGGGGGCCACCATCATG
Source organism: Kitasatospora sp. NPDC085464 (assembly GCF_044541955.1). Taxonomy (NCBI): domain Bacteria; kingdom Bacillati; phylum Actinomycetota; class Actinomycetes; order Kitasatosporales; family Streptomycetaceae; genus Kitasatospora; species Kitasatospora sp. NPDC085464. Next base: position 107,717 of record NZ_JBITTM010000022.1, read on the forward strand.
GTTCGGGTCAGAACGTCCGGCCGTCCAGGAGCAGTAGTGCCACAGCAACAGGCGAGCAGTCCCGGCCAGGGGCAGCGATTCGACTGGTGGGCCGCTCCGGCCGCCGGCATCCCGTCCGACACCCCGTCCGGTGACCCGGCCGACGCCCTGTCCGGCGTCGCGCCGGGGGCTCCGTCCGGCATCCCGTCGGGCATCCCGCCCGAGCAGTCGGCGGCGCACCGCCGAACGGCCGTACCGGCGCAACCGGTGCCCGTCCGGACGGCCCCAACCCAAGCGGCCCCGGCTCACGCGGCCCCCGCCCGTGCGGAGCAACGGGTCGGAGCCGGGCCCGAACCGGGGACCGCCGTCCCGCCGGTCCACCGGGACAGGCCGCCCGCCGCGGCCGCTCCGGAGGCCGTCGACCGCACCGAGGTCTACCGGGCCGTCCAGGCCAGCGCGGCCTTCCAGGCCATCCGCCACAGCTACCGCTCGTTCGTCTTCCCGGTCGCCGGGGCCTTCCTCGGCTGGTACCTGCTGTACGTCGCCGCCCAGGCGGCCGCCCCCGGCCTGATGCGCACCCCGGTGGCCGGGCCGTTCAACGTGGCCTGGCTGCTCGGCCTGCTGCAGTTCGCCTCCACCTTCCTGCTCACCTGGCTCTACGCCCGCAACGCCCGGACCAAGCGCGACCGCGCCGCCCTGGGCCTGCGCTGGGACACCCAGGACCAACTGCGATGACGAGCGTGATGACGACCCTGATGACCGGTGCGGTGAGGAACACGGTGACGACCGTGCTGACGACCGCCACCCCGCCCCCCGTCGCCCCCACCGGCGACCACCACTCGCTCGCGATCGTGCTGTTCGCCGTCGTCGTCCTGGTCACCCTCGGCATCACCCTCTGGGTCGGCCGCCAGGGCAACGCCGCCGAGGACTTCTACGCCGGCGGCCGCGACTTCACCCCGCTGCAGAACGGCTTCGCGCTCTCCGGCGACTACCTCTCCGCCGCGTCCTTCCTGGGTGTCGCCGGGCTGATCGCCCTGTACGGCTACGACGGCGTGCTCTACAGCATCGGCTTCCTGGTCGCCTGGCTGGTGGTGCTGATGCTGGTCGCCGAACTCGTCCGCAACGCCGGCCGGTACACCCTGGCCGACGTGCTCGCACTGCGGCTGCGCCGCCGCAAGGTGCGCGCCGCGGCCGGCGGCGCCAGCGTCGTCGTCACCCTGCTCTACCTGGTCGCCCAGATGGTCGGCGCCGGTTCGCTGGTCGCCCTGCTGCTCGGCACCGACAGCCCGCACGCCCGGACCTGGACGATCATCGCGGTCGGCGCCCTGATGATCGTCTACGTCACGATCGGCGGGATGCGGGCCACCACCTGGATCCAGATCATCAAGGCCTGCCTGCTCACCGCCGGTTCGGTGCTGCTCACCGTGCTGCTGGTGGTCCGCTTCCACGGCGACCTCGGCGAGCTGATGCGCCAGGCCGCGCAGCACAGCGGCGCCGGGCACCGCTACCTGGAACCCGGGCTCAAGTACGGGCACAGCTTCACCAGCCGGCTGGACTTCTTCAGCCTCGGCCTCGCCCTGGTGCTCGGTACGGCCGGCCTGCCGCACATCCTGTCCCGCTTCTACACCGTGCCCACCGCGCGCGCCGCGCGCCGCTCCACGATGTGGGCGATCGGCCTGGTCGGCGGCTTCTACCTGATGGCCATCGCACTGGGCCTCGGTGCCACCGCGCTGGTCGGCTCGGCCGAGGTGCGGCACGCCAACTCGGCCGGCAACACCGCTGTACCGCTGCTCGCCCTGGTGCTCGGCGGCGGCAACGGCAGCACCGGCGGGGTGGTGCTGTTCGCGCTGATCTCGGCGATCGCCTTCGCCACCATCCTCGCCGTGGTCGCCGGGCTGACCCTGGCGTCCTCGGCGGCCTTCGCCCACGACATCTGGGCCGGGGCCTGGCGCACCCGGCCGCGCCGGGCCCGGGCAGCGCGCGCCCGGGGGCGCCGGCGGCGGGGCGAAGCCGTCCCGGCGACCCGGTCGGCCGAGGGCGTCGCGACGTCCCGGTCCGCGGGGGAGCCGGGGCCCGGGGCCGGAGACCAGCAGGAGGTCGTCGTCGCCCGCTTCGCGGCCGGCGGGATCGGCGCGGCGGCGATCGTGATCAGCCTCTACGCCCAGCAGCTGAACGTCGCCTTCCTGGTCGGCCTGGCCTTCGCCGTCGCCGCCTCCGCCAACCTGCCCGTCCTGCTGTACAGCCTGTTCTGGTCGCGGTTCACCGCCCGCGGCGCGGTCTGGTCGGTGTACGGCGGGCTGGTTCCGGCGATCGTGCTGGTGTTCTTCTCGCCGGTGGTCTCCGGCACCAAGGTGGCGCTGTTCCCCGGCGTCGACTTCCACTGGTTCCCGCTGGAGAACCCCGGCATCGTCTCCATCCCGCTCGGCTTCCTGGCGGGCTGGATCGGGACGATCACCTCGCCCGAGCCCGCCGACGCGGACCGGTTCGCCGAGCTGGAGGTGCGAGCCCTCACCGGTGCGGGCGCGGCCTGAGCCGTCGCGCCAGGGGAACCCCGGCGGGCCTGGGGCCGCCGGGGTTCCCCCATGTCCGGGGCCATGCCCGGGGCCGGGACCAGGGTGAGGGCCAGGTCACGATCGGGCAGGGCGCCGCGGGCCGGGGCTACGCGCGGGCCGCCAGCCCGTAGCGGTGCTCCGGGCGGCCGGTGTCGCCGTACCGCAGGGTCAGCCGCAGCCGGCTGTCCCGTTCCAGCTGCTTGAGGTAGCGCTGCGCCGTGGAGCGGCTCAGCCCGGTGGCGTCGGCGACCTCCTGAGCGGACAGCGGCCGACCCGCCCCGCGCAGCACGCCCAGCACCAGGTCGGTGGTCGGCGCCGAGTGCCCCTTGGGCAGCGTCCCCGCCGGGGCGGCGGCGCTGCGCAGGGTCGCGAACAGCCGGTCCACCTCGTCCTGGCCGGCCTCCCGGGCCGGTGCGGCGAGCGCGTGCCGCAGCTGCGCGTACGCCGCCAGCTTGTCCCGCAGACCGGCGAAGGTGAACGGCTTGACCAGGTACTGCAGCGCACCGTGCTGCATCGCGGCGTGCACCGTCGACACGTCGCGGGCGGCGGTCACCATCATCACGTCGCAGGTCACCTGGCGTTCCCGCAGCCGACGGACCAGGGCCAGGCCGGTCTCGTCGGGCAGGTGGTGGTCGAGCAGCAGCAGGTCCACCGGCCGGCGCTCCAGCGAGGCCAGTGCCTCCCCCGCCGAGTGCGCGGTGCCGACGACCCGGAAGCCCGGCACCTTGGCCACGTACGCGGCGTGCACGTCGGCGACCCGGAAGTCGTCGTCCACCACGAGTACGTCGATCATCACGCCTCCACGAGCCGATCGGTGAGCAGGGCCTCGGGCAGCTCGACGGTGAACCGGGCGCCGCCCATCGGCCCTGCGTCGAGGACGATCCGGCCGCCGGTCCGCTCGACCAGCCGCCGAACCATCGCCAGTCCCAGCCCGCGTGGACGGTGCGCGGGTGCGTCCTTGCTGGTCCACCCCTCCTCGAAGACCTGCTCGCGCAGCTCCTCCGGCACGCCCGGGCCGCTGTCCGCGACCTGCAGCAGCAGGGTGGAGCCGGATGCCGCGAGGCTCACCTCCACCCGGCCGCCCCCGCTGGGCGTCAACGCGTCCACCGCGTTGTCGACCAGGTTGCCGAGCACCGTCACCAGCGCCCGCGCGTCCACCACCGCGTCCGGCAGGTGCGCGGCCGGGGCCAGCGCCAGGCGGACCCCGCGCTCGCCCGCCACCGCCGTCTTGCCCGCCAGCAGCGCCGCGACGTGCGGGTCCTGCACCTGCTCGGCGATCCGCGCGGCGACCACGGCGTGCGAGCCGGACTGCTCCGAGATGAACGCCACCGCCTGCTCGTGGCGGCCCAGTTCCAGCAGGCCCAGCAGGGTGTGCATCCGGTTGGCGTGCTCGTGGTCCTGGGCGCGCAGCGCCTCGGTGAGGCTGCGGGTGGTGTCCAGCTCGCGGACCAGCGACTCCAGCTCGGTGCGGTCGCGCAGCGTGACCACCGCGCCGCCCACGGGCCGGCCGCCGAGCTCCGCGGCGGTCGCCATCCGGTTCACCACGAGCACGCGGTCGTCCCGGACGGCCGGCAGGTCGGCGCCGGTGATCCGCCCGGTCAGCACGTCGGTCAGCCGGCCCGGTGGCAGCACCTCGGCGATCGGGCGGCCGGTGCAGTCCCCGGGCAGACCGAGCAGCCGGACCGCCTCGTCGTTGGCCAGCCGGATCCGGCCGCGGTCGTCCAGCGCGAGCATGCCCTCGCGGATGCCGTGCAGCATCGCCTCCCGCTCCACGAGGAGGGCGGAGATGTCGGCCAGCGCGATGTTGTGGGTGCGGCGCTTGAGCCGTCGGGCCAGGGCGAGCGTGGCGACCGTACCGGCGGCCAGGCCGGCGCCCGCGCACAGCAGGATCCCGGTGAGCATCTTCAGCAGCCGGCGGCGGATCGAGTCGTCGCTGATGCCCACCGACACCTCGCCGACGATCCGGCCGTCCGACATCCGCAGCGGCACCTTGCCGCGCGCGGTGCGGCCCAGGGTGCCCTCCTGGATCGCGGTGACGCTGCGGCCGGCCAGCGCGGGCTCCGGGTCGGTGCTGACCCGGTGGCCGATCCGGCCCGGGTCGGTGTGCGAGAGCCGGATCCCGTCCAGGTCGGTGACCACCACGAAGCTGGCGCCGGTGGCCAGGCGGATCTGCTCGGCGTTGCGCTGCGCGGTGACCACGTCGCGGGCGTCGGCGGCCCGCGCGATCGTCTCGTCGGTCGCGGTGGCCTGGGCGATCGACAGCGCCCGCTGCATCGCGTCGTGGTCCAGCTCGCTGCTGACCGGGGCCAGGAACAGCCCTGCGGTCACGGCGGTGACACCGACGGTGACGACGGTCTGGCTCAGCAGCAGCTGCGCGAAGACCCGGCGGGGCCAGTGGGGGAGCTTCATCCGGGCCTCCTCTCGGCGGCTTCGGGCGGTTCCGCGGGGGTGCGGGTGGTTCCGGGGGCGGGTGGTGCGGGGGCGTTCGGTCCCGTGGGGGAGCGGGACGGTTCTCGGGCGGGGCCGTGAGCTCGGGAGGAGCCGGGGGCGTCCGCGGGTGGGGGTCGGGACACCCTACGTTTCGGGCGGGTTTCTGTCAGCCGCGTCCCCGCAGTTGTAGCGGAAGCAAAACGAGCAGAACACCCCTCAATGCGGAGAAGTCGCACTACGCGAAGAAGGCTCCCGCCGGGGCCGGGGCCGCTCCTACCTTTCCGGGGCAAGCACTGACCCGGGAGGAACGAATGAGCACAACCCCGGCGATCGAGCTGACCGGCGCGACCAAACGGTTCCGCACCCCGTCCGGGGCCCTGCACACCGCCGTCCGCGATCTCGATCTGACCGTCGCCCAGGGCGAGTTCGTCGCCGTCGTGGGCCCCACCGGCTGCGGCAAGTCGACCACGCTGACCCTGGTCAGCGGTCTGGAGGAGCCCACCGAGGGCGAGGTCCGGGTGTACGGCGAGCCCGTCGGCGGGATCGACCCGAAGGTCGGGTTCGTCTTCCAACAGGACGCCGTCTTCCCCTGGCGCACCGTCCTGTCCAACGTCATGGCCGGTCCGCGCTTCCGCGGCGTGCCGGCCGCCGAGGCCAGGGAACGGGCCCGGGACTGGCTCGGCCGGGTCGGCCTGGCCGCCTTCGAGGACCGCTACCCGCACCAGCTGTCCGGCGGCATGCGCAAGCGCGTCGCGCTCGCCCAGACCTTCGTCAACGACCCGGCGATCCTGCTGATGGACGAGCCGTTCTCGGCGCTGGACGTGCAGACCCGCGCCCTCATGTCGGACCAGCTGTTGGAGCTGTGGGCCGGCACGGGCTCGTCGGTCGTCTTCGTCACCCACGACCTGGACGAGGCCATCGCGCTCGCCGACCGGGTCGTCGTCATGACCGCGGGACCGGCCACCGTCAAGGAGGTCTTCACCGTCGACCTGCCGCGCCCGCGCACCGTGGAGGCCGTCCGGCTGGAACCGAGGTTCGTCGAGCTGTACCGCGAGATCTGGGCCTCGCTCGGCGAAGAGGTGCGCATCACCCGGGAGAGAGGAGCGGGTCGTGCCGCTTGATACCGCGCCCGAGAGCGCGTCCGAGACCGCGTCGTCCGCCGCCGGAAAGCCCCCGGCCGTCACGACGAGAACCGAGGCCCGCGAACGGGCCGCCCGCAACCGGAAGTTGGGAGTGCACGCCGCCAGGGGTGCGGTCCTCGCCGCCTTCCTCGGCCTCTGGGAGGTCTGCGCCCGGACGGGCGTCATCGACCCGTTCAACTTCTCGCAGCCGTCGAGGATCTGGGACCAGATCTGGCAGTGGATCACCCACGGCACCGCGCAGGGCTCGCTCGGCGAGCAGATCGGCTACACCCTCTACGAGGCCCTCACCGGCTGGGTGATCGGCGTCGTCGGCGGGGTGCTGCTGGGCATCGCACTCGGCCGGATCCGCTTCCTGGCCGACGTGTTCGGGCCGTACGTCAAGGTGCTCAACGCGATCCCGCGGATCGTGCTCGCGCCGATCTTCCTGATCTGGTTCGGCCTCGGCCCGGCCTCCAAGGTCGCCTCCGCCGTGGTGCTGGTGTTCTTCCCGGTGTTCTTCAACGCCTTCCAGGGCGCCCGCGAGGTGGACCGCAACCTCGTCGCCAACGCCCGCATCCTGGGCGCCGACAACCGCAGGGTCACCCTCCAGGTGGTCATCCCCGCCGCCACCACCTGGATCTTCACCAGCCTGCACGTCAGCTTCGGCTTCGCGCTGATCGGTGCCATCGTCGGCGAGTACATCGGTGCGACCAAGGGGCTCGGCCTGCTCGTCGCGGCCGCCCAGGGCACGTTCAACGCGGCCGGCGTGTACGCCGCCATGACCATCCTCGCCGTCGTCGCGCTGCTCACCGAGGGGCTGCTGACCTTCGCGGAGAAGAAGCTGTTCCGCTGGAAGCCCGCCGACGCGGGCGACGGCCGCTGACCCCCCTGCCGGCAAGAAGAGAGAGGCACCCCCACCCATGCGCCCGAACTCCACCGGCAGAGCCGCTGCCGCCGTCCTCGCCACCGTCCTGCTCCTCCCGCTCTCCGCCTGCGCCAACGACGCCGCCACCGCCGGGCACGGGGCGGTCGCCGCCCCGGCCGGGCAGCAGGTCGACGGGCCCAAGGTCAAGATCATGGTCGGCGGCCTGGACAAGGTCATCTACCTGCCCGCGATGCTCACCCAGCGGCTCGGCTTCTTCGCCGAGGCCGGCGTCAACGTCGAGCTGATGACCGAGCCCGCCGGCGTCAACGCCACCACCGCCCTGCTCGCCGGGGACGTCCAGGGCGCCGTCGGCTTCTACGACCACACCATCGACCTGCAGGCCAAGGGCAAGAACGTCGAGTCCGTCGTGCAGTTCGCCCAGGCGCCCGGCGAGGTCGAGGTGGTCTCCGCCAAGCAGGCCGACGCCGTCAGGTCCGGCGCCGACTTCAAGGGCAAGAAGCTCGGCGTCACCAGCATCGGCTCCTCGACCGACTTCCTCACCAAGTACCTCGCGGTCAAGAACGGCACCGCCGTCAGCGAGTTCAGTCCGATCGCGGTCGGCGCCGGCCAGACCTTCATCGCCGCCCTCCAACAGGGCAGCGTCGACGCCGGGATGACCACGGACCCGACCGTCACCAACATCCTCGACAAGGGCCTCGGCAAGGTCCTCTACGACATGCGCACCCCCGAGGGCTCGCGCCAGGCGCTCGGCGGGCTGTACCCGTCGTCCTCGCTGTACATGAACATCGACTGGGTGGAGAAGAACAAGGACACCACCCAGAAGCTCGCCAACGCCTTCGTGAAGACCCTCAAGTGGATGTCCACCCACACCCCCGAGGACATCGCCGCGAAGATGCCCGCCGACTACGCGCAGGGCGGCGCCGAGCAGTACGCGGCGGCGATCAAGGCGACGCTGCCGATGTTCACCACGGACGGCGTGATGCCGGCCGACGGCCCGAAGACCGTGCTCTCGGTGCTCGCGGCGTTCCACCCGGACGTCAAGGGCAAGGAGGGGTCGATCGACCTGTCCAGGACGTACACCACGGAGTTCGTCGGCAAGGCCGCCGGCTGACCACATGCCGCCGCGGTCCCGCGCTCACCCCCACGGGCGCGGGGCCGCAGCCGGTTCCGTCGGCGCCCTCCGGAGCGCTCGGCGGGCTCGGCGGGCTCGGCGTGGCGGGAGCCCCCGACGGGCGCGGCGCCCTCGGCGTCCTCAGAGTCCTCGGACGCTGAGGACGTCCATCCGCGACGGTGTCCCCGCCGCCTTGCCACAGCTCTCCGGACGCGGCGGCTCGCTCGCCGACTCGATCACGTCCACCTCCCAGGCCCGACCGTCCCGGTGCAGCACCGTCACCAGCCAGCGGCCCGCGCCGTCCGGCCGCTGGGTGAGCGTCAGCGCGTCCACCCCGGTCTCACCGGTCGTCAGCCGCACCGCGTGCTCGGCGGCCTGACCCGGACGCTCCCAGCCCGAGCAGCCCCGCGACCACTCCGGCACCATGTGCCCGGACGCCGTCGCCGCCAGCACCTCCTTGGCGCTCTCCGCCGTCAGCCGCCCGTACGCGTAGCCGTACGGCAGCACCAGCATCGTCGGGGAGAAGCGGTGCCCGCCCAGGTGCGTCACCTCCCACACCTCGCTGTGCCCGGCCGCCGCCAGTTCCGCCGCGAGCGGACGGCCCAGCAGCGCGCAGCAGCGGTCCCGCCGCCCGTTGGTGCACACCAGCGCCACCGGGCCGCCGACGTGCTCCGCCCCGAAGCCGGTGTGGTCGCCCGCGCCGAGCACCGAGAAGTCCAGGCCCAGCAGCTCCGCCGGGTCCGCCACCTGCGCCCGGCGCACCCAGCCGCGGCCGGGCACCGTGTGCGCCACGATCACCTCGTGCCGCGCCGTGGGCAGGCAGTCCGCGTGCCGCCCCGGCCGCCGGACCAGCGCCACCCGTACGCCCGTCCCCGCCGCGGCCTCCTCCAGCGCCCGCCCGACCGCCGCGTCCAGATGGCTCTCGCGCAGCGCCTTCGCACCCCACGGCCCGTTCTGCTCCAGCAGCAGCCAGGTGCTCGCCACCGCCGCCGTCGCGGCCAGCGGCTCCGAAAGTTCACGCGACAACGTCGCACAGGTGCTCACCCGGGCAAGGCTACCCTCAGCCGATCACCCGGTCCCGATCACCCGGAGACGGCCACCACCCGCTGCGGCACCCGCTGCGCCACCTGCTCGTCCACCCCGTCGTGCGTCGGCGCGGAGACGGCCGGGAGGCGGCGGACTCCGGGTGGACGCCGCGGACGACGCCGGCGAACGGCCCGGCCGACGCTACCGCCCCGTCCCGGATCCCCGGTCGGGCGGCCACGAAAGCGCGGAGGGGCACCGGAAGCATCCGGTACCCCTCCACCAGGCGCGGGACGTCACGCCGGGCCGGCGACCACCGCGATCGGGGTGGTGACCGGGGTGCCGGAGCCGTCGCGGCGCGGGTCGCGCTCCGGGAGGTCGACCGGCGCGCCCTTGACCGAGGCCGCGCGGGCCGGGGCGGCACCGACCCAGGCGAACGCCAGGGCGTCCTCGCCGCGCAGGAAGCGCTGGCAGCGGACACCGCCGGTGGCACGACCCTTGCGCGGGTACTGCTCGAACGGGGTGACCTTCCAGGTCGTCTGCTCGCCGTCCGCGAGCGTGCCGGAGGCGGTGGCGACCGACACCACCACGGCGTCCGCGGCCGGATCCACCGCGGTGAACGACAGCACCCGGGCGCCGTCGGAGAGCTTGATGCCCGCCATGCCGCCGGCCGGGCGGCCCTGCGGACGGACCTGGCCCGCCGGGTAGCGCAGCAGCTGCGCGTCCGAGCTGACGAAGACCAGGTCCTCCTCGCCGGTGCGCAGTTCGACCGCGCCGACCAGCACGTCACCGTCCTTGAGGGCGATCACCTCGAACTCGTCCTTGTTCGCCGGCCACTCGGGCACCACCCGCTTCACCACGCCCTGCAGGGTGCCCAGCGCCAGCCCCGGCGAGGACTCGTCCAAGGTGGTCAGCGCCAGCACCCGCTCCCCGGCCTCCAGCCGCAGGAACTCGCCCACCGCGGCCCCGCCCGCCAGGTTCGGCGACGGGGTCGGCGGCAGCGCGGGCAGGTCGATCACCGGCAGCCGCAGCACCCGGCCCGCGGACGTCACCACGCCCACGTCGGCACGGGCCGTCGCGTGCACCGCCGACACGATCACGTCGTGCTTCGAACGCTTCTCCGACAGCTCGAACGGCTCCCCGTCCGCCGTCCGCGCCAGCAGGCCGGTCGACGACAGCAGCACCCGGCACGGGTCGTCCGCGACCTCCAGCGGCACCGCCAGCGCCGCCGACGGAGCCGCCCCCGCCTCCAGCAGGACCGTCCGCCGCTCCGTGCCGAACTGCTTCGACACCGCGCCCAGTTCGGACGACACCACGCTGCGCAGCCTGGTGTCCGACTCCAGGATCTCGGTCAGCTCCGCGATCTCCGACGTCAGCTTCGCCTTCTCCTGCTCCAGCTCCACCCGGTCGAAGCGGGTGAGCCGGCGCAGCGGGGTGTCCAGGATGTACGCGGTCTGCGTCTCCGACAGCGAGAAGCGCTCCATCAGGCGCTCCTTCGCCTGCTGCGCGTTGTCACTCGACCGGATGATCGCGATGACCTCGTCGATGTCGAGCAGCGCCACCAGCAGGCCCTCGACCAGGTGCAGCCGCTCCTCGCGCTTGCGGCGGCGGAAGTCGCTGCGCCGGCGCACCACGGTGAAGCGGTGGTCGACGTAGACCTCCAGCAGTTCCTTCAGACCCAGCGTCAGCGGCTGCCCGTCCACCAGCGCCACGTTGTTGATGCCGAAGGTCTCCTCCATCGGCGTCAGCTTGTAGAGCTGTTCGAGCAGTGCCTCCGGCACGAAGCCGTTCTTGACCTCGATCACCAGCCGCAGCCCGTGCTCGCGGTCGGTCAGGTCCTTGACGTCCGCGATGCCCTGCAGCTTCTTCGCGTTGACCAGGTCCTTGATCTTCGAGATGACCTTCTCCGGGCCGACGTTGTACGGCAGCTCGGTGACCACGATGCCCTTGCGGCGGGCCGTCACCGCCTCCACCGTCGTCGTCGCCCGGATCTTGAACGTGCCGCGGCCGGACTCGTAGGCGTCCCGGATCCCCGACAGGCCCACGATCCGCCCGCCGGTCGGCAGGTCAGGACCGGGGACGAAACGCATCAGCGTTTCCAGGTCCGCGTTCGGGTGCTTGATCAGGTGCCGGGCGGCCGCCACCACCTCGGACAGGTTGTGCGGCGGCATGTTCGTCGCCATGCCGACCGCGATGCCCGTCGCGCCGTTCACCAGCAGGTTCGGGAACGCGGCCGGCAGCGCCAGCGGCTCCTGCTCGCTGCCGTCGTAGTTCGGACCGAAGTCGACGGTGTCCTCGTGGATCGACTCCACCATCGCCATCGACGCCGCGGTGAGCCGCGACTCGGTGTAGCGCATCGCGGCCGGCGGGTCGTCGTTGCCCAGCGAACCGAAGTTGCCGTGCCCGTCGATCAGCGGCAGCCGCATCGAGAACGGCTGGGCCATGCGCACCACGGAGTCGTAGATCGACGCGTCACCGTGCGGGTGCAGCCGGCCCATCACCTCGCCCACCACGCGGGCGCACTTCACGTGCGCGCGGTCCGGACGCAGGCCCATCTCGTTGGCCTGGTAGAGGATCCGGCGGTGCACCGGCTTCAGACCGTCCCGCGCGTCGGGCAGCGCCCGCGAGTAGATCACCGAGTAGGCGTACTCCAGGAAGGAGCCCTGCATCTCGTCCACGACGTCGACATCGAGGATCCGCTCCTCGAAGTCTCCGGGCGGCGGGGTCTGCGAACTGCGGCGGGCCATCGCGGCGGGGCTCCCTTACGTGTCGCTGGCAGTGTGTCGGTCGGTCGGCTGCCGATCGGTGCCGTCCCGTCGCCTGACCCCGTCAACCGGGCGTGGTCGACAGGGCGCGGCGCCCCCATTGTGGACCCTCCCGCCGACACTCCCGGTCAGCGGCCCTCTTCCGCCCCTGGCGAACGACCCGGTCCGCGCGGACACGAACGCGGCTCCCGAACGTTGCACCACAATGGGGGACGCCACACGAACCCCCGACATCGACGACGGGAAGGACCCGAGCGCATGGCCAACCCGGCCCCCGCCTCCAGCCGAGGCATCGCCATCACCGAGCACCGCCTGGCCAACGGCCTGCGCGTCGTCCTCTCCGAGGACCACCTCACCCCGGTCGCCGCCGTCTGCCTCTGGTACGACGTGGGCTCCCGCCACGAGGTCAAGGGCCGCACCGGCCTCGCCCACCTCTTCGAGCACCTGATGTTCCAGGGCTCCGCCAACGTCTCCAACAACGGCCACTTCGAACTGGTCCAGGGCGCCGGCGGCTCGCTCAACGGCACCACCAGCTTCGAGCGCACCAACTACTTCGAGACCATGCCCACCCACCAGCTGGAGCTCGCCCTCTGGCTGGAGGCCGACCGCATGGGCTCGCTGCTCGCCGCACTCGACGACACGTCCATGGAGAACCAGCGCGACGTCGTCAAGAACGAGCGCCGCCAGCGCTACGACAACGTCCCGTACGGCACCGCCTTCGAGAAGCTCACCGCGCTCTCCTTCCCCGACGGCCACCCGTACCACCACACGCCCATCGGCTCCATGGCGGACCTCGACGCGGCCACGCTGGAGGACGCCCGGACGTTCTTCCGCACCTACTACGCGCCGAACAACGCCGTCCTGTCCGTCGTCGGCGACATCGACCCCGAGCAGACCATCGCCTGGGTCGAGAAGTACTTCGGCTCCATCCCCGCCCACGACGGCAAGCAGCCCCCGCGCTCCGGCGAACTCCCCGACACCATCGGCCGCGAGCTCCGCGAGGAGATCCACGAGGACGTCCCCTCCCGCGCGCTGATGGCCGCCTACCGCCTCCCGCACGACGGCACCCGCGAGGCCGACGCCGCCGACCTCGCCCTCACCATCCTCGGCAGCGGCGAGTCCAGCCGCCTCTACAACCGGCTCGTCCGCCGCGACCGCACCGCCGTCGCCGCCGGCTTCGGCCTGCTGCGCCTGGCCGGCGCCCCCAGCCTCGGCTGGCTCGACGTGAAGACCTCCGGCGACGCCACCATCGCGCAGATCGACGCCGCCGTCGACGAGGAGCTCGCCCGCTTCGCCGCCGAGGGCCCCACGCCCGAGGAACTGGAGCGCGCCCAGGCCCAGATCGAGCGCGAGTGGCTGGACCGGCTGACCACCGTCGCCGGCCGCGCCGACGAACTCTGCCGCTACGCCGTCCTGTTCGGCGACCCCAAGCTGCTCAACGACGCCCTCCCCAAGGTCCTCGACGTCACCGCCGAGGAGGTCCAGGCCGTCGCCAAGGCCCGGATCCACCCCGACAATCGGGCCGTCCTCGTCTACGAGCCGACCGCCGACACCGACACCGACTCCGACGCTTCCGAAGAGGAGGGTGCCGCCGTATGAGCACCGACTACGTCCCCGCCATGACCTTCCACCCCCAGCCGCAGCCCGGCACCCCCAGCCCGTGGGCCTTCCCCGCCCCCGAGCGGGCTGCCCTCGGCAACGGGATCACCGTCCTGCACTGCCACCGGCCCGGCCAGCAGCTGGTCGCCGTCGAGGTCCTCGTCGACGCCCCGCTCGCCGCCGAGCCCGAGGGCCTCGACGGCATCGCCGCGATCCTCGCCCGCGCCCTCAACGAGGGCACCGACACCCTCAGCGCCGAGGAGTTCGCCGGCGAGCTCGAACGGGCCGGCGCCACCCTGGACGCACACGCCGACCACCCGTGCATCCGGGTCTCCCTGGAGGTGCCGGCCTCCCGGCTCCAGCGCGGCCTCTCCCTGCTCGCCGACGCCCTGCGCGCCCCCGCACTGCCCGAGGCCGAGATCGAGCGCCTGGTCGCCAACCGCCTCGACGAGATCGTCCACGAGCAGGCCAACCCCGCCCGGCGCGCCGCCAAGGCCCTCTACGCCGAGCTCTTCGACGCCGCCGACCGGCTCTCCCGGCCCCGCGCCGGCACCGCCGACACCGTCAAGTCGATCGACCGCGCCGCCGTCAAGGCCTTCTACGACGCCCACGTGCGCCCCGCGACCAGCACCGTCGTCGTGGTCGGCGACCTCACCGGCGTCGACCTGCCCGCCCTCCTGGAGAGCACCCTCGGCACCTGGACCGGCTCGGCCGCCGAGGCCTCCGTGCACGCCCCGGTCACCGGCGACGACCACGGCCGCGTCGTCATCGTGGACCGCCCCGGCTCCGTCCAGACCCAGCTGCTCGTCGGCCGGATCGGGCCCGACCGCCACGACCCGGTCTGGGCGGCCCAGACCCTCGGCACCTACTGCCTGGGCGGCACCCTCACCTCCCGCCTCGACCGCGTCCTGCGCGAGGAGAAGGGCTACACCTACGGCGTCCGCTCCTTCGCCCAGCCGCTGCGCTCCTCCGCCGACGGCAGCGGGCGCTCGCTCCTCGCGATCAGCGGCTCGGTGGACACCGCCTCCACCGCCCCGGCGCTCGCCGACACCTGGACCATCCTGCGCACCCTCGCCGCCGAGGGCCTCACCGACGCCGAGCGCGACGAGGCCGTGCAGTTCCTGGTCGGGGTGGCCCCGCTGAAGTACGAGACCGCGGGCTCGGTCGCCGGCACCCTGGCCGACCAGGTCGAGCAGTACCTGGCGGACGACTACCAGGCCGAGGTCTACCGGAAGCTCGCCGAACTGCCCACCGCCGCCGCCACCGAGGCGGTCGTCGCGGCCTTCCCGCCGGACCGCCTGGTCACCGTGCTGGTCGGCGACGCGGCCGCGATCGCCGACGACGTGCGGGCGCTCGGCATCGGCGAGGTCACGGTCGTCAGCTGACCGGTCGATCGCATCGTCGGACCGGCCCGGTGGAGCACCCGCTCCGCCGGGCCGGACGCGTTTTTAAATGCCTTGCGGGCCCCGTCGGTTCCGTGGATAGATGTTCCCCGACGCACAGCACGTGCGAACGCGGATCGGGACGAACGAAGGGAGGCGGTCACCATGCGGGTCGAGCGAACCATACGACGACGCTCCCCAAGGCCGTACTCCCCCCGTCCCGCCGCCCTGGGCGTCTGAGCCCAGCCCCTGAACTTCCCCGAGCCACGCCGGGACCCCTTCGCGCGGCACCCCCTTTCCCGTGAACCACCCGACCCATGGAGGTCGTTCGACCATGACGTACACCGAGGTACCCGGCGTCCGGGTCCCCATCCGGATGTGGACCGACCCGGCGACGGTCGAGGGCCAGGCCCTGCAGCAGCTGCGCAACATCAGCTCCCTGCCCTGGCTGCACGGCCTCGCCGTGATGCCCGACGTCCACCTGGGCAAGGGCGCGACGGTCGGCTCCGTCATCGCCATGAAGGACGCGGTCTGCCCGGCGGCGGTCGGCGTCGACATCGGCTGCGGAATGAGCGCGGTGAAGACCTCGCTCACCGCCGACGACCTCCCGGACGACCTGTCGGGCCTGCGCAACAAGATCGAGCAGACCATCCCGGTCGGCCGCGGCCTGCACACCGACCCGGTCGACCCGGCGAAGCTCCAGGGCTTCCGGGCCGGCGGTTGGGACGACTTCTGGCAGCGCTTCGACGGCATCGCGGAGGACGTCAAGTGGCGCCGCGAGCGGGCGATGCAGCAGATGGCGACGCTCGGCGGAGGTAATCACTTCATCGAATTGTGCGTCGATACGACTGGTGCGGTCTGGCTGATGCTGCACTCCGGCTCCCGGAACATCGGCAAGGAGCTGGCGGAGCACCACATGGGCGTCGCCCGCTCGCTGCCGCACAACCAGGGCCTGATCGACCAGGACCTCGCGGTCTTCCTCGCGAAGACCCCGGAGATGGGTGCCTACCGGCAGGACCTGTTCTGGGCGCAGGAGTACGCGAAGCACAACCGCGCGGTCATGATGGCGCTCTTCCAGGACGTCGTCCGGCGGGAGTTCGCCAAGGCCGAGGTCACCTTCGACGAGGTGATCAGCTGCCACCACAACTACGTGGCGGAGGAGCGGTACGACGGCGTCGACCTGCTGGTGACCCGCAAGGGCGCGATCCGGGCGGGCTCCGGCGACCTCGGGATCATCCCGGGGTCGATGGGGACGGGCTCCTACATCGTGCGCGGCCTGGGCAACGAGGCGGCGTTCAACTCGGCCTCGCACGGCGCCGGCCGCAAGATGAGCCGCAACGCGGCGAAGAAGCGGTTCACCACGCGTGACCTGGCCGAGCAGACGGCGGGCGTCGAGTGCCGCAAGGACAGCGGCGTGGTGGACGAGATCCCGGGCGCCTACAAGAACATCGAGAAGGTCATCGAGCAGCAGAAGGACCTCGTCGAGGTGGTCGCGCACCTCAAGCAGGTCGTCTGCGTCAAGGGCTGACCAGGGCCGACACAGCAGATCGGGGTGCCGCCGGATTCCCGGCGGCACCCCGATCGGGCGTTCCGTGGGGCCTCAGGCCGCGGCGGGGAGCTCGTCGAGGCCTTCCTGGACGAGCTTGGCGAGGCGGTCGAGCGCGTCGTCGGCGTTCGCGGCGTCGGAGGCCAGGACGACCTCGTCGCCGCCCTGGGCGCCCAGGGCGAGGAGGCCGAGCATGGAGGCGGCGTTGACCGGGTTGCCGCCGGGCTTGGCGATGGTGATCGGCACGCCGGTGGCCGTGACGGCCCGGACGAAGACGGAGGCGGGACGGGCGTGCAGGCCCTCGGCCCAACCGATGGTGACGCGGCGCTCAGCCATGAGACGTGCCTTTCCGGTGAAGCTGGTCACGGCCGTGCTCGGGGGAGCGGGGGAAGCGGCCATGTTGTCTAGACCAGTGTTGCACGCAGACGGCCCGGCGAGCCGCGGCGTTCAGGAGTTGTGATTGTTTCTTTTCGGGGCATAAACCCCGGGCCATTGGTCCCGTCCACCCTGCCGGGGGCACGCATCCGGCGCCATCCGGCCCGGTGCCGGATAACCTGACGAATGTGGACGACCCCGCGGCAGTGAACCCCGAGCAGCAACCGGACTATCCGCAGCACTGGGAGGCCGACGTCCTGCTGCGCGACGGTGGTACCGCCCGGATCCGGCCGATCACGCCCGCCGACGCCGGGCGCCTCGTGGAGTTCTACGAGCAGGTCTCGGAACAGTCCAAGTACTTCCGTTTCTTCGCCCCTTATCCCCGGCTCTCGGACAAGGACGTCCGCCGCTTCACCCACCACGACTTCGTGAACCGGGTCGGCCTCGCGGTGGTCGTCCGGGACCACTTCATCGCCACCGTCCGCTACGACCGGATCGACGCCGAGGGCCGTCCCTCCGCCACCGGCACCGACGCCGAGGTGGCCTTCCTGGTGCAGGACGCCCACCAGGGCCGAGGGGTGGCCTCGGCCCTGCTGGAGCACATCGCGGCCGTCGCGCAGGAGCGCGGCATCCGCCGTTTCCAGGCCGAGGTGCTGCCGGAGAACCGGAAGATGGTGAAGGTCTTCACCGACGCCGGCTACACCCAGCGCCGCAGCTTCGCCGACGGCGTGGTGCACCTGGAGTTCGACCTCGAACAGACCGACCGCTCGCTCGCCGTGATGCGCGCCCGCGAGCACCGCGCCGAGGCGCGTTCGGTGCAGCGGCTGCTCACCCCGCGCTCGGTCGCGGTGATCGGGGTCTCCCGCACCCCGCAGACGGTCGGCCGGGCGATCCTGCGCGACCTGCTGGGCAGCGCCCCGGCCGAGTGCCCGGTCCACGCGGTGAACCGCAACGCCCCGCCCGGCACGGAACTGGACGGCGTCCCGGTGCACCGCTCGATCCTGGAGATCCCCGGACCGGTGGACCTCGCGGTGATCACCGTCCCCGAGGGTGCCGTCCCGGCCGCCGTCGCCGAGTGCGGCGCCCACGGCGTGCAGGGCCTGGTGGTGGTCACCGCCGGCTACGCGGAGACCGGCCCGGAGGGCCGGGACCGGCAGCGCGCGCTGGTCCGCCAGGCCCGCGCGGCGGGGATGCGGGTGATCGGCCCGAACGCCTTCGGCCTGATCAACACCGACCCGGCGAACCCGCTGAACGCCTCGCTCGCACCGCGCCTGCCCGGCCGCGGCGGCTTCGGGATCTTCTGCCAGTCCGGCGCGATCGGCGTGGCCCTGCTGGAGGCCGCCCACAAGCGCGGCCTCGGGGTGTCCTCCTTCGCCTCGGTGGGCAACCGCGCCGACGTCTCCGGCAACGACCTCCTGCAGTACTGGGCCGAGGACGAGGCCACCCAGGTCGTCCTGCTGTACCTGGAGTCCTTCGGCAACCCGCGCAAGTTCACCCGGATCGCCCGCCGGCTGGCCGCCGTCAAGCCGGTCGTGGTGGTCAAGGGCGCCCGGCACACCGGGAGCCTGCCGCCCGGCCACGCCGTCCCGGCCACCGCCACCGGCCTGCGCGACGAGACCGTCGACGCGCTGTTCGAACAGGCGGGCGTCATCAGGGTCGGGACGATCACCGAGCTGTACGACACCGGCGAGCTGCTGGCGCAGCAGCCGCTGCCGCGGGGCGACCGGGTCGCGGTGGTCGGCAACTCGGACTCCCTGGGCCTGCTCACCTACGACGCCCTGCTGAGCGCCGGCCTGCGCCCGCGCACCCCCGTCGACCTGACCACGGCCGCGACCGGCGAGAACTTCCGGATCGCGCTGGACGTCGCGCTCGCCGACCCCGCCGTGGACGCGGTGATCGCCGTCGCCATCCCCCCGATCGGCACCTCCGCGCACGCCTTCATGGGCGGCCGGCTGACCGGCGAGGACGACCCCGAGATGGGCTCCGACGACCCGGAGATCGCCGCCGCCCTGCTCGAAGCCGGACAGCGCGCCAAGGAGCTGGGCAAACCGCTGCTGCTCGCCCACCTGGCGCTCACCGACCTGCCGGTCCGGCTGCGTCCCGGCGGCATCCCCGCGTACGCGGCGCCCGAGCGGG
Source organism: Kitasatospora sp. NPDC085464 (assembly GCF_044541955.1). Taxonomy (NCBI): domain Bacteria; kingdom Bacillati; phylum Actinomycetota; class Actinomycetes; order Kitasatosporales; family Streptomycetaceae; genus Kitasatospora; species Kitasatospora sp. NPDC085464. Next base: position 126,622 of record NZ_JBITTM010000022.1, read on the forward strand.
CCGTGCACGCGCTCGCCCACGCCGTCCACTACGCGCAGTGGCGCAGCCGGACGGCCGAGGCGGAGGAGACCGCGCGCGTCCCCGAGCTGGACCGGATCGACGAGCCCGGCGCCCGCACCCTGGTGGAGGCGGTGCTGCGCGCCCGGGCCGGGTCCCGCCCGTCGCCCACCACCACCCTCGATCGGGGCGCTCTGCGCCGCTCCCTCTCGACGCGCACCCAGCCCGGTGGCGCCCGGATCACCCTGCCGGACGCCGCGGCCCGCGAGCTGCTGGCCTGCTACGGCATCGACGTCTCGCCGACGCTGCCCGCACCGGACGAGGAGGCGGCCGTCGCGGCGGCGGCCTCGCTCGGCTACCCGGTGGCCCTGAAGGCGACCGCCCCGCACCTGCGCCACCGTCCCGACCTGGGCAGTGTCCGGCTGGACCTGACCGGCGAGCCGGGCCTGCGCCGCGCCCACCGCGAGCTGGACGCGCTGCTCGGCGGCGCCGCGCAGGCCGAGCTGGTGGTGCAGCGGCTGGCGCCGCGCGGGGTGGACACCGTGATCGGCGCCATGGTGGACCCAGCGGTCGGCGCGATCCTCTCCTTCGGTCTGGCGGGCGCGCCGGCCGAACTGTTGGGCGACACGGCGCACCGATTGGTTCCGGCCACCGACCAGGACGTCGCCGGGTTGATCCGGGAGGTGCGGGCCGCGCCGCTGCTGTTCGGCTGGCGCGGTGCCGAGGCGGTGGACACCGGCGCGCTGGAGGAACTGCTGCTCAGGGTGTCGCAGCTGGTGGACGACGTTCCGGAGATCGCCTCGGTGGATCTCGAACCCGTGGTCGTGGCCCCGCATGGGCTGGCGATCCTGGGGGCGCGGGTACGGGTCGCGCCCCTGCCGGTCCGCAGCGATCTGGGCCCGCGCGCGATGAGCACGCTGTAACCTTCCTTGGTTGCGCCCTGCCCGGGCGCTGTTGTCCGAAGCTCGGCGCCGTGCCGCCCGCTTCGTCGGCGGACCATGCCAGGATGGAGATATGGCGAAGACCGGTACCACCACCACTCAGGACCTGCGCTCGGCTATCGAGCGCAGCGGCTACTACCCGGCCCTGGTGTCCGAGGCGGTGGAGTCCGCGGTGGGCCCGGAGCCGATCAGCTCCTACCTGGTGCACCAGGAGACGACGTTCGACGCCAACGAGGTCCGCCGGCACGTGACGGTGCTGGTGCTGACTCCGACCCGCTTCGTGGTGAGCCACACCGACGAGCAGTCGGGGGCGGAGGGCAGTCCCTCGGTGCCGTTCGCGACGACCTCGACGGAGAGCGTCCGGCTGGACCGGATCGGCTCGGTCGTGGTGAGCCGGATGGTGGCGAACCCGGAGACGTACACGCCGGGGACGCTGCCGCGCGAGGTGGTGCTGACGATCGGCTGGGGCGCGGTGCAGCGTCTGGACCTGGAGCCGGCCGGCTGCTCGGACCCGAACTGCGAGGCCGACCACGGCTACACGGGCTCGGCGACGGCCGACGACCTCTCGCTGCGGGTGAGCGAGGCCGGTGACGGCCCGGAGACGGTGGCCCAGGCGCTGGTGTTCGCCCGGGCCCTGTCCGACGCGACGATCGACAACAGCCCGCGGGTCTGATCGCCGCCGCCGCCTCCGACCGCTACGAATCCGGTTCCATGTCCTTCGTTCCTGCCGACGGCTACGACGCCTTCGAGATCCTTGACCCCGCCACCGCCCCCGCGCCCCCGTACGGCAGCGGTTCGCTGTGCGACCTGCTGCCCTCGGTGGCGGCGGGCCTCGGCGTTCCCGGGTTCACCGCGACGCTGCCGATCGCCCCGGCGGACCGGGTGGTGGTGTTCCTGGTGGACGGCCTGGGGTGGGAGCTGCTGCTGCGCCACCCCGAGTACGCGCCGTTCTTGTCCTCGCTGGCCGGGAGTTCGCTGGGCGGCAGCGGCCGTCCGCTGACCGCGGGCTTCCCGTCCACCACGGCGACCTCGCTGGCCTCGGTCGGCACCGGGACGCCGCCTGGCCTGCACGGCCTGGCCGGGTACACGGTGGCGGTGCCGGGCGCCGGCTACCTGATGAACCAGCTGCGCTGGCAGCCGCCGACCGAGCCGCACGCCTGGCAGCCGTACCCGACGGTGTTCGAGCAGACGCACCGGGCCGGGGTGGCCACCGCGCAGGTCTCGTCCCCGCTGTTCGCTCAGACCCCGCTGACCCGGGTGGCCCTGTCCGGCGGCACCTTCCTCGGCCGCACCACCGGCGAGGAGCGGATGGACCTGGCGGCTTCCTGGCTGGCCGAGCACGACCGGGCTTTGGTGTACACGTACGTCAGCGAGCTGGACGGTGCGGGCCACCGCTTCGGGGTGGACTCCGACGAGTGGCGGATGACGCTGGACGCGGTGGACCGGCTGGCCCGTCGGCTGGCCGAGCGGCTGCCGCCTCGCTCGGCGATGTACGTGACGGCCGACCACGGCATGATCGACATCGCGCCGGAGGACCGGATCGACTTCGACGAGGACTGGGAGCTGGGCGCCGGCGTGGCGCTGCTCGGCGGTGAGGGCCGGGCCCGGCACGTGTACGCGGTGCCCGGCGCCGCGGCCGACGTGCACACGGTCTGGAGCGAGGTGCTGGGGGACCGGATGTGGGTCGCCACCCGGGACCAGGCGGTCGAGGCGGGCTGGTTCGGCCCGGCCGTGGACGAGCGGGTGTACGGACGGATCGGCGACGTGGTCGCCGCGGCGCGCGACGACATCGCGATCGTCGCCTCCCGCAACGAGCCCGGCGAATCCGCGATGATCGGGCTGCACGGCTCGATGACCCCGGTCGAGCAGTTCGTGCCGCTGCTCGAAGTCCGCGGCTGAGTCCGTCCCTTGACTCTTCTGTGCCCGAACTCCCCTGATGTGAAAGGCCCCTGCTCCACCCATGGCTGAACTGGTGTTCTTCTCGGGCACGATGGACTGCGGCAAGTCGACGCTGGCGCTGCAGATGGACCACAACCACACCGCGCGCGGCCGGAAGGGCGTGATCCTCACCCGCCACGACCGGGCGGGCGCCGCGACGATCTCCAGCCGGCTGGGCCTGCGGGCCGAGGCGGTCGAGGTGACGGACGACTTCGACTTCCACGCGCACGTGGTGCACCGGCTCTCGGCCGGTGGCCGGGTGGACTACCTGATCTGCGACGAGGCGCAGTTCTTCGACGCCGAGCAGGTCGACCAGCTGGCCCGGGTGGTGGACGAACTGGACATCGACGTCTACACCTTCGGCATCACCACCGACTTCCGCACCCGGCTGTTCCCGGGTTCGCAGCGGCTGATCGAGCTGGCCGACCGGGTGGAGGTGCTGCAGGTCGAGGCGCTGTGCTGGTGCGGGGCGCGGGCGACCCACAACGCCCGGACGGTCGGCGGGGTGATGGTGGTCGAGGGCGCCCAGGTCGTGATCGGTGACATCTCGGTGCGCGACGACGAGGTCGGCTACGAGGTCCTGTGCCGCCGCCACCACCGCCGCCGCATGACCGCCGCGACGGCCCGTGCCTCGGTGCTCTCCCCGGACGTGCTGCCCTTCGAGGAGCAGCAGGCCTGACGCCCCCGGGCCGGCACCCGCTACGCGCCGGCCTCCAGCACGGAGAAGTGCCCGCCCTGCGGGTCGGCCAGCCGGGCGGCGCGGCCGCGGGCGGTGTCGTGCGGCGCGACCAGGATCCGCCCGCCGAGCTCCACGGCGTGACGGGCGGTCAGGCCGGCGTCGCGGACGGCGAAGTGGGTGCGCCAGCGCGGCGGGTGGCCGCGCAGGTCGGCGCGGTGCCGGATGCCGGCGACCGGCCGGCCGTGCACGAGCAGTGCGGTCTCGTCCGCACCGGGCCGGAGCGGGCGGTCGAGCACCGCGGCGTAGAAGACGGCGGCGCCCTCCGTGTCGGGGGTGAGCAGTTCGGCCCAGGCCGGTTCGCCGGGCTCGGTGCCGGCCTCCCGGCCGAGGTGCTCCTCGCCCTGCCAGAGGCCGAAGACGGCGCCGGAGACGTCGGAGGCGATGGCCATCCGCCCGGCGCGCTCGGCCTGCAGCGGCCCGACGGCGACGGTGCCGCCGCATTCGCGGACCAACTGGGCGGTGCGGTCGGCGTCGTCCACGGCGAAGTAGGTGGTCCACTGCACCGGGAAGCCGGTGGCGGTGGAGAGACCGAGGCCGGCGACCGGTGCCCCGTCGAGTTCGGCCCGGACGTAGTCGCCGAGCTGGCCGGGGCCCGGGGAGTACGTCCAGCCGAGCAGTTCGCCGTAGAAGGCGCGGGCGCCGGACAGATCGTCGGTCAGCAGGCTGACCCAGCAGGGCGTGCCCTGGGCCAGTCGGAGTTCCACCGCGGGCAATGCGGGCCTCCTCGTGGGTGGTTGGCGCACGGAATCCTCGTGCGCGAGGGTGATGCTTCCACCCTGGCGGGCGCCCAACCCTCGGGCCGCGCGGAAAGTCCGGCAAAGTCCCCACAAAGAGCGGCGACCCGGGCGTGTCCCGTGGATTCGTCGGGCCCGGCACGGATCCGTGCGCCGCGCCTCCGGCTGGCGCTGCGCGACAATGGCGGCCATGACGACCTACAACGAGGGTTCTCCGCTGATCTCCGCGGCCGAGCTGCGGGAGGCGCTCGCCTCCAACCGTCCGCCGGTGCTGCTGGACGTGCGCTACCAGCTGGTCGGTGCCGCGCCGGGCGGCCCGACCGCGGCCGAGGAGTACCGGGCCGGGCACCTGCCCGGCGCCCACTTCGTCGAGCTGGACCGGGACCTCGCGTCCCCGCCCGGCGCGCCCGGCCTGGGCGGGCGCCACCCGTTGCCGGACCCGGAGGAGTTCGGCGCGGCGATGCGCGGCTTCGGGGTGGGCGCGCAGCGACCGGTCGTGGTGTACGACGGTGCGGCCTCGATGGCGGCGGCGCGTGCCTGGTGGCTGCTGCGCTGGGCCGGGCACCGGGACGTCCGGGTGCTGGACGGCGGCTTCGCGGCCTGGCAGGCGGCCGGGCTGCCGGTGACGACCGAGCTTCCGCAGCCCGTGGAGGGGGACTTCAAGCCGGTGCCCGGGCAGCTGCCGACGGTTGACGCCGACGGCGCCGCAGCCTGGGCGCGCGCCGGTCTGCTGCTGGATGCCCGGTCGGGGGAGCGCTACCGGGGCGAGACGGAGCCGGTGGACCCGCGGGCCGGGCACGTCCCGGGCGCGGTGTCTGCGCCGACGGCCGAGAACGTGGGCCCGGACGGGCGGTTCCGTCCGGCGGCCGAGCTGGCGGCCCGATTCCGCGCGTTGGGCGCGGGGGAGCAGGAGACCGCGGTGTACTGCGGCTCGGGGGTGACGGCGGCGCACCAGATCCTGGCGCTGGAGGTGGCGGGTCTGGCGGCCGCGCTGTACCCGGGGTCGTGGAGCGAGTGGTCGAGCGACCCGAGCCGCCCGGTGGCGGTCACCGACCAGCCGGGCTGATCCGGCACGCGGTCCGCGGCGGGAACTCCTGACGGGCACACAGCGGTGCGGGGCGCCGGCCGAGCCGACGCCCCGCACCGCGTCCTGCTGCTATTCCTGCTTCTTGCGCCGGCTGCCGAAGACGATCTCGTCCCAGCTGGGCACGGTGGCCCGGCGCCCGGGCCGGACGCCGTCCGCCTCGGCCTGCCGGTCGGTGGTGCCGACCAGGCGCTCCCGGTGCGGGGCGACGGCGCGCGGCATCAGGATGTCGGCGTAGGCCGAGCCCGCGCCGACCGCCGGGGCGGCGGCCGCGGCCGACTCCTCGCTCTCCTCGGCGACCTCGGCGGGCACCGGTTCGATCGGGGTGGGGCCGCCGACGGCGAGGTCGCCGCGGAAGGCGGGGACGACGTCGAGCAGGCTGGTCAGCGAGTCCCGGGCGTCGGCGGTGGCCTCCCGCGATTCGCGGACCTCGCGGGCCGACATGATGCGGTCGGCCGAGGGCCGGTCGATCATCGGGCGGGGCGGCCGCTCCTGGGGGAGCCGGGCGATCCGCGGGATGAACGGGAAGACCGACTCCTCCTCGCGCTCGACGTTCTCGCCGATCAGCGCGCGGGCCTCGTCGTCGTTGGGCTGGACCAGGCGCCGGGGCGGGTCGTACGTCCAGGAGGCACTGCGGCCCTCGCCGTCGGCCCGGTAGGAGAGGATGACCTCCCAGGTGCCGTCGTCGCGGCGCCAGGAGTCCCAGCGCTCGGTGTCCTTCTCGGCGCCGCGCAGCGCGAGGCGCTCGGCGACGGCCTCGCCGAGCTGCGGGCCGGGGGACTCGCCGTTGCGGCGGATGGCGGTCTTGCGGGCGCGCTCGGCCATGAAGGCGCGCTCGGCGAGGACCGGACCCTCGAAGCGGCGGACGCGGTCGACGGAGATCCCGGCGGCCTGGGCGACCTCCTCGGCGGAGGCACCGGCTCGTATCCGGGCCTGGATGTCCCGCGGGCGCAGGTGGCTCTCGACCTCGATCTCGATCTGGCCGAGGCGCGGCCGGTCGCCGCGGATGGCGGCGCGCAGCCGCTCGTCGATGGGGAGGGTGTACTCCGTGCTGTCGGCAGCCTTGAGCACCAGCCGTGTGCCGTCGTTGCTGACGGCCACAACCCGCAGTTCGGGCACGCTTACCTCCCGGGTGGTGCCTGCCGACGTCACCTGCGTCGCTGCTCCCGTACTGAGTGTGGCCTGCCCACTCGCGACTGGCCACAACCTTGCTGAGTTCCCCGGCGTGTCGGGCTCATGCCCGCGCGCGCCGCTGTGGCACGGTTGCCTTTTTGCCACGCCATCCGTCGGCGTCGCGCCTGGGTGTCCCGGCCCTCCTCGCACGCGGAGTGTTCGCGACGATCCGGGACGGGCGTCGCCGTGCGTGCCCGTTCCGTGGCTCTTCGTCAAGCTGCCGGTGAAGGCGCAGTCGACAAGTCGACCCAAGGCTCAGGCTTTACGAACAGTACTCCATTCGTGGCACCCGAAGGGGCGGCTCGCCGCTCAAGTCTCCCGCGATTCACGGGAATCTCAAGAGCGCGCACCACCGATGGCGTACCACCGACGGGTGGACGGTGATCATCTTCACACAATCCGGGCGTGCAGAACCGCATTTTCGTCCCTTGTGTCCTTCTTTGGGCAAGATGGAGTGGCTTGTTCGAGGAACAGTCGTACGGACCGAGGGATGTTGATGCCGGAGCGGAGCCCCGCCAAGGAGGGCGGCAAGGAGGAGCGCAGGCGGATCGATCTGAGTGCGGCTCAGGTCGTGGCGAGCGCGCTGGCCGCCGTGGTGGGCGCGCTGTTGGCCTCCGAACTGGGCGTGTACGGAACGATCTTGGGCGCCGCGGTGGTGAGTGTCGGGGCCACCACCGGCGGCGCGGTGTTCCAGCACCTCTTCAAGCGGACCGGTGAACAACTGCGCGACGTGGTGGACCGGGGGCCGAACCAGACGGCGAACGCGCTGCGCCAGGTGCCGGTGGAGTCCGGGCAGTCGGAGCAGTCGGAGCAGTCGGAGCAGTCGGCGCGTCGGCCGGTGCTGACCGCGGAGTGGAACGAGCCGCAGGTGGTGCGGGCGCGCCGGCGGTGGACCTGGAAGACCTACGCGGCCGTGTCCGGGCTGGTGTTCGTGGTGGCGATGACGCCGATCATGGCGTTCGAACTGGCGACCGGGCAGCCGGTGTCGGCGACGGTCAAGGGCGAGTCCGGCAACGGCACCTCCTTCGGCGGCTCGGTGGCGCCCAGGTCGGCGCAGCCGCAGGACGCTCCGCCGCAGCGGCCGGCGCCGGGCGACACGCGCGGACCGGCGGCGACGCCGTCCGGTGCCGCCTCGGCCCCGGCGACGACGCGGCCGGGCCGGGAGCCGAGCGGCACCCCGAGCACCGGCACGGGTACGGCTTCGCCCTCGGCGGGCCCGAGCGCGAGCCCGTCGGCCGGGTCCTCCCCGTCGGCGGACGGCGGGAAGCCCACGGGCGGGGCCACCTCGCAGCCGCCCGTGGCGGGGGACGAGCCCACCCGGGCGCCGGCGGCCCCGTCGCCGGCGGCCGGGACCCCGGCGACCTGACCGGGACCCCGGCGAGCCGATCGGCACTCCGGGTGAACCGGCGGGACCCCGGCGAACCGGCCGGGTCGGACCGGCTCCCCGGGGGGATCAGGCCCCCAGCACCCGGCGCAGGTAGTCGTTGCCGAAGACCCGCTGCGGGTCGACCTCGTCGCGCAGCGCGGTGAAGTCGCCGAAGTGCGGGTAGACGCCGGCCAGGTACTCGGCGTCGCGGGTGTGCAGCTTGCCCCAGTGCGGGCGGCCCTGATGGGCGGTCATCAACTGCTCGACGCCGGTGAAGTAGCCCTGGTCGGCGGTGCCCCGGTAGAGGTGGACGGCGATGTAGGCGCTGTCCCGGCCGGAGGCGGTGGAGAGCCAGAGCTCGTCGGCGGGGGCGAAGCGCACCTCGACCGGGAAGCTGATCCTCCAGTCGGAGCGCTCGACCAGGGCCTTCAGCTCGCGCAGCACCCCGCCGACGGCCTCGCGCGGCACCGCGTACTCCATCTCCACGAAGCGGACCTTGCGCGGGCTGGTGAACACCCGGTACGCGGTGTCGGTGTAGCTGCGGTCGGACCAGGCGCGGCTGGCCAGTGCCGCGATCGAGGGGATCGAACCGGGGAAGCGCCGGCCGACCCGGCAGGCGCCCTCCCAGACGGTGTTGGAGAGGAAGTCGTCCTCCAGCCACCCCTTGAACCGGGGCAGCGGGGCGGCCGGGCCCTGGCTGCGGTTGTTGCGCTTGGCGGAGCAGCGGTCGGTGTGCGGGAACCAGTAGAACTCGAAGTGCTCGTTGACGGCGGTGAGGTCGTCGAGTCGTTCCAGCACCTCGTCGAAGGCCATCGGCTGCTCGTGCGCCGTGAGCAGGAAGGCCGGTTCGACGCCGAAGGTGAGCGCGGTGATCACGCCGAGGGCGCCGAGGCCGAGCCGGGCGCCCTGGAAGAGCCGGGGGTTCTCGGTGGGCGAGCAGCGCTTGACGGAGCCGTCCGCGAGGACGATCTCCAGCGCGCGGATCTGGGCGGCGAGCGAGCCGGAGTCGCGGCCGGTGCCGTGGGTGCCGGTGCTGGTGGCGCCGGCGACGGTCTGGACCTCGATGTCGCCCATGTTGGTGAGGGACAGGCCCTCGGCGGCGAGGAGCCGGTTGAGGCGGTGCAGCGGGAGGCCGGACTCGACGGTGACGGTGCCCGCCTCGCGGTCGATCTCGCGGACGGCGGTGAGCGCGTGCGGGCGGATCTGGACGCCGTCGCCGGCGGAGGCGATCGAGGTGAAGGAGTGGCCGGACCCGACGGCCTTGACCGTGCGGCCCTGGTCGGCGGCGCGCAGGATCTCCCTGGCCAGTTCCTCCGCGGTGCCGGGGGCGGTGGACCGGGCGGGCTCGGCGCTCTGGTTGCCGGCCCAGTTGGTCCACCGGGTGCGGGTCGCGGTACTGGCCTGGGGCATTGCGCTGCCTCCTGCTCCGTGGCCGAACGGGTCGGCGCGGTCCGGGGCGGCGCGGCCGCCCTACCCACGGGTAGGCCCATGGGTAGGGCGAGAGATTAGTCAGTTCACCGTTCGACGTCTACGGGTCGATCGGCCGATTCGGCGGGCTCGTTCGCGGCGACTCCGGAGCGCAGGCGCCGGAGCCCGGTCAGTGCGACGAGCACCCCGAGGGCGCCGGCGGCCAGCGGGACCCAGTAGCCGGCCGGGGCGCCGGAGGCGTCGACCACCCAGCCGCCGATCGAGGAGCCGAGGGCCACGCCGAGGGCGAGGCCGGTGGTGGTCCAGGCCATGCCCTCGGTGAGCTTGGCGGCCGGGACGAGCCGCTCGACCAGGGCCATCGCGGAGATCAGGGTGGGGGAGATGGCGACCCCCGCGACCAGCAGGGCGGCGCCGGCCGCGATCAGCCCGCCGACGCCGTGCACGGTGGAGGCGACGAGCAGGATGGGGATCATGCTCAGCGCCATCATCACCACGCCGACGAAGAAGCGGGTGGCCAGCGGGGTCCTGGGCTTGAGCGCGCCGTAGACGACGCCGGCCAGGCCGGAGCCGAACGCCCAGACGGCGAGGACGACGCTGGAGAGCCCCTTGTGCCCCTGGGCGTCGGCGAAGGCGACGGTGACGATCTCGACCGAGCCGAAGATCGCACCGGTGGCGACGAAGGTCAGCACCAGCACGACCAGACCGCCGTTGAGGATGGCGCTGCCGCCGCTGTGGGCCGACGCCGGGTGGACCGGCGGTTCGGTGCGCCGCTGGGCGGTGAACAGGGCGATGCCGACGGCGAGCGCGACGACGGCCACCAGCAGGCCGGACTCGGGGAAGACGTTGGTGGCCAGGCCGATGGCGAGGATCGGGCCGACGATGAAGCAGACCTCGTCGACGACGGCCTCGAAGGAGTACGCGGTGTGCAGCTTGGCGGCGTCGTCGCGGTAGAGGTGGGCCCAGCGGGCGCGGACCATGGCGCCGGCGCTGGGCATGACGCCGAGGCCGACGGCGAAGAGGAAGAGGGCCCAGGACGGCGCGTGGAAATGGGCGCAGAGCAGGAGTCCGGTCGCGGCGGCGACGGTGATCGCGGTGGCGGGGAGCGCGACGCGGCGCTGGCCGCGCCGGTCGACCAGCCAGGAGACCGCCGGGCCGAGTGCCGCGGCTGCGACGGCCATCGTCGCCGAGACCGCGCCGGCCAGCCCGTACGACCCCGTCAGCTGGGAGAGCATGGTCACGATGCCGATCCCGGCCATGGAGATCGGCAGACGGGCCAGGAACCCGGCAGAGGAGAAGGCCAGAGTGCCGGGGGCGGCGAATATCCGGCGGTAGCTGGACAGCACGGGGAGTCTCCGTGGGGGTAAGGAACAAGGCTGGCCAACACAGCTTACGTAGGTTGGCAAACGGTATTTTCCGGACGCCGACGCGGCCCCGGCGCCGTCGCCCGGCCCCTCAGTGGCAGGATCGGTGCCATGTCCGACGCGCGCAAACCCGCTCCCTCCGGCGCCGCTCCGTACGACGCCCTGCTGCTCCTGTCCTTCGGCGGGCCCGAGGCCCCCGAGGAGGTCGTCCCGTTCCTGGAGAACGTCACCCGCGGCCGCGGGATCCCCAAGGAACGGCTGAAGGAGGTGGGCAAGCACTACTTCATGTTCGGCGGGGTCAGTCCGATCAACGAGCAGAACCGCGAACTGCTCGCCGGGCTGCGCAAGGACTTCGCCGAGCACGGGCTGGACCTGCCGGTCTACTGGGGCAACCGGAACTGGGCGCCCTACCTGGTCGACACCCTGCGGGAGATGGCGGCCGCCGGGCACCGCCGGATCGCCGTGCTCGCCACCAGCGCCTACGCCGGCTACTCGGGCTGCCGACAGTACCGGGAGAACCTCGCCGACGCGCTGGCCGCCCTGGCGGAGGAGGGCGTGCCCGCCCTGCGGGTCGACAAGCTGCGGCACTTCCACAACCACCCCGGCTTCGTCGAGCCGATGATCGACGCCACCCTGGCCGCGCTGGCGGAGCTGCCCGAGGCCGTCCGGGCCGGCGCCCGGCTGGCGTTCACCACGCACTCGATCCCGGACACCATGGCCGAGACCTCGGGAGCCCCGGACGACCCGGCCCGCGGCACACCGGGCGGCGCGTACGTCGCCCAGCACCTGGACGTGGCCCGGCTGATCGCCGCGGCCGTCGCCGAGCGCACCGGCGTCGCCGACCGGCCCTGGGCGCTGGTGTTCCAGAGCCGCAGCGGAGCCCCGCACACCCCGTGGCTGGAACCGGACATCTGCGACCACCTGGAGGCCCGGCAGGCCGAGGGCGCGCCCGCCGTGGTGATGGTCCCGATCGGCTTCGTCTCCGACCACATGGAGGTCAAGTACGACCTCGACACCGAGGCCGTCGCCAAGGCCGCCGAACTCGGCCTGCCGGTGGCCCGCGCGGCCACCGTCGGCGCCGACCCCCGGTTCACCGCCGCCGTCCGCGACCTCGTCCTGGAGCGGGCCGCCACCGAACGCGGCGAGGACGTGACCCGCTGCGCCCTCGGCGCGCTGGGCCCCGGCCACGACGTGTGCGCGATCGCCTGCTGCCCCAACCCGCGCGCCCCGCGCCCGGCCGTCGCCCAGCGCTGAACCCGCCCGACCCGTCGTTCCCGCCGCTACGGAGGAGAATCCCGTGACCGCCCCCGCCCAGCCCGACGACCGGCTCCTCGACGACCTGCTGGACGTCGCCCTGGACGCGGCCCGGCAGGCCGGCATCCTGCTGCGCGACGGCCGCCCGGCCGACCTCGGCGTGGCCGGCACCAAGAGCAGCCCGGTCGACGTCGTCACCGAGATGGACCTCGCCTCCGAGAAGCTCGTGCTGGAGCTGATCACCGACCGCCGCCCGGCCGACGGCTACCTCGGCGAGGAGGGCGCCGAACGGCCCGGCACCAGCGGGGTCCGCTGGGTCGTGGACCCGCTCGACGGCACGGTCAACTACCTGTACGGGCTGCCCTCCTGGGCGGTCAGCGTGGCCGCCGAGGTGGACGGCCGGGCGGTCGTGGGCGTGGTGTACGCCCCGGCGCGCGACGAGCTGTTCCACGCCGTCCTGGGCCGCGGTGCCCGACTGAACGGCCGGCCGCTCTCGGCCCGCCAGGCCCCGCCGTGGGGCCAGGCGCTGATCGCCACCGGCTTCAACTACGTCCAGTCGGTGCGGGTGCGCCAGGCCGAGGTCCTGCTGGCACTGATGCCCGAGGTGCGGGACATCCGCCGGGGCGGGGCGGCGGCGGTCGACCTGTGCGACGTCGCGGCCGGGCGGCTGGACGGCTACTACGAGCGCGGCCTCGCCCCGTGGGACCGCGCCGCCGGCTGCCTGATCGCCGCCGAGGCCGGCGCGCTGACCGGCGGCCGCCCCGGGCACGGACCGGACCGCGAGCTGACCGTGGCCGCCGCCCCGGGCGTGTACGAGCCGCTGCAGGAGCGCCTGGCCGCGCTGCGTGCCTGGGCGGACTGAGGGCGGACCGACCGGCTCCGGCCGGTCCGGCCCCGCGGGCCCGGACCGGCCGCACCGGGGCCGCGGGCGCGGCCGGACCGGGCCCGCGGGCGGCCCCGGACATGCGAAGAGCCCTGACATACGGGGGATGCCAGGGCCTGGGTTTCGCACGGCCCCCGCAGGGCCGCAGGTGCCGGAGTGCCGGCGACGGGTCGGTGGTGCCGAACGGGTCAGGCAGCGGTGCGGTGGCGCTCCAGCACCGTGTCCACGCCGTGTTCGGCGGCGAGTCGGCGGAGGTCGTCCAGCTCGGACTGCTCCACCTCGGCGAGGAACTCGTCCCCGGCCTCGATCGCGCGGTGCAGGTCCTGCTCGGCGTTGGCTATGCGCTGCAGGATTCCGGCCTTGAAGGCGTCCATACGGGCCCCCTTACTGTGTCGGACGTGCACGGTCGTGCGTTCTCCGCCCCGAGGAAGGTCCAGCCGGTGAAAGCGCCCAGGCCGGAAACGGTGGTTCTCCGGTCGGACGCGGAGACGGCTTGCGGCCGCTCCCGGTGATGTCCCAACCCCAGGGCCGGCGCGGACGAAACGCACGGCGGGTGGGTGCGACCGGCCAACAGCCAGATCGCGGGTGTGCAGCTGTCCTCCCCCGGGTGGGGGCCGGGAAACCTCCGGGCGGAAGAAAGTTGCCCGTGTCACAGTCCAAGCGGAGTGGTACCGACACGAACGGTCATCGCCGCGGACCCGGGACCCGTGCCCGAGTGGCAGCTTATCGCTGCTTTACCGCAGGACCAGGCAGGATGGAGGCACCGTCGGAGCCGCGCGTCCGCTTCCGGGGCCGGCCTGGAGAAGGGACAACGACCGTGCGGGTTCTCGTCGTCGAGGACGAGCAGCTGCTTGCCGAGGCCGTCGCGACCGGCCTGCGCCGCGAGGCGATGGCCGTCGACGTGGTGTACGACGGGGAGGCCGCGCTCCAGCGCATCGCGGTCAACGACTACGACGTGGTGGTCCTGGACCGCGACCTCCCGCTGGTCCACGGCGACGACGTCTGCCGCAAGGTGGTCGAGCAGGGCCTGGCGACCAGGGTGATCATGCTGACCGCCTCCGGCGACATCAGCGACCGGGTCGAGGGCCTGGAGATCGGCGCGGACGACTACCTTCCGAAGCCGTTCGCCTTCAGCGAACTCGTCGCCCGGGTAAGGGCGCTGGGGCGCCGCGCGACCATCCCGCTGCCCCCGGTGCTGGAACGCGCCGGCATCTCGCTCGACCCCGGCCGGCGCGAGGTGATCCGCGACGGACGCACCGTCCAGCTCGCCCCCAAGGAGTTCGCCGTCCTGGAGGTGCTGATGCGGGCCGGCGGCGCCGTCGTCTCCGCCGAGCAGCTGCTGGAGAAGGCCTGGGACGAGCACACCGACCCGTTCACCAACGTCGTGCGCGTCACCGTCATGACGCTGCGCCGCAAGCTCGGCGACCCGCCGGTGATCGTCACCGTGCCGGGCTCCGGCTACCGGATCTGACCGGAATCCGCCCCGAGGACTCCACCCACCCCGCGCCCGCCCGCGGCGGACGCCCCGAGAGGACGATCATGACCACCCCGCCCCCGGCCGGCGGGCCCTCCGGCGCGCCCGCCGGCGGCCCGCGCGCCGTACCGCCCAAGCCCCTGCACCCGCCGCGCGGCTCCCGGTCGAACCCGTCGCGCAACGACACGACGTACGTCCCGGGCGACGGCATGCTCGCCTGGCTGCCCTTCCGCCCGACCATCCGCATCCGCCTCACCCTGCTCTACGGCGGGATGTTCCTGATGGCCGGCGTGGTCCTCCTGCTGCTGATGTACTTCTTCGTCCGGCAGGCCCTGGACTACGTCTCGCCGCCGCAGCTGAACTTCACCGTGGTCACCCCCAGCGGCGCCTCCTCCACCTTCATGGTCAACGGTGTCCAGATGTCCAGCGAGCAGCTCAACGCGCTGCTCGCCGGCCGGCACGAGGCGGCCTCCACCGTCGCCCTGAACACCCTGCTGCGCAAGTCGCTCACGGTGCTGGTCTGCCTCGCCGTGATCGCCTTCGTGGCCGGCTACGCCCTGGCCGGCCGGGTGCTGCGCCCGCTCGGCCGGATCACCCGCACCGCCCGCGACGTCGCCTCCTCCGACCTGCACCGCCGGATCGAGCTGGACGGCCCGGACGACGAGCTCAAGGAGCTCGCCGACACCTTCGACGACATGCTGGACCGGCTGGACCGCTCCTTCGACTCCCAGCGCCGCTTCGTCGCCAACGCCTCGCACGAGCTGCGCACCCCGCTCGCGATCAACCGCACGCTGCTGGAGGTCCAGCTCTCCGACCCGGCCGCCTCGCCCGACCTGCAACAGCTGGGCAAGACCCTGCTGGCCACCAACGAGCGCAGCGAGCAGCTGGTCGAGGGCCTGCTGCTGCTCGCCCGCAGCGAGAACGAGCTGACCGACCGCCGCCCGGTGGAGCTGTCCGAGGTGGCCACCCGGGCGCTGGAGCAGAGCCGCTCCGAGGCGGACAAGCGCGAGGTCGAGCTGCGCTCGAAGCTCGATCCGGCCGTGGTCGGGGGCAACGGCGTGCTGCTGGAGCGGCTGGCGCTCAACCTGTTGCAGAACGCGGTGCGGTACAACACCGCGGGCGGCTGGGTCGAGCTGGCCACCGCCGAGGTGCCGGGCGGCGGCGAGCTGGTGGTCTCCAACACCGGCCCGGTGGTGCCGGGGTACGAGCTGGAGCACATCTTCGAGCCGTTCCGCCGGGTCAAGGGCGCCGACCGCACCCGCAGCGACAAGGGGGTCGGACTCGGCCTGTCCATCGTCCGCTCGGTGGTGCGCGCCCACGGCGGCACCATCGAGGCCACCCCGCGCGCCGGCGGGGGACTCACCATGCGGGTCCGCATCCCCTCACCGTAGGTTCCCCGCCCGGAGCAGGCAGGAAGAGCGAGCCGCCCCCGTCAGGCCGTCAAGACGACATAAGGCCTGGCGGGGGCGGCTTGTCTTTTGTGGCCCGAGCAACTTACGGTGTCGTAACCTACGCAACCGTAAGTGCGACCGTCGGTGCGCCCGCCGACATCGCACGACGTGTGCCCGCCCTACGCGCCCGTCCCCGCGCGTGCCGTCCCCCAGGAGCAAGACCGTGACCATCGCCCCTGTGCAGAGCAGCACCTCGCTCGGATCGAGCGGCTGGACCGACGCGCGGCTGATCCTGGCCCTCGAAGAGGTCGTGGAGAAGGAGCTCAACCGCCACCTGGCCGTGGCCAAGGAGTGGATGCCCCACGAGTTCGTCCCGTGGAGCCAGGGCCGCGACTTCGACGGCGTGCTGGGCGGCGAGGCCTGGTCCCTCGACCAGTCGCAGGTGACCGCGCTGGGCCGCGTCTCACTGGTGGTGAACCTGCTGACCGAGGACAACCTCCCCAGCTACCACCACGAGATCGCGACCATGTTCGGCCGCGAGGGCGCCTGGGGCACCTGGGTGCACCGCTGGACGGCCGAGGAGGGCCGCCACGGCATAGCCATCCGCGACTACCTGCTCGCCACCCGGGCCGTCGACCCGGTGGAGCTGGAGCGGGCCCGGATGAACCACATGTCCGAGGGCTTCGAGTCCGACAACGCGCACAGCATGCTGCACTCCGTCGCGTACGTGGCCTTCCAGGAGCTCGCCACCCGCATCGCGCACCGCAACACCGGCAAGTACGCCGGCGACCCGCTCTGCGAGCAGCTCCTGGCGAAGATCGCCAACGACGAGAACCTGCACATGGTCTTCTACCGGAACCTGCTGAAGGCCGCCCTGGAGATCGCCCCCGACCAGGCCATGCGGGCCATCGCCGACGTGGTCACGGACTTCCGCATGCCCGGCCACGGCATCCCCGGCTTCGAGCGCGCCGCCGCGCAGATCGCCCTCGGCGGGGTGTACAACCTGCGCATCCACCACGACGACGTGCTGCAGCCGGTGCTGCGCAACCTCAAGGTGATGGAGATCGGCGGCCTGGGCCCGGAGGGCGTGCTGGCCCAGAACGAGCTGGGCGTCTTCCTGGACGGGCTGGACTCGCAGGCGCGGAAGTTCGAGGAGCGCCAGGCCGCGGTGCAGGCCCGTCGGGCGGCCCGGCGCAGCGCCGAGTAGGGCGCTCCCGCGAGCGGTCGGAGTGGGTGGATTTTCCGTGGTTTGCCCCGGAAGATTCTGAACGTGACCAAGCTCACACCGTGTCGCTCCACGGTGTCGGTCAACCCCGGAGAGTGATCACCTGGTCGGGTGTGCCGATCGCTTTCCGTGACCGGATTCCGAGCCCGTGCGGACCTGTCGGATCGGTCGGAAGCCCCGGTGGGCAAGGGTTCGGGCGGGTATCCGCGCCATCCTTGTTCACTGTGCGTGTATGGTTCGCCGGGCCTGGGAAGGGGCGGCGATGGCCCAGCGTGAGGCCTTCCACAGCCCCGGGGATCACCCCGATGGACCCCCGGCTGAGTGTCGATTGAGTAACAGGGCTTGAAGTAAGGCAAAATCTCCGCCTCGGGTCGGGCACAAGACCGACCCCCCATGCGTTACGTGCGCTGGAGATACCGCACACACCGCACAACCCGGAGGGGGAGAGCGAAAAATGGCAACCGACTACGACACCCCACGCAAGACCGACGACGAGCTCAACGAAGACAGCATCGAGGAACTCAAGGCTCGGCGGAACGACAAGGGCGGCGGCTCCGTCGACGTCGACGAGTTCGACGCCGCCGAGGGCATGGAGCTGCCCGGCGCCGACCTCTCGAACGAGGAGCTCGCCGTCCGGGTGCTGCCGAAGCAGGCCGACGAGTTCACCTGCATGAGCTGCTTCCTGGTCCACCACCGCAGCCAGCTCTACAGCGAGAAGAACGGCAACCCGATCTGCCGGGACTGCGGCGCCTGAGCACCGCGGCGGACAGGGCCCGGTGCCCGCGGCTCCCGCGGGACCGGCACACCGCTCCTTCCGGCCCCGGGCAGCGGGGCCGGACGGCAGTTCCGGGGGCCGTCCTCACGGACGGGCCCGGTAGGACGGAGTCGGCCGACGCGTCGGCCCGTACGAAGTCGTAGGGACGGTCCCGCAGCAGCGGAACCGTCCCTCTCCGTTTTCCGGTCTCGTTCGGGCCCCGCGGGGCCCCGCGCCCGCCCGCTCAGGTGCGGGCGCCCCGCCGGGCCTCCTCCAGCGCCTCCGCCAGCTTCATCGGCGAGCGGGTCGACAGATAGAGGTACGGCGTCGGGTCGGCCGGGTCGCTCACCTCGACCCGCAGCGCCGTCGGGACGTAGCTGCGCAGCAGCATGAAGGCGCGCGGATCGGCCTTCGGGCCGCGCCAGGCCGCCGCCTCGGCGGGGCTCAGCGCCTGCGCGGTGCCGAGCGCGTCCACCGGGATCCGGGCCGGTCCGGCGACCAGCGAGCCCTGGACCACGCGGATCCGGGCCGAGCCGTAGCTGCTGATCGCGACGGCGCCGGCGGCGATGCCGGCCACCAGTCCGACCAGCGCGGCCGGGCCGCTGACCCGGATCAGGATCAGCGCGAGCGTGAGGCCCACTGCGACCGGGAGCAGCCACCAGGAGCGCGGCACCGTGAGGCGTTCGTCGTACATGCCCCCATTGTGGTCGCCCTGACGCCGGGCACGGGACGCCACCCCCACCCGGGGCCCACCTACCCCTCGGTAGGGTTGGGCACCGTGACCGGTACGACAGCCCCCACCGCCCCCGACGGCCGGCCGACGCCCGCGATGCCGCCGTCCCCGACGACCCCGCCGCCGGACGCCGTCCTGCCGCCGCGCGCCCCCGAGGCGCCGGCCCCCGGCACCCGGCTCGGCTCCCACTACGAGCACTGCTTCGGCTGCGGCCCGCAGCACCCCGGCGGCCTGCGGATCGACGCGGTCGCCGGCGAGGGACTCGACGTCACGGCCGAGTTCACCGTCCGGGACGTCCACCAGGGCGGCCCCGGCCTGGCCCACGGCGGGGTGCTCACCACCGCCATGGACGAGACCCTCGGCACGCTCAACTGGCTGCTGCACGCCCCCGCCGTGACCGGCCGGCTGGAGACCGACTTCCTCTCCCCGGTGCCCGTCGACTCGGTGCTGCACCTGCACGCCTGGATCACCGGCGTGCACGGCCGCAAGATCTACAGCGCCGCCGAGGCGCGGATCGGCGGGCCGGACGGGCCGGTCGCGGTACGCGCTCAGGCGCTCTTCATCCAGGTGAAGCTGGAACACTTCACCACGCACGGTCGTGCCGAGGACATCGACAGGGTCCTCGACGACCCGGATCTGATGAAGCGCGCACGAGCCTTTGAGGTGAACCCTTGAGCGACACCCCCCGACCGCAGCTGGACGTCCTGATCAAGCGCATCGACCCCGAGCTGCCGCTGCCCGCCTACGCGCAGCCCGGGGACGCCGGCGCCGACCTGCGCACCACCGTCGACGCCGAGCTGGCCCCCGGCGAGCGGGTCGTGCTGCCCACCGGCGTCGCCATCGCCCTCCCGGACGGCTACGCGGCCTTCGTCCACCCCCGCTCCGGGCTCGCAGCTCGTTGCGGAGTTGCTCTCGTGAACGCCCCGGGGACGGTCGATGCCGGGTACCGTGGAGAGATCAAGGTGATCGTCGTCAATCTGGACCCGCGCGAGGGAGTCAGCTTCCGCCGAGGGGACCGGATCGCCCAGCTGGTCATCCAGCAGGTCGAGAAGGCCCGCTTCCACGAGGTGGAGGAGCTGCCCGGGTCGGCACGCGCCGAGGGTGGGTTCGGGTCGACCGGCGGCCATGCCGCGGTCTAGCATGCCCGCGGCCTCGCAGGAAGCCGAGCAGGTATTCGCATCGGTCTTGGACCGGGAAGGACAGTGACCGTGTTCCGTCGTCGCCAGAAGAGCGAGGACGCTGTCGAGCAGCTCGCCGACGACGCCATCAGCGCCGACGAGACGGCCGATGACGTCGAAGGTTCCGCCGAGAGCGAGAACGTGACCGAGCTGGACCCGGCCGACAGGGTCGGCTTGCCGCCGGCTCCCCGGCCGGACGGTCCGTGGGACCACTCGGAGCTGGAGAACCCCGAGGAGGGGCGAGTCGACCTCGGGGGTCTGCTGGTCCCGGGTGTCGAGGGCATGGAGCTGCGTGTCGAGGTCGCCGGTGACGCGATCGTGGCCGCCACCCTCGTGCTCGGCAACAGCGCCATCCAGCTCCAGGCTTTCGCGGCCCCGAAGTCCGAGGGCATCTGGGGTGAGGTCCGCGAGGAGATCGCCAACGGCATCACCTCGCAGGGCGGCCTCATCGAGGAGGAGGAGGGCCCGCTCGGCTGGCACCTCCGCGCCCAGGTCCCGGTGCAGCTGCCGGACGGCACCCAGGGTGTCCAGCTGGTGCGGTTCGTCGGCTGCGACGGCCCGCGCTGGTTCCTGCGCGGTGTGATCTCGGGTCAGGCCGCGGTGCAGCCGGAGATGGCCGGGATCCTGGAGCAGGTCTTCCGTCAGACGGTCGTCGTCCGCGGCGAGGCCCCGATGGCTCCGCGCGACCCGATCGTGCTGAAGCTTCCCGAGGACGCCCAGATGGTGGCCGACGGTGGTGGGGCGGCCGCCACCGCCGGTGAGGGCGACAACCGCTTCGGCGGCACCTCGCTCGACCCGTTCGCGCGCGGTCCGGAGATCACCGAGGTCCGCTGATCGGTCGTGACCGGCCCGGATCGCCCCCGCCCGGACTCCCGGGCGGGGGCGATTTGCATGTGGTGGGCCGGTCCCCGTACAGTTCCGGAGTCGCCGCGGGAGACCGGGGTGACAAAGCGGAAAGCGAATCCGATGAATGAAACTCCGGAAAACGGAGCGGAAAACGTCTGATAAGCTGGAAACACGAAAGAACGAAGCCCGGAGGGTCCGCTGGAAGGCGG
>NZ_JBITTM010000023.1:0-144747 GCF_044541955.1 Kitasatospora sp. NPDC085464
ACAATAAAGAAAGACACTTTGACCGCTTGACTATCGAAATGGGGATGGCGTTCACGAAAGTCAACGGAGGCAACCCCTAGCTCATACGGAATCCCCCCGATCGGCACCTCGGCAACTGCCCTGTGACTGCCGAGCCGCCGCACCGCACGTCCGATCACCTGCGGAAAGGTCCTTGGGGCATCTGGCATTGCCCCGTCACGCGTCTCTATAAAGCGCGACACGCTGGCTACGAAATGAGCCACGGTGGTCGCGTCAAGGATTTCAGTCTCACCAATCGGAACGCTCTTCGGAGTCTCACCCCGACCAACTCGTTCCAGGAGGTGTTCGGTCATATTAACCCAGAACAGCTTGCGCAGCTCCGGGTCATAGACAACACCGATCACTGGAATCCGGCTCAGGGTCCAATCTCTGAGATGATTACGGCATGGAATTCCGTATCCGACGGGTCGCCTATAAGCTCCGCCACTCTTCACCTGGACAGCTACGATCTCGCCTGTCCGCTCCCCTAGCCTGGTGAAGCTCAGGTAGCAGTCCTCACCTTGGTCATTCCCCCCATCGATTTCTTGAACGATGTGACCCGCAGACTCCATCAACGAGCGAAACTCGTTTACCCCGGCCCTTTCGGTGACCCTTGTGGCGCGTACCTTGGTCATTTCAGCTCCCCCTCAGCTACTGCTCCGACTGGTGCCGCAACGATGTGGGCATCTCCATCAGCACTGCCCGGAAAGTAGGTATCGCGCAGCAATTCCCGGCTTCCACAGCATCGCGGGCTGCAGCTCACGTCGCACATTAGCTCGCTTGGCAGGCATGCAGAGATGGTACTCAAGTAGACTGACAATCAAGGTTTTGGGTCGACTGCGGCAACCCGATTCGGCCATCCCCCAGGCTCATAGAGGTACCCCCGTGGGCATACGTGATGTACCGGGCCTGCCCTGTTATGGGCTGATGGCCTTCCTGGACAGCATCAGGAATCAGCACCCTCTGGGCCCAGCCGACGAGCGAGACGCGCAGCAATCTCCGGCAACACCAGCTCCACTCGGCGGCGAAACAGGCCCTTGACCACGAAGAAGCACGAGAACCTCCCGTACGGGCCGATCTCTCGGCACTCGTAGAGGCCGTTACCGCGGAGCGGCCAACCGTAGGGCTGGCCGCTCCGGCTGAGGAAGGTGCGCGCGTACACGTACTTCTCGTTCGTGCCACGGATCTTGGCGACCCAGCCAGCCGAGACGGAGCAGATGAGGCGCTGGGGCGTGATAGACACGTCGGGAAACGGGGCAGCTGGATCCGCGCTGGCGACGTCAAGGGGCATATCGAGCGCCGCTGTCGATGCTGCGGTCTGTTCGGCGGTGGCGTGCCGTGCGCACACTCCTGGGTGCTCGCCGATGCCGTACCAGGGCATCAGCTTGTTCCGGCAGCGAGTCCCCGCCTTCGTCATGGTGGTGCACTGGTTCACGCGCTCCTCCGCCTCCCCTGCGGCCAGCCGTTCAGCCTTGGCGGCGGTGATCCTATATGCCTGGGTTGCCACCGGCCCGGCTACGGCACCAGTTGGATTACTGGGTCGGCGGGTTGTGCGTGCTTGTCCATCCCCCGCCAACCATCAGAGGATGGCCCTCACGACGAGCCGTGAGGAGCCGAGATGGGTACCAGGCCGCTGCTGAACCGCCGACTGGCCGGCATGGGAACGACGATCTTCGCCGAGATGTCCGCCCTGGCCACTGCCACCGGCTCGATCAACCTTGGGCAGGGCTTCCCTGACACAGATGGGCCTGAGGAGGTCCGCGAGGCGGCCGTGCGCGCCCTGCGCGAGGGCCACGGCAACCAGTACCCGCCTGGCCCCGGTATCCCTGAGATGCGGCAAGCCATCGCCGAGCACCAGCAGCGCTTCTACGGCCTGTCGTACGACCCGGATGCTGAGGTGCTGGTCACCGCCGGAGCTACCGAGGCGATCGCGGCGGCCCTGCTGGCCCTGCTCGAACCCGGCGACGAGGTGATCGCGTTCGAGCCGTTTTACGACTCGTACGCCGCCTGCATCGCCATGGCCGGCGCCGTCCGCGTCCCGCTCACCCTCCGGGTCCCGACCTTCCGGCCCGACCTGGACGAGCTGCGTTCGCTGATCACCCCGCGCACCCGCCTCCTACTGATCAACACCCCGCACAACCCCACCGGCACCGTCCTCACCACCGACGAACT
The DNA here is from genome assembly GCF_044541955.1 of Kitasatospora sp. NPDC085464. Lineage (NCBI taxonomy): Bacteria > Bacillati > Actinomycetota > Actinomycetes > Kitasatosporales > Streptomycetaceae > Kitasatospora > Kitasatospora sp. NPDC085464. The sequence continues at coordinate 2,191 of NZ_JBITTM010000023.1, forward strand.
GCGCGGGATCGCCGAACTTGCCGTCGAGCACGACCTCCTGGTAATCACCGATGAGGTCTACGAACACCTAGTCTTCGGCGCCGCCCACCACCCCATCGCCGCCCTGCCCGGCATGCGCGACCGCACCGTCACCATCTCCTCCGCCGGCAAGACCTTCTCCTTCACCGGCTGGAAGGTCGGCTGGGTGACCGCGAGCCCGGCCCTGGTCTCCGCCGTGCGCACCGCCAAGCAGTACCTCACCTACGTGAGCGCCGGCCCGTTCCAGTACGCCGTCGCCGAGGCCCTGCGGCTGCCCGACGCGTACTTCGACACCCTCCGCGCCGACCTGCGGCGCAAGCGCGACCTGCTGGTCGACGGCCTCACCGCGGCCGGCTTCCAGGCCTTCACCCCCGAGGGCACGTACTTCGTCACCACCGACATCACCTCGCTCGGCGAGAAGGACGGCGTCGAGTTCTGCCGCGCCCTGCCCGAGCGCTGCGGCGTCGTCGCCATCCCCAACGCCGTCTTCTACGACGACGCCGACGCCGGACGCAGCCTGATCCGCTTCACCTTCTGCAAGAAGGACGAGGTCCTGCGCGAGGCGGTGGCACGACTCCAGCGGCTCTGACCGGCGCGCCGGCCGGTCGGGGTGTCGACGTCAGCCGGTCGGGTTGTGGACGTCAGCCGGTCGGGTTGTCGAAGCGGGCCCAGCCCTCCGCATCCAGTGCGTCCAGGGCCCGGTCGTCCAGTTCGACGGCCGGGCTCGGGGACAGGTGCTTCCGCCAGGTGCTGCGCGGCACCATGGTCATGCCGAAGTCGATGAAGCCGTTGGTGAAGCGGAAGCTGGAGCCGCCGCGTTCGTAGAGGCGGAGCAGGGGCTCGAACGGATCCGGCAGCGGGGGCAGTTGCACTCCGGGCGCACTGGTCAGGGCGGCCCACTGGACGGCGGCCGCGCCGCTGTCCATGGCGTACGACGAGCCGGAGGCGTCGTCGATGAAGTTCTCGATGTCCGCGATCACCGCCGGGTCGGCACGGACGGAAGGGTCCACGATCTCCGCGAGGTCGAAGAAGGGCCACATCTGGGGCTCTCCGTAGGCGTCGAGCCAGAGCGCGGCCCGCCGGAAGTACTCCTCCATCAGCGCAGCGCGCGAATAGCCCTTCTCGATGGCCTCGCCCGGGGGCTTCCAGTCGACGGCCTTGAGGCGATCAACCATCGACTGCACAGCGTCGGAACTCACTTGAGGTCGTAACCTTTCGCCCGGAGACCGCGACACCGACCGACGCGGCGGTGGCGGCGGTGTCCGCCGAGATGCCGAAGGTCACGAACGCCAGGGCCGCGCCGACGACCAGGGTGCCGCCGACGATCGCGGCCTCCTCCTCCAGCTTCTTGATCGCCTTGTCGACCTCGTGGGCGACCTTGCGCAGCTTGTCCGGGTCGGCATCCGGCCACCACATGCCGGTGACCTTCTGGACGGCCTTCGCGACCGTGGACTCACCCACAGGCCGGCTCTCGGCCGGGGACGGGGCGGGTCACGACAGCAGGTTCTTGGCGTGGTCGTCGGCCCCGGCATGGTTGTCGGCATGCGCGCGCAGCCCCGCGCCGATGCTGCCGAGCCCCTGGACCAGGACGTCCAGCGCGGAGAGCACCTTGTCGTGCGGACCGTTGTACGCCGTCGCGAACTCGTTGCCCTGCTTGTCACCGCCCCACGGACTGCCCGCGTCGGCCAGGCTGCGCTTGAGCGTGTCGAGCGCCGTCTTCAGCGCCTTGCTCTGGTTCTCGAAGGTCGGCGCGGCGTCCGTCAACTCCCCCGGCCGGACCTTGAACTCCGGCCCACCCGCCTTCGCCCCGTCATCCGCCACAACGACACCCCCATGCTGTCCGCACCTCGGATCAGTGCGAAGAGTGAGATGGCGAGGGAAGCTGACGCAGTTTCGACTGGCGCCCGTGAGGCGGGTCACACCTGCCATGCCGCGCCGGACGACGGCTCCGACACCGGCCGTAGCCTGATCCGCTTCACTTCCTGCAAAAGGGATGACGTCCGCCGGGAGCGCGTGTCCCGCCTACGGCGCCTCCGAGGGCCCGCGCGCCCCCTTTCACGCCTCGCGGCGACGGTCGACGCCGACCGGACGCCTATCCTGAAGGACCATCAACTCGCCTGATCGGACAGCCCGTTTGCCGCCACCAGGACAAAAATGGCGCACCGTCCGGCGCACCTCCGCCGCCCTCCCCGCCCCGTGTGTGGAGGGCGGCGGCGCGCGATGCGCGCTGGCAGCGCACAACCGGCGCGCACGGCGCACGACCCGGTGGTAGGGGCGCGCGCTGTGCAAAGTCGCACACCGGGTCGATCAGAGCCGGGAAGCAGGTGTGCTCGAAACGGTGAATGCTTGACAAAGTTGGGTAAATCACCGGCGGACCCGGCGTATTCGTGCTTCTCTGCTGCTGAATCTCCAGCCGGAATCCTTCCTTCCACGGTCGGCCGCGCCCAGGGCCGCACAGCCACGAACAGCCTCGCCATCGCCTAGGCCTACTCGCTGCTGCTCGGCGGGCGCGCACGGAGCTGAAACGCGGAGCCGAGCATGCTCACCACACTGCAGACCTCCTACACGGACACCCGCGCCGGTGACCTCGCCTGGTGCCTCGGCGGCGACCCGCTGCCCGCTCTCGCGGTCCGCGACCTGAGACTCGACGGAGGCGGCCGTCCGGGCGCGACCGGCACCCTCCAGCTGCGGCTGCTGGGCGCCTCGCACCAGGTGGTGATCGACGCCGGTCCCGGCCGGTGCCTGGAGACCGTCGCCTGCCTGCCCGGCCGCCGCACCCCGCTGCCGGCCCGGGTGGCCAAGCAGGTCGGCGGCTGGGAGTACGAGTTCGCCGCCCGGATCGAGGCGCTGCCGCCGCACGACTTCGCCGCCCGCGCCCAGGAACTTCTGGCCCTGGTCGAGGGCCACCCGCGCGGCCTCGCCGGGGTCTTCCCCGGCGACCCGAGCGCCTTCACCGCGCTGGTCACCCAGGGCGGCACCGACCGCCTGCTCTGGCGGACCTGGCACGCCTACCCGCAGGAGGGGCAGCTGGTGTGCACCCGCTCCTCGCTCGTGGTGTCGGGGCCGTGACTCCCGAAAGCCGGGACGCGAACACCGACCCGGCCATAGGCTGCCAAGGAAAGCCCTTCGAATCGTACGCAGGAACGGTTCGTCAATCCGGCGTGGCCCACTGTCCGTCGGATGGGCGCAGCTATCAGTCCCGCACGTCCCCTAGCGTTTGTTCGTGATCAACCATCCGGCCGGTCCGCCCGCACGCCCGCGAGTGGACCTCGACGACGGCGCCCCACCCCGGCCCGGGCACGGCCTCGCCCCACTGCCCGCCCGCCGTCGATCCCGGCTGCGCTCCCGCCCCCGGCTCGCCCGGCTGGCCGTCCTGACGGCCGCCTTCGTCTGTGCGGCCTGCGGGCTGGTCTACGAACTCGAACTCGTCGCGCTCGGCGACTACCTGCTCGGGGACACCGTCACCCAGACCTCCGTGGTGCTCTCCGTCATGGTCTTCGCGATGGGCCTCGGCTCGCTGCTCGCCAAACGGCTCACCCGCCGGCCCGCCACCGCCTTCGCCCTCGTCGAGTGCGCGCTCGCCCTCACGGGTGGCCTCTCCGTCCTCGCCCTCTACTCCTGCTGGGCCTGGCTCGGCCGCTACCAGGCCGTGATGGTCGGCCTCACCTGCCTCATCGGCATCCTGATCGGCGCCGAGATCCCCCTGCTGATGACCCTCGTCCAACGGATCAGACGCGAGGACGCCGGGCGCGCGGCAGCCGACCTGTTCGCCGCCGACTACGTGGGAGCACTGATCGGCGGACTCGCCTTCCCGTTCCTGATCATGCCGGCGCTCGGCCCCGGCGACGGCGCGCTCCTCACCGGCGCCGTCAACGCCGTCGCGGGCGCCGCCCTGGTGCTCTGGCTCTTCCGGGAGGAACCCGCCCCGCGGATACGACGGCTGCTCTGGGGCGGCTGCCTGCTCGTCCTCGGCCTGCTCGCCGCGGCCGCGGCCGGCTCCGACGCGATCGAACGCGCCGCCCGGCACGCCCTCTACGGCGACCAGGTCCGCTTCGCCACCCGCAGTCGGAACCAGGAGATCGTGCTCACCGGCCCCGCCGAGGGCCCGCTCCGGCTCTACCTCGACGGACGGCTCGCGGTCTGCGGGCCCGACGAGTACCGGGCCAGCGAGGGCCTGGTCCACCCCGCGATGGCCGCCGGGCCGGACAGCCGGGTCCTGCTGCTCGGCGGCGGCGACGGGCTCGCCCTGCGGGAGGTGCTGCGCCACCGCGGCGTCCGCTCCGTCCGCCTGGTCGACGCCGACCCCGCCCTCCCCCGGCTCGCCCGCACCGACCCCGGGCTCGCCGGCCTCGGCGGCCACTCCCTGGACGACCCGCGGGTCCGCACCACCGCCGCCGACCCGATGGCCTGGCTGCGCGGCGCGAGCGCCACCGAGGACGACGGACCGTACGACGTGGTGCTCGCCGACCTGCCCGCACCGGCCGACGGCGGGCCGGTCAAGTTCCACTCCCAGGAGTTCTACGGCCTCGCCGCCCGGCTGCTCTCCCCCGGCGGCCGGATCGCCGTCCGGGCCGGGAGCGACCTGAACGGCCTCTGGCAGATCGACTCGGGCCTGCGCACGGCCGGACTGCAGACCGCCCCGTACGCCGTCCCGGGCAGCCCCAGCGCCAGCTGCCGTCCCGGGCAGCCGGACTCCTCCGGGCAGAACTACCTCCTCGCCGCCGCCACCCACCCCCCGCTCGCCCTCGCCCCCGACGCCCCACCGCCCCGGGCCCTCACCCCCGACACCCTCCGCGCCTCCACCACCCGCCTCGCCGCCCTCCGCCCCGCCCGCCCCCCGGCCGCCCTCACCCTCCTCAGCCCGCACTGACCACGACAGCCCACAGCCGGTGGGGGGCGCAGCGGGCGCAGCCGGCGGGTCGCCGCGCACCGCCGGCCCTGGACGCCCCGCGCGGAGCGGGGCCGCCTCCTCGACGGGCCGAGGAGGTGGGCCGGGGTGGGGCGGGTGGGGTGGGGAAAGTCGGGTGGTGGTGGGTAGGGACCGGGCGGGGTTGGGTCGGTAGGCTCCGTGGCATGGAGCATGAGGTTGTCGTCCCGATGCCCGCCGAGCTGGTGCGGCAGGCCCTGCAGGATCCGGCGCTGCTGGCGCGGAGTGTGCCGGGGCTGAGCACCGAGCCGGCTGCGGTCGGGGCCGGGCCCGCCGAGGAGATCAGCGGGCGGCTGAAGCTGCGGGTCGGCAGCTCCACGATCACGTACAAGGGCGTGCTGTCGCTGATCGAGGGCCGGGAGGGCGTTCTGACGGTGCTCGCCGAGGGCCAGGAGGCCCGGGGCAGCGGCGAGGCGACGGCCACCGTCCGGGTCAGCGTCGCGGACGGTGCCGAGGACGGCACCGCCGTCATCCGCTTCACCGGCGACCTCAGCGCCACCGGTCGGCTGACCGAGTTCGACGAGGAGACCCTCGACGCCACTGGCCGCCGTCTGCTGGACAGGTTCGCCGCCGCCCTGGTCGCCCCGGAGGGCGAGCAGGACCGGGACCAGGACGAGGACTCCGACGCCGAGGCGGCGACCGAAGCCGAGACCGAAGCCGAGGCCGGGACCGAGACCGAGACCGAGACCGCCGGGGTGATCTTCATCGAGGACCGCCAGGACCAGCCCGGTGACGACCTCGACGACGACCTCTCCGACCTGATCGCCTTCTCCGACGCCGACGCCGAGCGCTTCGGCCTCCCCACCGGCTCCGCCGATGAGGACGAGGACGAGGACGAGAGCGAGGACACGGACCGCGCCACCGGCCGGGACCGGGACGACGTCGAGCCCGAGGACGACGTCGAGCCCGGCGCCGCGGAGCAGGACGCCGTCGCCGAGGAGATCCCCGTCGAGCCGCTCTTCGCGTACGAGGAGGAGCCGGCGCTCACCGGCCCGGTGCGCCGCAGCATCGTCGGCCGGTCCGCCGAGGAGGTGGACCACGCCCCGCCGCGCGGCCCGTACGCCCCGGCACTGCCGGCCCGCAGTGCGCGGGCCCGGGCGGCGTCCCGGTGGGGCGGCGAGGCCGGCGGGATCGTGGTGCCGGGCACCGGCGGCCGCAACGCGATGCCGTGGGTGATCGGCGGTTCCGTGGCCCTGCTGGGCGGTGCCGTGGTGCTGGTCAGGGCGCTGCGTCGCCGCTAGTCGGGAGCGCCGGGGGCGTCGCCAGGCCCTAGACTGAACGCTCATGAGCAACGACCGCGACGCCCTGCTGGCACAGATCAAGGACAAGGCCGTCGTGCACGGCAAGGTCACCCTCTCCTCCGGCAAGGAGGCCGACTACTACGTCGACCTGCGCCGGATCACGCTGGACGGCGAGGCCGCCCCGCTGGTCGGCCGGGTGATGCTGGACGCGACCTCGCACCTGGAGTACGACGCCGTCGGCGGTCTGACCCTGGGCGCCGACCCGGTGGCCGCGTCGATGCTGCACGCCGCCGCCGCGCGCGGGCAGAAGCTGGACGCCTTCGTGGTCCGCAAGGCCGGCAAGGCGCACGGCCTGCAGCGCCGGATCGAGGGCCCGGAGGTGAAGGGCCGCCGGGTGCTGGCGGTCGAGGACACCTCCACCACGGGCGGCTCGGTGCTGACCGCCGTCGAGGCGCTGCGCGAGGCGGGTGCCGAGGTGGTCGGCGTCGCGGTGATCGTGGAGCGCGGCGGCGCGGGTGCCGTCCAGGAGCAGGGCCTGGAGTACGTGACCGCGTACACCCTGGACGACCTGGGTCTCTGACCTCCCGACCACCCCACGCCCGCGGACGACCCCAGCCCGCGGACGACCGCACGAACGACGGAGGGCCGGGTCTGTTTCACGTGAAACAGACCCGGCCCTCCGGCCGTGCTACGGGCTGGGCACTCAGCTCCGCCGGTGCCGACCGCCACCGGCCTGCGCGTGGCCGTCGCCGACGTCGCCGCCGCCGGCCTTCTTCTTCTTCCGCTCGCGCATGACCTCGATCAGGATCGGCGAGATCGACAGCAGCACGATCAGCAGCGCCGCCGGGATCAGGTACTTGTCGATCACCGGGGCGAGCGCCTCGCCGAAGAAATAGCCGATCAGCAGCATGGACTCGGTCCAGAGCACACCGCCGATGACGTTCCACACGAAGAACGTCCGGGCGGGCATCTCCAGGGTGCCGGCGACCGGGTTCAGGAAGGTGCGGACGACCGGGATGAAGCGCGCCAGCACCACGGCCTTGCCGGAGCCGAACTTGTTGAAGTACTCCTCCGCCTTCTGCACGTACTGGCGTCGGAAGATCTTCGAATCGGGCTTGTCGAACATCTTCGGCCCGACCTTGGCACCGATCAGGTGCCCCAGCTGGGCGCCGGCGATCGCCGCCACCGGGCAGCCGATGAGCAGGACCGCGATCGGCAGCCTGGCACCGTCGCCGAGCACCGACGAGGCGGCGTTCGAGGCGGCGACGCCCGCGATGATCAGCAGCGAGTCACCCGGGAAGAAGAAGCCGACCAGCAGGCCGGTCTCCGCGAAGATGATCGCGATCAGCCCGATGGCGCCGAGGGACGAGATCAGGGATTTGGCGTCGAGCAGGTTGACGGCCAGCTGGTTGTAGTCCACGGGCGCAGGATAGCGGGCGTACCTTGCGGGCGGGCGGGCGTACCTTGCGGGCGGGCGGGCGTACCGTGCGCCGGGCTCCCGACGCCGCCCGTCGCACGCGGGCCCCACCCGCCCCACCGGCCGCACGGTGCCGCGTTCCGACAGGCGGGCTCCTGCTGACCTGCGGGCACGAGTCTGGGAAGATGGCCGAGGCGTCCGGTCCGCGGCGGCCCACCACCCTCATGGCCGTACCGCGGAGGTCGCTCGAACCTTGGTGCCGGAGAGCCACATCGCAACGCCGCGCGTCGGCGGGCCGGCACGGAGTCGTCACGAAGGCGTACACAGCGTCGGACAGCACCGTCCGTACGCCGCAACCCGACAGGAGCGGATCGCATGCCCATCGCAACTCCCGAGGTCTACAACGAGATGCTCGACCGGGCCAAGGCGGGCAAGTTCGCCTACCCGGCCATCAACGTCACGTCGTCGCAGACCCTGCACGCCGCGCTGCGTGGATTCGCCGAGGCCGAGAGCGACGGCATCATCCAGATCTCGACCGGTGGCGCGGAGTTCCTGGGCGGTCAGCACAACAAGGACATGGTGACCGGCGCGGTCGCGCTCGCCGAGTTCGCGCACATCGTCGCCGCCAAGTACGACATCACCGTCGCGCTGCACACCGACCACTGCCCGAAGGACAAGCTCGACGGCTACGTCCGCCCGCTGCTGGCGGTCTCGGCCGAGCGCGTGGCCAAGGGCGAGAACCCGCTGTTCCAGTCGCACATGTGGGACGGCTCCGCCGAGACCCTCTCCGACAACCTGACCATCGCCCAGGAGCTGCTGGCCCAGGCCGCCGCCGCCAAGATCATCCTTGAGGTCGAGATCACCCCGACCGGTGGCGAGGAGGACGGCGTCACCCACGAGATCAACGACGAGCTGTACACCACCGTCAACGACGCCGTGCGCACCGCCGAGGCGCTGGGCCTGGGCGAGAAGGGCCGCTACCTGCTGGCCGCCTCGTTCGGCAACGTGCACGGCGTGTACAAGCCGGGCAACGTCGTGCTGAAGCCGGAGCTGCTGCGCGAGCTGCAGGACGCGATCGGCAAGCAATACGGCAAGACCGACCCGTTCGACTTCGTCTTCCACGGCGGCTCGGGCTCCACCGCCGAGGAGATCGCCACCGCGCTGGAGAACGGCGTCGTGAAGATGAACCTGGACACCGACACCCAGTACGCCTTCACCCGCCCGGTCGCCGGCCACATGTTCGCCAACTACGACGGCGTGCTGAAGGTCGACGGCGAGGTCGGCAAGAAGAACACCTACGACCCCCGCACCTGGGGCAAGCTGGCCGAGGCCGGCATGGCCGCCCGCGTGGTCGAGGCCGCCGAGCAGCTGCGTTCGGCGGGCAAGCGCCTGAAGTGAGCCCGGCGGCCGCGTGCGAGCGCGGCAGCCGCGTGGAACACGGGTGCCCCCGGCGGTCCTCCGCCGGGGGCACCCGCACGTCCGGGTTCCTACTGCTTGAGCTCCGCGTACGCCTCCGCGCTGCTGTCCTTCAGGAACTGCCAGCAGCGGGCCTCCTCCTCGGTCTCCTTGATCGCGCCGGCCGCCCGCGCGAGCGCCGCCAGGCAGCGCAGGAAGCCGCGGTTGCCGCGGTGCTCCCACGGCACCGGGCCGTGGCCCTTCCAGCCGTTGCGCCGCAGCGCGTCCAGACCCCGGTGGTAGCCGGTACGGGCGTAGGCGTACGACTCGACGTACCGGCCGGCCGCGTAGGCGTCGTCGGCGAGCATGGCCCAGGCCAGGCAGAAGGACGGGAACTCGGCCGCCACCTGGGTCGGTGAGGCGGACTCCTCCGCCAGCATGCGGTAGGGCCGCTCCTCCTCGGGCAGGAGGGTCGGTTCGGGACCGTCGAGAAGATTCCTGTGAATCGCCATGCCCTGAAGTCTGCCACCCGAGACGCAGGGGTCAACCGCCGCACCGTGGGTGCATCGTCCGAGGTGCGGTCGATCGGCGATGTCACGGCGCCGTCGCACGGCCCGGTGTGGAGGAAGGCCCGGCGATCTGCATACCGGGTACATGGACATTCACCCGTTCGCCATGCCAAGGTGACGGTCGTGCCCGCAGTCCGACCCGCCAGTAGGCGAGCCGCCCAGCAGAAGAAGGGCGGCCGCAGACGCCGCCGGCCCCGTCGGAGAGTGAGCCCTGGCATGCTCACGGCAGTGGTGGCAGCCGCCGTGTTGCTGGGCGCCACCGCGGTCCTGCTGGACCGGCACTCCGACACTCCGGCCGCCGCCCCGACCACCCAGGCGCGGGCCGTCCCGCCCGGCGAGGAGACCGCCGCGGCGACGCCGACCCCCACCCCGGTCGCCACCCCCACCCTCACACCGACGCCCACGCCCACGCCCACGCCCACGCCCACCGCACCGGATCCCGGCCCCACCAAGGGCCCGGGCACCTTCACCACCGCCCCGGCCGGCGCCAAGGCGGTCGGGCGCGGCAACGTGCGCCGCTACCGGGTCGAGGTCGAGGACGGCATCGGGATCGACGCGGCGGACGCCGCCGCCCAGATCCACGGCATCCTCGGCGACCCGCGCGGCTGGACCAACGACCGCCGGAACGGCTTCCAGCTGGTCGCGACCGGCTCGTACGACTTCACCGTGAAGATCGCCTCGCCGGCCACCGTGGACCGGATCTGCGGCGCCTCCGGCCTGGACACCCACGGCGAGGTCAACTGCAACGTCGGCGACCAGGTGGTCGTCAACTCCAAGCGCTGGAACACCGGTTCACCGCAGTTCAGCGGGCCGATCGAGGAGTACCGGGCGCTGATCGTCAACCACGAGGTGGGCCACCGGATCGGCCACGGCCACGAGGGCTGCCCCGCCCCCGGCAAGCCGGCACCCGCGATGATGCAGCAGATCTACGGCCTCAAGGGCTGCACGCCCAACGCCTGGCCGTACTCGGCGGAGGGCACCTACCTCGGCGGCCCGGCCGTCCCGTAGCCCCCGGCGGTCCCGAACCCGACCGCAACGGGAACGGAGTCGGGACATCGCCGGCGAGCCGCTGCGCAAGGTCGCCGAGGCGCCGACGGGGCGACTGCGCCGAGCCGGCCGGCTACCCGAGCACCGGCAGGTGCGCCCGCAGGTCGCTACGCTCCCCCGAGGCGGACACCGCGGCCGCCTCCACCGCCGCCGCCCAGTCGGTCCGCCCGGTGGCCAGCCGGATCCAGGTCAGCGGGTCGGTCTCGACCACGTTGGGCGGGGTTCCCCGGGTGTGCCGGGGGCCCTCGACGGCCTGGACGACGGCGTACGGCGGGATCCGCAGCTCCACCGCGCCGCCGGGGACGTGGTCCGCGAAGGCGTCGGCCAGCATCCGGGTGACGGCGGCGAGGGCCTGGCGGTCGTGCGGGAAGGCGTCGAGGCCGAGCGCGTCGGCCAGGTCGTCGGCGTGCACGACGGTCTCCACCAACCGGGTCACCAGCACGTCGGCGAGCGTCATCGAGCCGAGCCGGATCTCGAACCGCCGTGCCGGGTCTGCCGCTTCGGGCCGTTCCAGCAGTCCGGTCAGCGCGTCGGCGGACCGTCCGAAGGCCGCCGCCACCGAGGCCGGATCCCCGCCGAAGTCCGCCGAGGCCCGCTCCCTGGCCTGCTCGTCCAGCACTGCCGCGACCGTGCCGACCGCCGCCACCCACCCCGACAGGTCCAGGGGCGGGCGGCCCTGGAGCGGATCGTCCAGGTGCGCGGGCACGTAGTCGAGTTGGACGGCGAGGTGCGCGACCAGCTCCCGGACCGTCCACTCGCCCAGCCTCGTCGGCAGGTCCAGCTGCTCCGCGGTGAGGCCGCTCACGACGGAGCACAGCGCCCCGGTCTGGGCGGCCAGTGCGGCGCGGACCTTCTGCGGCTGGTACGTACGGGACTTGGGAGGCATGGGCCCCAAGATACGCCGAGGGGCGGCCGGCTCCGCAGAGCCGGCCGCCCCTCGGGACGGGTGCCGTCAGCCCAGCAGGGCCTCGATGACGCCGGTGTGGGCGTCCTTCAGCTCGGCCAGCGAAACGCTGAACTGGCCCTGGACCTCCAGGTCCTGGCCGTCCACGACACCGATCCGGGTGGCCGGCAGGCCGCGCGCGGTGCACATGTCGTTGAACCGGAGCTCCTCGCTGCGCGGCACCGCCACGACGGCGCGGCCCGCGGACTCCGAGAACAGCAGGACGAACGGGTCCGCGCCCTCGGGCACGATGATCCGCGCGCCGTGGCCGCCCTTGAGGCAGCTCTCCACGAGCGCCTGGCCGAGGCCGCCGTCGGAGAGGTCGTGCGCGGCGTCGATCATGCCGTCGCGCGAGGCGGCGATCAGGATCTCGCCGAGCAGCCGCTCGCGCTCCAGGTCGACCTTGGGCGGCAGACCGCCGAGGTGGTCGTGGACCGCCTGGGACCAGGCCGAGCCGCCGAGCTCGTCCGCCGTGTCGCCGAGCAGGTAGAGCAGCTGCCCCTCCTCGGCGAAGGCGACCGGGGTGCGCCGGGTGACGTCGTCGATGACGCCGAGCACCGCGACCACCGGGGTCGGGTGGATGGCGACCTCGCCGGTCTGGTTGTACAGCGAGACGTTGCCGCCGGTGACCGGGGTGCCGAGCACCAGGCAGGCGTCGGCCAGGCCGCGGGTGGCCTCGGCGAACTGCCACATCACGTCCGGGTCCTCGGGGGAGCCGAAGTTGAGGCAGTCGGAGACGGCGAGCGGCTTGGCACCGCCGGCCGCGACGTTGCGGTACGCCTCGGCCAGGGCCAGCTGGGCGCCGGTGTACGGGTCCAGCTTGGCGAAGCGGCCGTTGCCGTCGGTGGCGACCGAGACGCCGAGGTTGGTCTCGTCGTCGATTCGGATCATGCCCGAGTCCTCGCCGTGCGAGAGCACGGTGTTGCCGAGCACGTAGCGGTCGTACTGGTCGGTGATCCAGGACTTGGAGGCCTGGTTCGGGTGGCTCGCGACCTTCAGCAGGTCGGCCTTGAGGCCCTCGCCGGTGGTCGGGCGGGCCAGCCGCTCGGCGGTCGGGGCGTCGGCCTGCAGCGCGTCCTGCCAGCTCGGGCGGGCGAACGGGCGCTCGTAGGTCGGGCCCTCGTGGGCGACGGTGCGCGGCGGGACGTCCACCACGAGCTCGCCGTGCCAGTAGATCTCCAGGCGCTCGCCGTCGGTCACCTCACCGATGACGTTGGCGATGACGTCCCACTTCTCGCAGATCTCCAGGAAGCGGTCGATCTTGTCGGGCTCCACGATCGCGCACATGCGCTCCTGCGACTCGCTCATGAGGATCTCCTCCGGCGAGAGCGTGTGGTCGCGCAGGTGCACGGTGTCGAGCTCGATCCGCATGCCGCCGGAGCCGGCCGAGGCCAACTCGCTGGTGGCGCAGGACAGTCCGGCGCCGCCGAGGTCCTGGATGCCCTTGACGAGCTTCTCGCGGAAGATCTCCAGGGTGCACTCGATGAGGAGCTTCTCCTGGAACGGGTCGCCGACCTGGACCGCCGGGCGCTTGGCCGGCTTGGTGTCGTCGAAGGTCTCGGAGGCCAGCACCGAGACGCCGCCGATGCCGTCGCCGCCCGTGCGGGCGCCGTACAGGACGACCTTGTTGCCGGCGCCGGACGCCTGCGCGAGGTGGATGTCCTCGTGCTTCATGACGCCCACGCACAGCGCGTTGACCAGCGGGTTGCCCTGGTAGCAGGAGTCGAAGACGACCTCGCCGCCGATGTTCGGCAGGCCCAGGCAGTTGCCGTAGCCGCCGATGCCCGCGACGATCCCGGGCAGCACGCGCCGGGTGTCCGGGTGGTCGGCCGCGCCGAAGCGCAGCGGGTCCATCACGGCGACCGGGCGGGCGCCCATCGCCAGGATGTCGCGCACGATGCCGCCGATGCCGGTGGCCGCGCCCTGGTAGGGCTCGATGTACGACGGGTGGTTGTGCGACTCGACCTTGAAGGTGACGGCGTAGCCCTGGCCGACGTCGACCACACCGGCGTTCTCGCCGATGCCGACGAGCATCGCGTCCGAATCGGGCTTCTTCTCGCCGAACTGCTTCAGGTGGACCTTGCTGCTCTTGTACGAACAGTGCTCCGACCACATGACCGAGTACATCGCGAGTTCGGCGCCGGTCGGGCGGCGGCCGAGAATCTCCCGGATGCGCGCGTACTCGTCCTCCTTGAGGCCGAGCTCGGCCCAGGGCTGGGCGGCGTCCGGGGTCTGCTCGGCGTTCTTGACGGTGTCGAGGCTCATCAGGCGTTCACCAGCTGCTTCAGGACGGAAGTGAAGAAGCCCAGGCCCTCGGTGGTCGGACCGGTGAGCGGCTCCACGGCGTGCTCCGGGTGCGGCATCAGGCCGACGACATTGCCGGCGGCGTTGGTGATGCCGGCGATGTCGCGGTACGAACCGTTCGGGTTGACGTCCAGGTAACGGGCGACCACCCGGCCCTCCGCCTCCAGCTCGTCCAGGACGTGCTGGTCCGCGACGAACCGGCCCTCGCCGTTCTTCAGCGGGACGACGATTTCCTGGCCCGCCGCGTAATCCCGGGTCCAGGCGGTGCCGGCGTTCTCGATGCGCAGCTTCTGGTCGCGGCAGATGAAGTGCAGCGAGTCGTTGCGGGTGAGCGCACCGGGCAGCAGGTGGGATTCGCAGAGCACCTGGAAGCCGTTGCAGATACCGAGGACCGGCATTCCGAGCCTCGCCTGCTCGATGACGGTCTCCATCACCGGGGAGAAGCGCGAGATCGCACCGCAGCGCAGATAGTCGCCGTAACTGAATCCGCCCGGCAGGACGACGGCGTCGACCTGGTGGAGATCCTTGTCACGGTGCCACAGGGCGACCGGCTCGGCACCCGCGAGACGGACCGCCCGCTGGGCGTCGCGGTCGTCGAGGGAGCCGGGGAAAGTGACGACGCCGACGCGGGTGGTCACTTGCCCTCCTCCTCGACCCGGACGGTGAAGTCCTCGATCACGGTGTTGGCGAGAAAGGTCTCGGCGGCTTCGCGGATACGGGCGAGCGCCGCGTCGTCGACCGGGCCCTCCACATCCAGCTCGAAACGCTTGCCCTGGCGGACGTCGGCGATCCCGGTGAATCCGAGACGGGGCAGTGCACGCTGCACCGCCTGTCCCTGGGGGTCGAGGATCTCCGGCTTGAGCATGACGTCGACTACGACGCGTGCCACTGGCACTCCCGGTGGTGTCTTCGGTGAGGCGGGGGAACTCCAGACTACCGGTGGTTTCGGGCAGGATTGCTGGCCGGGGATAGCGACGCGCGTAGACCCGGGCCCCTTACGCCGCAAGGGATCCGGAGCCCCGGCCCCCCGTCCGGAGCGGCCCGTTTCCGGGGTTTCGGCGCCCGGAACCGCCCCCTCCGGAGAACACCCGAATACGGCACTTGGGGACAGATCCGCCCGTCCCGCACATCGGTATCCGACAGTCCCGCGAAGACACGTGAATATCCGGAAAAGAATGCCGGACTCTTCGATTTCGACCCCCTTCGGGTGCAGAATAGGGCCACCTGTCGCGGCAAGTGCTGCGTATCAGGCGGGCCACCGGCCTGCCCGTATGCGCTTGCGCGAGTTGGTGCACATCAGGCCCCGGGAGCACCCCCGTGGACCGGTGGCCGAATTGCCCGAGAGGATTGACACCCATGGCTCAGCGTGTAGTTGTCACGCTCTCCGACGACCTGGACGGCGGCGCCGCCGCAGAAACCGTCCACTTCGGCGTCGACGGGAAGTCGTACGAGATCGACCTGTCCGTGGACAACGCGGAAAAGCTGCGGGAGGCCCTCGCCCCGTTCGTCGCCGCCGGGCGGCGCCAGAGCCGCACCGGAAAGTCCTTCCGCCGCACCGCGCTCACCCCGGACCCCGCCGCCGTCCGCGCCTGGGCCCTGTCCCGCGGCATGGAACTGCCGGCCCGCGGCCGCATCCCCAAGCACGTGTACGAGGCGTTCGCCGAGGCGAACTGACCCCCGGGGCACCAGGCCCCCGGTCGCCCTGCCCGCCCGGATCGAAAGGGTGGGGCGACCACCCCGAACGATGCTGTAGAGTATTCCTCGTCGCCGCAACGGAGAGATCCGAAGAGGCGGCGGGTGCCCCACCAGGCACCATGCGGACGTGGCTCAGTTGGTAGAGCATCACCTTGCCAAGGTGAGGGTCGCGAGTTCGAATCTCGTCGTCCGCTCGCAGTGCGCGAGCACAGCACAACTCAATAGTTTGACCATGCGGACGTGGCTCAGTTGGTAGAGCATCACCTTGCCAAGGTGAGGGTCGCGAGTTCGAATCTCGTCGTCCGCTCCGGAACGAAGGGCCCCCTCGATCGAGGGGGCCCTTCGGCATTCCCGCCCGCGAATGCTCCATGACATTTGTCATCGCCGACCCGTGGATCCCCACCGCGATGTCATGACGGCGCGCACTGCCCGCACGGCCGGGCCGGCGGAAGGCTTGGGGCATGGAAACGAGCCGCCCCTCCCGCCCCAGCGACCATGTGATCGAGGTCACCGACCTGCACCGCCACTACGGCAGCGGTGCCACCGGCCACCACGCCGTCCGGGGCGTGGACCTGACCGTCGGCCGCGGCGAGCTGTTCGCCCTGCTCGGCACCAACGGGGCGGGCAAGACCTCCGCCATGGAGCTCATCGAGGGCCTGGCCACCCCCAGCGACGGCACCGTCCGGGTGCTCGGCCACGACCCCCACCGGGAGCGCGCCGCCGTCCGCCCCCGGATCGGCATCATGCTCCAGGAGGGCGGCTTCCCCGGCGACCTCACCGCCGCCGAGACCGGCCGCGTCTGGGCCGGGATGACCAGCGACGCCCGGCCGGTCGAGGAGGCCCTGGAGCTGGTCGGCCTCACCCACCGCCGCAACGTCCGGGTCAAGCAGCTGTCCGGCGGCGAACGGCGCCGGCTCGACCTCGCGATGGCCCTGCTCGGCCGCCCCGAGGTGCTGTTCCTGGACGAGCCCAGCACCGGCCTCGACCCCGAGGCGCGCGCCGCCGTCTGGCGGCTGGTCCGCGAACTGCGCGCCCAGGGCACCACCGTGCTGCTCACCACGCACTACCTGGAGGAGGCCGAGGAGCTGGCCGACCGGCTGGCCATCATGCACGGCGGCCGGATCATCACCTCCGGCACCGTCGCGGAGGTGATCGCCGGACGGCCGTCCCGGATCGCCTTCGAGCTGCCCGAGTTCGCCGGGACCTCGCTCCCGCTGCTCGCCCCGGCCGAGGTCACCGTCGACGGCCGCAAGGTCACCGTGCAGACCGGCGACCTCCAGCACACCCTCCACGCCCTGCTCGACTGGGCGCACCGGCACGGCGTCGCGCTCGGCGCCCTGGACGCCCGCAGCGCCTCGCTGGAGGAGGCCTTCCTCGCCATCGCCTCCGAGGCCGCCCACCAGGCCCCGCCGCAGGCCCCCGCCGCCCCCGCCCGTCCCGCCCGCCGCCGCCTGATCGGATCCGCCCGATGACCACCGCCGCCACCGCCACCGCCGCGCCCACCGCCACCGGCCCGCAGGGCACCGCCGCCCGCCGGCTGCTCGCCCTCGGCCGCGCCGAGGCCGTCCTGCTGCTGCGCAACCGCACGGCGATGTTCACCGCCCTGCTGCTGCCGCTGCTCCTGGTCTTCTCCCTGAAGGGCACCCTCGGCAAGCAGGCCGAGGACAACCCCGGGCTGGACGTCGACTCGCTGCTGGTCTACGGCTCGGTCGGGATGATGCTGTCCTTCGTCGTCTACTACAACCTGACCGCCGCCTACGTCGCCCGGCGCGGAGAGCTGGTCCTCAAGCGGCTGCGCACCGGCGAGGCCCGGGACATCGAGATCCTGCTCGGCACGGCCGTCCCCTCGCTCGCGCTCGGCCTGCTGATGGCCGCACTGATCGGGATCGGCGGCAGCGTCGGACTGCACCTGGCGGTGCCGGTCAACCCGCTGCTGATGGTCGTCGGCCTGGTGCTGGTGCTGGCCACGATGATCGCCCTGGCAGCGCTGTCCAGCGCCTTCACCAGGACCGTCGAGAGCGCCGGCATCACCACCCTGCCGGTCATGCTGATCATCCAGCTCGGCTCCGGCCTGTTCATCCCGCTGGAGGTCATGCCCGCGCAGCTGGCCGACGCCTGCCGACTGCTGCCGACCACCCCGGCCTTCCAGCTGATCCGCGTCGGCTGGTTCGGCACCGAC
Organism: Kitasatospora sp. NPDC085464; assembly: GCF_044541955.1. Lineage (NCBI taxonomy): Bacteria > Bacillati > Actinomycetota > Actinomycetes > Kitasatosporales > Streptomycetaceae > Kitasatospora > Kitasatospora sp. NPDC085464. The sequence continues at coordinate 19,926 of NZ_JBITTM010000023.1, forward strand.
GGCTCGGCCGCCGCGACCGGCTTCGCCGGCAGCTGGGGCGCCGCCGGCCCGCACCTCGTCACCGGTGCGATCTGGCTGGGCCTGGCGGTCTGGGGCGCGGTGCGCTACTTCCGCTGGGAGCCGCGCCGCTGACCGCGCGACAGCAAACCAAGGATTTCCCCCGGTTCGACCTCTGATATGAAGGCAACAGCACGATCATGGTGGAACTGGGGGGACGACACGTGGACATGCGCTCACCACTGCGCAGGTGGAAGGGCTACGGCAAACCCCACCGCGCGGAGCTCTACTTCCGCTGGTCGATCTACCTGATGCCACTGGCCGCGGTGCCGGTGGCGCTGCTCAGCCTCGGCGCCCACCTCGACGAGTACTCGCCCGGCGCCGCCCGGGTCTCCCTGGCCGTCTCGCTGGTCACCACCCTGGTCGGCATCCGGGCCTGCCGGACCTCGCTCGACCACTACCTCGGCCGGCCGGCCGACCACCGCCGCTGGCTCGTCGTCAACGGCGCGGTCACCGTCGGCGGCATCTGGGCCCTGCTGCTGGCCGGCCCGCGGGCGGACGGGACCGGCGCTCCGCCTTCCACCGTCCTGGTCGCCACCGTCCTGCTGATCGTCGCCTACGGCCCGATCTCCGTCGGCCTCCGGCTGCGGTGGTCCGCCCCGGCCGCCGTCGCCCTCGCCGCGGCGGTCGCCCCGGCGATGGTGCTGGCCGGGGTGAGCGCCGGCACCACCGTCGGGCAGCTGATCGGCACGCTGCTCGGAATGCCCCTGATCGCGCTGAGCTGCCGCAGCTTCGCCTGGCTGACCGCGGTGGTCTGGGAACTGGACGGCGCCCGCGAGACGCAGTCCCGGCTGGCCGTCGCCGAGGAGCGGCTGCGCTTCTCCCGCGACCTGCACGACGTCATGGGCCGCAACCTCACCACGATCGCGCTGAAGAGCGAACTCGCCGTCCAGCTCGCCCGCCGGGGCCGCCCCGAGGCCGCCGAGCAGATGGCCGAGGTGCAGCGGATCGCCCAGGAGTCGCAGCGCGAGGTCCGCGACGTCATCCGCGGCTACCGCACCGCCGACCTGCACGCCGAGGCGATCGGCGCCCGCGCGGTGCTCCGCTCCGCCGACGTCGCCTGCGAGATCGACCTCGGCGAGGACGCCGACGAACTGCCGCCGCACGTCCAGGCGGTGTTCGGCTGGGTGATCCGCGAGGCCACCACCAACGTGCTGCGGCACAGTGAGGCCGAGCGCTGCCTGATCCGGCTGCGCCGGCAGGGCGGCCGGGCGGTGCTGGAGCTGGAGAATGACGGGGTGCCCGCCGTGCCGCTCCCCTCCCAGGGCGGCGGCACCGGGCTGCGCGGCCTGCGCGAGCGGCTCGCCGCCCACGACGGCGAGCTGACCGTGCCGACCACCGGGCCCGGCGTCTTCCGGATGCTCGCCACCGTCCCGCTGCCGAACTGAGCGGACGGCCGAACCGAACGGACCCGGGCGAACCGAACGGACCCGGGCGATCCGCCCGACCCGAGCGACCCGAGGAAGTGCCGACCGATGACCGACACCGCGCCCGTCCGCGTCCTGCTCGCCGACGACGAGCACCTGATCCGGGGCGCGCTGGCCGCGCTGCTCTCGCTGGAGGACGACATCGAGGTGGTCGCGCAGGCCGGCTCCGGCCCTGAGGCCCTGGCGATGGCGCAGGCGCACCGGCCGGACGTCGCGGTGCTGGACCTCCAGATGCCCGGCAAGGACGGCATCGAGGTGAGCGCCGAGCTGCGCCGGCTGCTGCCGGACTGCCGCTGCATGATCGTCACCGGGCACGGCCGCCCCGGCTACCTGAAGCGGGCGCTGGAGGTCGGGGTGCGCGGCTTCCTGCCGAAGACCGTCTCGGCGGCGGACCTGGCGGGCATCATCCGCACCGTGCGCTCCGGCGGCCGGTACGTGGACCCGGAGCTGGCGGCGGACGCGATCAGCGCGGGCGAGACCCCGCTGACCCCGCGCGAGACGGACGTCCTGGAGCTCGCCGCCGACGGCACCCCGATCGCCGAGATCGCCGAGCGGGCCGCGCTCTCCCAGGGCACCGTCCGCAACTACCTGTCCTCGGCGGCCACCAAGCTGGGCGCCGAGAACCGGCACGCGGCGGTGCGGATCGCCCGCGAGCACGGCTGGATCTGAGCCGCAGCCGTGCCCGCGGGCGTCATCGGGGCGTCCCCGTGGGGGCGTCCCCGTGGGCGTCAGACCCAGGTGGTGCCGGTCAGCCGCTCGTAGACCTCGATGTACTTGGCCCGGGTCTGCTCGACGACCTCGTCCGGCAGCGCCGGCGGCGGCAGCTCGCCGTGGCGGTCCCAGCCGGAGGCCGGGGAGACCAGCCAGTCGCGGATCAGCTGCTTGTCGAACGAGGACTGCGAGCGGCCCGGCCGGTACTCGTCGGCCGGCCAGTAGCGCGAGGAGTCGGGGGTGAGCACCTCGTCGCCGATCACCAGCTCGCCGTCCAGCAGGCCGAACTCGAACTTGGTGTCGGCCAGGATGATGCCGCGCTCGCGGGCGATGTCCCGGGCACGGGCGTAGACGTCCAGGGTGGTGCGGCGCAGCTGGTTCGCCAGCTCGGCGCCGATCCGGCGGGCGGTCTCCTCGTAGGGCACGTTCTCGTCGTGCTCGCCGACCTCGGCCTTGAGCGCCGGGGTGTAGATCGGGGCGGGCAGCTCGGAGCTGTTCTCCAGGCCCTCCGGCAGGGCGATGCCGCAGACCGTGCGGCTCTGCTCGTACTCGGTCAGGCCGGAGCCGGCCAGGTACCCGCGGGCGACGGCCTCGACCGGGATCATGTCCAGGCTGCGGCAGACCAGCGTGCGGCCCTTCCAGTCGGCGGGGGCGCCGGCCGGGACCTCGGTGGAGATCACGTGGTTGGGGACGATGTCCGCGATCCGCTCGAACCACCACAGCGACAGCTGGGTGAGGACGCGGCCCTTGTCGGGGATCTCGTTCGGCAGCACCCAGTCGTGGGCGGACGTCCGGTCGCTGGCGACCATGACCAGCTCACCCGACTCGGTGCGGTAGAGGTCGCGCACCTTGCCGGTGTGCAGGTGGACCAGGCCGGGTACCTGGACCGGCTCGGGCTTGGTGACAAATCCGCTCAAGGTGTCTCAGTCCTCAGGGGTCGTTCGCGGGCGTGGGGCACTGCGAAAGGGGAGGTCACTGCCCCCGCAGTCTTTCACGACCGCCGGTCCCGCTCCCCCGGGGCCGCCGGGGCTCAGTTCTTGCAGAGCCGGTCCAGCAGGTTGGCGGTGGCCCGCTGGATCCGCTCGTCGGTCAGTCCCGGGCGGCCCAGCGCGGGCGACCAGGCGAAGGTGCCGGCCGCGAAGACGTACGCGCCGCTGGGCGCCCGGTACAGCGAGGTCTCCTGGTAGCGGGTGCGGCCCGACAGGTCCTGGTAGGGCGAGTGGGCCAGCAGCACGCGTTCGGTGTGCTCGGGCAGCGCCACCTTGGGGTAGTACCGGTCGGCCTCGCCGGCGACCAGGCCGGGCAGCTCGTCGCCCTCCTGCAGGCCGGTGCCGTCCCAGAGCCAGTGCGCGGTGTGCCGGGCGACCAGCGGGACGGGCGCGGCGACCCGGCCCGAGTACTGCACCCCGAGCAGGTGCTGCTCGGGCTCCCCCGCGTCCCGCCACAGCGCGCTGGCGGAGCCGGACACGCCCGCGGCCGGGCTGCCGGGCCCGACCTTCTGCCGCTTGCGGCAGTTGAGCAGCCGGTGGGGCTCGCCGGAGGCGGCGGCGGTCAGCTCGACCCGCCAGTACATGGTGTTGGCGGAGAGGAACACCAGCGAGGTGCCGCCGTCCCGGGCCCGTTCGGCGGCCCGGCGCATCGGGGCGGACCAGTACTCGTCGTGGCCGGGGAAGACCAGCGCCCGGTGCCGGGCGGGGTCGACCAGGCCGGCGTGCAGGTCGGTGGCGGTGGCGTAGGAGAGGTCGTAGCCGTAGCGCTCGGCCCAGCGGATGAAGTCGTACGCGTGGCCGACGTGCAGCGGCAGCCCGGCGGTGGCGTGCGGGCGGTCGAAGGAGACGGTGACGGCCGCCTCCGGCTCGCCGAGCAGGCCGCCCCGGCCGTCCCAGGCGTGGTAGAGGCTGGCGCCGGTGCGGCCGTCCTCCGGGAAGAGGTTGTACGCCTGCCAGGTCACGTCCGGGAGCACCAGGAGCAGCTCGGCGGTGTTGTGCCCGCGGTCCTCGAAGTCCCGCACGGTGAACGGGATGTGACTGCGGTGCGCGGTGTCCGAGGTGGTCAGCACGGCGACGTACGCGCCGGGCTTCCAGTGCGCCGGGACCTGCAGCCGCCAGGAGTGCCACCAGTGGTGGCAGGAGACCGTCCGGTCGACCACCAGCGGGGCGGGCTGGGCGAGGCCGGAGACCGGCGGGCTGGTGGTCATGTGGCGGGCGCCGTCGCCGCCGTAGTGGCCGATCCGGAAGACGCTCACGGTGAACTCGCGGGGCGGGTTGACGGTGACCCGGAAGTCCACCGAGCCGCCGGGGCGGATCACCCCGGCCGAGGCGAAGCCCTTGATCTGCTGGTCCACGTCGTTGGAGCTCTGCGGGGTGCCGACCGACGGCTTGGGCCGGGACCCGGCGGTCAGCGGCTGCTGGCCGGGCGCGTCCACCGAGACGTACCAGGGGACGGCGCCCTCCGCTCCGGCCAGGTACTGGTCCGGGCTGCGCAGCCAGGGCAGCGGGCCCTGTCCGAAGGGGTCGGAGACGCTGTAGGCGTGCGTTCCGGACTCCCAGCGGCGGTTGAGTTCGGTGCCCACGCGCCCCTCCCAGGTGCACTTCCGCCCGGTTGGCACGTGCCCCCCGGATGTGCGTGCGGTCTAATACACCACAGAGTGCTGGCGCTCCGTCACCCTCCGGTGGCAATTGGTGCCGGGAATCTCGCGGTCCGCCCGGAGGGGGCCTCCGGCCTGCGGAGACGACCGGCGGCCGAGCCGTCCGGGGGCGCGTGCGGGGGTGTCGAGCGCCGTCCCACCCGTCACAGCCGGACGGGTTTCTCCAGGCGGACGTCGGCGGCGTCCAGCCAGGCGCGCAGCGGGCCGTCCTGGCCCTGCTCGACGGCCTGGGCGACCGGGCCGGCCAGGTCGGTGCGGCGGACCCCGCCGAGCAGCAGCACCGGGCCGTCCAGCCAGTCCAGCCCGGGGGCGCCGCCCGCGGTGTCCACGGCCGCGCAGCAGACCATCGCGGTGACGTGGTCGACCAGCAGGTCGCGACCGGTGCGGTCGGGTTCCAGCAGCGGGGCCGGGGCGGTCGTGCGGGCCACCTGGGCGGCGAGCGCGGCGGCCAGCCGTTCGCCGTCGCCCTCGGCGAGCCGCACCAGCAGCCGGGTGAGGGTCGGGGCGCCGGGGCGGGAGTGCGGGGCGAGCCGGTCCAGGGGGGCCTGCAGGGCGGCGGCGCCCGCCCGCCAGCCGGCGTCCACCACGTCGGCCGGGTAGTCGGCCCACTCCAGCTCGTGCCAGGCTCCGGCCGCCGGGCGGCCGAAGAACAGCTCGGCCGCGAGCCGGGAGACCGCCCGGTCGACGGCTCCGGGCTCCTCCAGCAGGTCGCAGGCGGGGCGGTCGCCGAGCCGGGTGCCGTAGCCGTCGGCCAGCCGGTCGCGGCGGGACAGCTCGGTGAGGGCGGCGACCACGCCGGCGTTGAGGTGGGCGGGGTGGCGGCCGAGCCGCCAGGCGGGCAGCGCGACCCGGGTGAGCAGCCGGTCCCAGCCGGCGTAGGCGAGGCCGACCTGCTCCTGGGCGGCGATCCGCAGGCCGTAGTCGACCACCCTGGCCTGCTCGGAGGCCCAGCTCGCGACGGAGCGCTCCAGTTCGGCGGAGTGGCCGCGGCAGGCACCGAGCAGGCGGCGGGCGATCCGGCGGGCGATCCGGTCGGCGAGCGCGGCCGGACCGCGCCGCGGCGGCCGGGGCGGGGCGGCCAGGGTTCCGCCGCCGAGGCCGGGGGACGTGCCCCGGCCGGAGTCCAGGCAGGCGTCCAGGCTGCGCAGGAACCGGCGGGCGGCGGCGATCTCCGGATCGGCGGAGGCGGCGGCGCCGGCCACCACCGGGGCCAGCAGGGCGCGCAGCTCGCCGGCCCGCATCCACCAGAGGAAGGGCGAACCGATCACCAGGACCGGGGCGGGCGGCTCGGGGTGCGGCCGCGGCGGGCCCGGCCGCCGCACCGGTGGGACGTCCTCCAGCCAGCTGTCGCAGTCCGGGGTGAGGGCGACCGCGGAGGGCGCGGGGACGTCCAGCCGGTCGGCGAGTTCGGCGATCAGCCGGTACAGCTCGGGGGCCTCGGCGCGTTCCAGCGGCACGGCGGGGGTCCGGGGCGGCTCGGCCCGGTGCAGGGCGCGGGCGGTCAGCCCGGCGACCAGCAGGGTCAGCGCGGCGACCGCGCAGACCGCCCAGCGGACGGCGTCCCAGCCGGCGGCGTCGGCGGCGCCGGGCGCGCCGATCCGGCCGGTGAACCGGCCCGCGAGCAGGACCACCGCCACGGCGGCGGGCAGGACGGCGGCGGCCAGGGCGAGGCCTCGGACCCGCAGGACCGCCTGGGCGTGAGCGCGCGCGGTGTCGACAGCGGCCATACGGTGCGGCACCCCCTTCGGAGCCCTCGGGCGCCCGACGACGGGCCCTGAGCCGACTCGAAACGATCAGTTCCGACCGGGAAGCGGAGGCGTCCGATCCCGGTAGTGCATGCTGCGTGGCGCTACTGACATTTTCGACGCCCCGGCCCGGGTGGTCGTTCCGGATCGCCCCGGTTTCCACTCGTCCCGGTGACGTCGCCCGGATTCCGGACGCCCGCGACCGGTCCGGTGCGAAGCACCCGGCGACCGCCCGGCCGGACGCCGTCCAGCATCCCCCCGCAGGGGCGCCGCTACCCGGCGGCGACCCCGGCGCGCGGGCCCCGCGCACTGCGATCCAGCGCACCATAAGGCCGGGCGCCCCGTTACGTCAGCCGGATGCGGGCGCTGTCACCCGATGGGCTGGAATCCGTCGGCCGATCGGTGCGTCGGCCCCCGGAAGCGGTCCGGCCCCGAAACGCCGGGGGCGCTGCGTCCATGGGGTTGATTCCCACGGTCCGCAGCGCCCCCGGTACGGGCTCGGCTCGGCCTAACTGCCCTACGCGGTGGCCGCCTTCAGCGCGATGTCGGTGCGGTGCTGGCCGCCCTTGAGCGAGATCCGGTCCACCGCGGCGTACGCGCGCTCGCGCGCCTCGGCCAGGTCGGCGCCGGTCGCGGTGACCGACAGCACGCGGCCGCCGGCGCTCAGCACCTGCCCGTCCTCGCCCGCCTTGGTCCCGGCGTGCAGCACGAACGCGCTGCCGTCCGCCTCGGCCTCGGCCAGGCCCTCGATCGGGTCGCCGGTGCGCGGCGCGGCCGGGTAGCCCTCGGAGGCGACGACCACGGTGACAGCCGCGCCGTCGTCCCAGCGCAGCGGCTCCAGCTGGTCCAGGGTGCCGTTGGCCGAGGCCAGCAGCACACCGGCCAGCGGGGTGCGCAGCCGGGCCAGCACGACCTGGGTCTCCGGGTCGCCGAAGCGGGCGTTGAACTCGATCACCCGGGTGCCGCGGGACGTGAGCGCCAGGCCCGCGTACAGCAGGCCGGAGAACTCGGTGCCGCGGTGGCGCAGCTCGTCCACGGTCGGCTGCAGGACGGTCTCCAGCACCTCCTCGACCAGCCCGGCGGGCGCCCACGGCAGCGGCGAGTAGGCACCCATGCCGCCGGTGTTGGGGCCCTCGTCGCCGTCCAGCGCGCGCTTGAAGTCCTGCGCTGGCTGCAGCGGGAGGACGGTGGTGCCGTCGGTGATCGCGAACAGCGAGACCTCGGGGCCGTCCAGGTACTCCTCGATGACCACGCGCTCGCAGGAGGCGGCGTGCGCCAGCGCGGCCTCGCGGTCGGAGGTGACCACGACGCCCTTGCCGGCGGCCAGGCCGTCGTCCTTGACCACGTACGGGGCGCCGAAGGCGTCCAGCGCCTCGGCGGCCTCGGCGGCGGTGGTGCAGACGTAGGAGCGGGCCGTGGGGACGCCGGCGGCGGCCATCACGTCCTTGGCGAACGCCTTGGAGCCCTCCAGCTGCGCGGCTGCGCCGGAGGGACCGAAGACCGGGATGCCGGCCGCGCGCACGGCGTCGGCGACGCCGGCGACCAGCGGGGCCTCCGGGCCGACCACCACCAGGGCGGCGCCGAGCCGCCGGGCCAGATCGGTGACCTGGGCACCGTCGAGCTGGTCGACCGGGTGGACCGTCGCCACCCGTGCGATCCCGGCGTTGCCCGGGGCACAGTGCAGCTCGGTGACAGCGGGATCTTGGGACAGAGAGCGGCACAGGGCGTGTTCGCGGGCGCCGCCGCCGATGACGAGGACCTTCACGCCACGCAAGCGTAGTCGGTGGCCTGTTCCGGCCGCTCCCCGGTCCCGTCGGATCCTCCAGGAGAAGAGGTCCGTACGCCGACGATACCGGAGGATCCTCCAAGCCCGGGGCCCCCGGGTGGGCGCTGGGTGCCCGGGTCACGACCACGGGTCACCGGGCCCTCGCTCGGACGGGTGAAATCTCGCCGCCCCCCGCAACCCGCTCACCTCGGGTTCCGATGGCTTGAACCGGTAACGATCAACCGGGAAGCTCCCCCACGGTCAGCCATTTGGCGGTAAGAAGTGCTGTTGGACAACCACCGGCAGACGCCACGTCAGCCGATGCGCCGCCAGACCCAGCCGCCCGCCCGCCACAGGGAGCCCCACAGGTGAGCCAGCCGGAAATGCAGCCCGAGGAGAGTGCCTGGGGCAAGGAGATCGGCGAGGAGGACCCGCCCGCCACCGCCGTGGTCCGCCGGGAGCCCACCCGCCGCCGGACCGATCTGAGCACCCGACAGTTCCCCCTCGGGGACTGGGGCGAGCCGGCCGAGCGACTGGAGGAGCTCTACCGCTGGTCCGAGGAGCGGGCGGTCGAGGCGATCGAGTGGTACCGCCGGGACCGGGTCTGGAAGCGCCGGTGGGCGCGCCTGCTGCGGTTCGGCTCGGCCGGGTTCGCGGTGGGCGCCGTGACGGCCCCGCTGGTCGACCTCGCCGGCAGCTTCGCGCACGGCGCCGGCTGGGGCTACGTCGGCCTGGCGCTCTCCGCCGCCTGCTACGGCGCCGACCGAGCCTTCGGCCTCAGCTCGGGCTGGATGCGGGACGTCTCCACCGGGCAGGCCCTGCAGCGCCGGCTGGAGGCCTTCCAGTTCGACTGGGCGTCGGAGTGCGTGCGCGAGGTGCTCGGCCCCACCGAGGGCACCGCGGGCGAGGCCGCGGAACGCTGCCTGGGCGTGCTGCGCCGGTTCTGCGAGGACGTCTCGGACATGGTCCGCACCGAGACCTCGGAGTGGATGCTGGAGTTCCGCGCCTCGATGACCCAGCTGCCCACCCAGGCCCCCGGGAGCTGGGGCGGCCGCTCCGAGCCCGGGGTGGGCGCCCAGGTGCGGGTGCTGCCGCCGCCGGGCACCCGGCCCACCATGCCGCGCCAGCGGCCGCCGGAGGGGCCGCTGCGCTAGGGACCGAAGGGCCCACGCCGGGCCACGGTGGGCCGTCGGCGGGCCTCCGTGGCGCTAGGCGAAGACGATCATCGAGCCCTGGGTGACGCTCCTGGTCGCCGCCGCGTACAGGCCCGACCAGGCGTGCCGCTCCCGGGCGAAGGGGTGCACGTCGTCGATCGGCGGCCCGAACGGCTGCTCCAGGCCGGTCGGGCCGAGCGGCCGGGTCGGGTCCGGCGGGTTGAGCGGGTCGATGCCCAGCGCCGGTGCCACCGCCTGCAGTTCGCGCAGCAGTCCGTGGCTGGAGCCGAGCGGGCCGCCGGAGGCGAGCAGCGCGTCGTCCACCAGCGGCACCGCGAACTCGACCGGAACGTACGCGCCCGCGTGGTCGAAGTGCCAGACCAGGTGCGACTGTTCGGCGCTGCTCTCGAACATCTCCAGCAGCTGCTCGTAGTCGCCGCCGAGCGCGTCGACCGGGGTGATGTCCAGGCCGGTGAGGCCCAGCAGGTAGGCCCGCCGCAGGAAGTGCAGCGAGTCGTAGTCGAAGGCGGCTATCGGCTCGACCGCGCCGCTGATGCCCGGGACGTACTCGTAGACCGGCACCCCGGGCAGCCCGCGCGCGGCCAACACCTCGTTGTAGAGGGCTAGATCGTCCCGGAAGGGGTTGTCGGGGCTGTGGCTCAGCACGTCCACCAGCGGGACGAGCCAGAGGTCGCAGGCCATGGCCGGCAGTTCCTCTCCGGGCGGTGGGGGATCGCCCGCGGGGCGGGGCGACGACGGGGGCGGGGTCGGTACCCGGACGGCCCTTCGCGGACGCCCGGTTCGACGCCCGTCACCCTACCGGCCCGGGGCGGCGTGCGGGTCGGGCCGCCCCAGCGGGGCCTCGGGGGGCGCCGGAGACGGCCGCCGGCCGAACCGGCCGTAGGGCACCGCGCGGGGCTGCGGCACCAGGCCGAGGCCCAGCCCCAGCTCCCGGCCCAGCTCACGGCCGACCTCGTCACCGCGCAGCGGCCGCTCGCCGCGCACCGCACCGGGCTCGCCGTGCTCGGCGCGGTCGGCGGGCTCGGCGCGGTCGGCGGGCTCGGCGCGGTCGGCGGGCTCGGCGCGGTCGGCGAGCTCGGCGCGGTCGGCGGGCTCGGCGCGGTCGGCGGGCTCGGCGGGCTCGACGACGGAGCCGGGCCCCGGCTCGGCGGCCGACGGCTCGACCGGGACGGGCGGCGGCTGCGTCCCGGTGGTCTCGGTGAGCAGCCCCAGGACCGTCACCGACTCCAGCGGCTGCCCGGCCAGCTCGGCCAGCAGCCGCGCGGTGGCCAGGTTGTACTCGCAGATGATCCGGTACGCGCCGGCCAGGTCGTGCGCCTCGATCGCCCCGACCAGGTCCTGGTGGCGGTCCCAGCAGACCCCGGCCAGGCCGGGCATCGCCCGCAGGTAGGGCGCGGCGAACATCCAGGACTGCACCCGCAGCCAGTCCAGGTAGTCGGCGACCCGCCGGTTGCCAAGCAGTCCGGCGACCTCCTGCCAGAACCGGCGGTCGCAGCCCACCATCACGTCCAGGTTCCCGGCCCGGGCGGCCCGGACGGCCGCGTCGGCCCGGCGGCGCAGCGAGGGCAGCCGGCTGAGGTCGGGCAGGGCCCGGCGGGTGGAGAACTGCCGGTGGAAGCTGTCGGTGAGCAGGACCCGGGACTCGAAGATCTCCAGGAAGTCGTCCCAGCACAGCTCGGGCACGGTGAAGCCCCGGTGGTGCTCGGCCCGCAGCAGCCCCTGGGCGCCGAGGTCGACCAACGCCTCGCGGGCCGGGGTCGCGGAGACGCCGTACAGCTCGGCGATCTCCTTGACGGTGAAGTTGCGGCCGGCCGCCAGTCGGCCGGCCATCATCTCCTCCCGCAGCGCGCCGGCGATCTGCTCGCGCAGGCTGTTGCGGTGGATGACGGGACGGGGGGTGCCTGCGCCGTCGACAGGCATGGGCGCGACCTCCTCGGGCGGGCCGACCGTGCCGACCCTGGACGGACCGGCGGGAACACGACGAGTGCTCATCTTCTCAAACCCGCCCGGGCCAGGTCCGAACCAACCCTCCGACAAGACGGTCCCCCGGCCCCGGCCGGTCCGACCGGGGCCGGACCGACTAGCGCTGGACCGGTGCCGGGATCCCCAGCAGGCGGTCCCGCAGCACCGGGAAGTCCTTGCGCGCCGCGGCCACCTCGGACGGGTCGAAGTCGACCGTCAGCACCTCCTCCTCCGTCCCCGCCTCGGCCAGCACCCGGCCCCACGGGTCCACCACGATGCTGTGCCCGGCCTGCTCCACCCCGGCGTGCGTCCCGGCCGTGTTGCAGGCCAGCACGAAGGCCTGCTCCTCCACCGCCCGCGCGCGGGCCAGCAGCGTCCAGTGCTCGCGCCGCCGGGCCGGCCAGGCCGCCGGGACCACCAGCAGCTGCGCACCGGCGTCCAGCAGCGCCCGGAACAGCTCCGGGAAGCGCAGGTCGTAACAGGTGGCCAGGCCCAGCGTGGCGAAGTCGGTGGGCGCGGTGACGATCTCCTGGCCCGCGCCCATCACCACGGCCTCGCCGCTGTCGAAGCCGAAGCGGTGGATCTTGCGGTAGGTGTGCACCAGCTCGCCGTCCGGGGCGAACAGCATCGAGGTGTTGTAGATCGGCCCGTCCGGGTCCCGCTCGACGATCGAACCGGCGTGCAGCCAGACCCCGGCGGCCCGGGCGGCGGCCGCCATCGCGTCCGAGGTGGGCCCGTCCAGGCCCTCCGCGCCGTCCGACCAGAGGTCGTACGCGAAACCGCCGAGCGGCCACAGCTCCGGCAGCACCACCAGGTCGGCGCCCTGCTGGGCCCGCACCAGCGCCGCCGCCCTGGCCCGCCGCTCGGCGGGCGGCTCGGCGTCGGAGACCGCGAGTTGGATCAATGAAGCGCGCACAGTACCACCGTCCACGGCAAGAGTCCTACGATCGTCACCCGAAAGCGCTGCCCTGCTGTTCCCCGGCAGCGTAACGTGCGGTTAGCGTGTGCGCCCGGAAAGCCGGACCATCCCGGCCGGCGGTGACGGCGGGGCACAGGCGGCAAGGAAGCTGACGGAGGGCCGGAGATTCCCGTGACGGACAACCAGACCGTGCAGGCTTACACCGAGGCGTGGACCCAGAGCATCGAGTCCATATCGGAGCTGGTCGCCCCCCTCCCCGAGGGCTCCTGGAACCGGGCCACCGAGTGCCCCGGCTGGTCCGTCCGGGACGTCGTCTCGCACGTCATCGCGGTCGAGTCCGAGCTGCTCGGCGACCCCCGCCCGATCCACTCCCTGCCGCGTGACCTCCGTCACGTGACCACCGAGTTCGCCCGCTACGTCGAGCTGCCGGTGGACAAGCGCCGGTGCCACACCGCGCTGGAGATGACCAGCGAGCTGGAGTACACGATCATCCGCCGCTCCCGGGCGCTGCGGAACGCCAAGCAGACGCCCGGCGAGCCGGTCCGCTGGCCGGCCGGGCCGCTCGCCCGGGACGTCCCGTACCACGAGCTCCTGCGGATGCGGGCCTTCGACGTCTGGGTGCACGAGCAGGACCTGCGCCGCGCCCTGGACGCCCCCGGCAACCTGGACGCCCCGGCCGCCCTGATCTCCCGGGACCTCCTGCTGGAGCTGCTGCCCAAGGCCGTCGCCAACAAGGCCGGCGTCCCCGCCGGGACGGCCATGGTGCTGGACGTCACCGGCCCGGTGGAGTTCCTGCGCACCGTCCGGGTCGACGCCTCCGGCCACTGCACCGTGGACGAGTCGATCAGCCTGGCCCCCGACGTCCAGCTCAGCATGGGCTGGGAGACGTACGTCCGGCTCGCCTGCGGCCGCGGCCGCCCGGGGCCGGTGTCGGTGGAGGGCGACAAGGAACTGGCCGACCGGGTGCTTGCGAACTTCTCCGTCACCATCTGAGGCCCACCGGCGCACGCCACCCGGCGTACACGCACCAACGCACGCCGGGTCGGCACCTCTCGTGCATCCGCACGTCAATGCAGCACCAGCCACCTCACCCGTTCGGCCTCGTTGTTCCGGGCAGTCATGCCATCACTCGGAAGAAGGAGGAAACGTCCCGATGGACGACGAACGGGAACAGCAGGAACGGATGGTGCTGGTGCGGTCGAGCTTCCCGGTCACGGGGCAGCCGATCAGGGTCGTGATGATCGACGGCGAGCCCTGGTTCGCGACGGCCGACGTGTGCCGGGTCATGGGCCGGCGAAACCCGGCCACCGCCGTGTACGGGCTGGATCCCCACCAGCACCGCACCGTGGACCTGCGGTCGCTGACCGTCCAGCAGATGGAGGGTTACGACGATTCCGCAGGTCAGAAACCCTACCGACGGGGAAATCCATTGCTCGGCCTGGTGAGCGAGGCGGGGCTGTACAGCCTCCTCATGAGGTCGGACAAGAAGTCCGCCCGACCGTTCCGGGCATGGGTCACCGAGGAACTGCTCCCCTCCGTCCGCCGCGGGGACACCGACATCCCCACCCAGCAGCGGCGGATGGCGGAGACCCTGGCCGAGGCCATCGGGCAGCAGGTGCAGATCGTCGCGGAGATCGACCACGAGGACTGGCCCGGGCTGACCGTCCGCTCCGACGGGACGGTCCACTGCCGGCACGGGGAGATGGTCCTCCACCTGCCGGGCCGGGAGGAGGACAGCGGACCGCCGTTCGGCGCGTACTTCGCCTGCCCGGGCGGGGAGCGGGTCGGCATCCGGGGCAGCCGGGTCGTCCCCGGCTGCCCGAAGCTGAAGCTGGTGGACCTGATCCGCCTGCGGCGCGAAGCACGGCCCGCCCCCGGCACCGGGCCCGTGCCGGACCACGGGCCGATGCGTGCGGAACTGCACGGCGCCCGGCTCTTCGGGACACCGCCGCAGCTGGCCGCTTTCATGCGGGCGTACGGCCGCTGATGCCCCCGCCGACCCCCGGGTGAAGCGGGGGACGGCACGTCTTCGCAGGTCGGAAACCCTACGTCTCCGAGGCGAGGACCCTCCGCCGCAACCGGAGGATCATCAGCGTCCCCACCGCCAGCGGGACGTACTGCCAGCAGAACGCCCAGCGGAAGGCATCGGCCGGGTAGCCGTCGGTGCCTTCCGGGGTGAGGGCGTCCAGCAGGACGCCGACGCCGAAGAGGGTGATCATCGTGCCGATGAAGCCGCCCATGTTGACGATTCCGGAGGCGGTGCCGAGCCGCTCCGCGGGGTTCCGGGAGCGCGCGTAGTCCAGGCCGACCAGCGAGGCCGGGCCATTGCTGCCCATCACCAGAATGATCCCGACCAGCAGCCACACCGGCGGGTGCCCGCCGGGCCAGGCCAGCACCAGCGCCCAGCCGAGCGCGGTGGTGGCGATGACGGTCAGCACGATCGGCATGCGGGCGCGCGCGGTGCGGGAGAGCAGGCGGCCGAAGAGGAACCCGAAGCTCATGTTGCTGAGCACCAGCAGGGTCAGCATCCCGCCCGCCCCGGCCCGGGACATGCCCTGCGCCTGCACCAGGTAGGGCAGGCCCCAGAGCAGGCCGAAGGCGTTGCCGGGGAACTGGGTGGTGAAGTGGATCCACAGCCCGAGCCGGGTGCCGGGCTCCCGCCAGCAGTCCAGGACCAGCCGGCCGACCCCGGGGCGCTCCCGGTGCTCCACCGGCCGGATCGGTTCCGCCTGCGCCGGGGCCTCCCGGAGGAACAGCGCGACCAGCGCGAACACCGCCACGCCGAGCAGCGCGATCGCGGCGAAGGTGGGCGTCCAGCCCTCGCTGTGCAGCGCCTGCGCCAGCACCACGGTGGTGACCAGGTTGCCGCCCATCCCGGCCAGACCGGTCAGCTGGGCCACGAACGGGTTCCGGGCGGCCGGGAACCAGCGGGCGGCGATCCGCAGCACGCTGATGAAGGTCATCGCGTCGCCGCAGCCGAGCACCGCCCGGGAGGCCAGCGCGGGGGCGAAGGAGGAGCTGAACGCGAAGGCCAGCTGACCGGTGCTGAGCAGCACGACGCCGAGCAGCAGCACCCGGCGCGGCCCGAAGCGGTCCACCAGCAGGCCGACCGGGATCTGCATGGCCGCGTAGACCAGCACCTGGAGGATGGAGAAGGTGGAGAGCGCCGAGGCGCCGATGCCGAAGCGGTCGGCGGCGTCCAGCCCGGCCACGCCGAGACTGGTGCGGTGGACGACCGCCAGGACGTAGACGCTGACGCCGACGGACCAGGCCGTCCACGCGGCACGGCCACCCGGCGGCGCGGGAACGGGGCCGGAAACGGGTGCGGGGCCGGGAACGGGTGCGGGCGCGGGCGCATGGGCGGTCGGGGGCCCGGCAGTGGCTCGGGGAGCGGAGGCGGACGGGGGCGCGGCTGAAGGGGCGGGCTCCACGGACATAGTGCGACCAGACTAGTCATCCCATGATTGGACGCCCAGGGCGGGGTTCGGTCGCCCGGGCGCGAACCCGCGACCCCCCGGGCCGGTGGATCCGCCGGTGCGCTCCCCGGCGACATCCGGCCCCGGCGAGCCCCGACAGCCCCCGACACAGCCCCCGCCGGACTCAGCGAGCCTCCGACAGCCCCGACAACTCCCGCCGGCCTCAACCGGTCAGCGTCCAGGACACCGACCGGGTCATGAAGCGGTCCCGGAAGGCCTCGTCGCGCACCCAGTCCGTGGTGTCCCGGACGGTCGCCGTCACGGTGGCCGTCCGGCCCGGGGCCAGGTCCAGCCGGGCGGTGTCCAGCCAGGAGGCGTCCGCGGACTGCGGTGCCACCGGGACCCCGTCCACCTTCCACTCCACCTTCAGCTGGCGGGCCCCGTTCAGCGGCAGCGGTCGGACGTCGAGCCGGGGCCGCCCGGTCACCTCGCCGGGCGCGGGCAGCGGGGCGTCGGTCGGCCGGACCTTGCGGTAGAGCTCCTCGATGATCGCCTCGCGCGAGGGCAGGTTGTACGCGCTGCCCAGGGTGCGCATGACCGAGTCCGGGGTCGGCCGGTAGAGGCCGTTGCCGCTGCGGTACGCGCCGACGACCCCGGCACCGTCCGGGGACGCGGCGCCCAGCCAGCGCCACCACTTGGTCTGCTTCTTGCGCATGTCGTCGGCGTTGAGGGTGGAGAGGTTCGGGTAGTCGGCGTCGTCGGGGGCGCTGTCGTACTCGTCGCCGAGGTCCCCGACGGTGTGCCCGATCTCGTGCTGGATGATCCGCCCGGCGTCCTGGCTGCCGCCGGCCAGGGTGGTCACCCCGGTGCCGCCGGCGCCGCCGTACTCGGTGGAGTTGGCCAGCGCGATCAGGTACTGCGGCCCGCTGCCGTCCCCCGCGTACCGGGCGGTGGCGGCCTCGTCGGCGCAGAGCAGCCGGGCGGTACCCTCGCACCAGAAGTGCATGCCGAGCGGGGTGGCCGGGTTGCGGCCGCGGCTCTCGGTCTCGGCTATCCCGGACACCGGGGAGACCACGTCGACCCGTCGTACGTTGAAGAAGCCCTGGTAGGTGCGGAAGGGCTCGATGTCCATCAGGGCGTGCCAGGCCTTGTCGGCCTGCTGCCGGAACAGGTCCTGTTCGCCCGCCGTGTAGCCGTCCCCGAGCAGGACCAGCGTGATCCGGTTGGCCGGGTCGCCGGTCCGACGTATGTCGACCGTCGGGGCGGCCCCGGCTATTCGCTGGTCGGCGCGGAGCGCGGTGTGCGGCGGCACCGCACGGTCGGCCGGGGCGCCGGGCCCGATCACGCCGAACGGCGAGGGACCGACCAGTTCCAGGGCGGCGGGCAGCAGGGCGGTGGACACCAGCACGAGGGCGGCCAGACTCCGGACGAGACGGCCAGGGTTGCCAGGCGGCATACGGGTGCGTCCTCGGGGCTCCGGTCACCCGGTGTCGCCCGGGTGGTGGAGCGGAGACGTACCCGGACCGGCGTGTCGCCCCCACCGGCGGGCGCAAATGTCACCGACCTGGCCGAACGATCCGCATTCTCCCTGCCGTGAGGACCATGCAGGTCATATGGGTCATACCAACCACACCCCTGCCCAGACCGTCCCCGCCCAGGCCTTCCAGCACCCCCGCCCAGGCGCCCTCCCACCCCCTGCCCAGGCGCCCTCCCGCCCCCTGCCCAGCCGCCCTCCCACCCCCTGCCCAGCCGCCCTCCCGCAGCCCCGGTCAGGTCTTCCGGAGGCCCAGCACCAGATGGGTGCCCAGCCCGAAGAGCAGCCCCCAGAACGCCGAGCCGATCCCGAACAGGCTCATCCCCGAGGCACTCGCCAGGAAGGTCACCACCGCCGCGTCCCGCCCGCGCTCCTCCGCGACCGCCGCCGCCAGGCTGCCCTGCAGCGAGGCCAGCAGCGCGACCCCGGCGATCACCGCGATCAGTTCCTTCGGCAGCCCGGTGAACAGGCTGACCAGCACCCCGCCGAAGCTGCCCACCAGCACGTACAGCGCGCCCGAGGACATGCCCGCGACGTACCGGCGGCGCGGGTCCGGATGGGCCTCCGGGCCCGAGCAGATCGCCGCCGTGATCGCCGCCAGGTTCACCCCGGGCGAGCCGAACGGGGCCATCAGCATCGACACCGCACCGGTCGAGCCGATCAGCAGCCGGTCATCCGCCCGGTAGCCGAAGGCCCGCATCACGCCGAGGCCCGGGGCGTTCTGCGAGGCCAGCGTGACGCTCGTGAGCGGCAATGCGAGCCCCACCAGCGCCGACCAGGAGAACGCCGGCACCGTCAGCACCGGCACGGTCGGCCCGCCCGAGCCCGGGTGCAGCGGCAGTCCGACGGTCAGCGCCGCCAGCACCCCGCCGACCAGCAGCGCGACCGGTACGGCGTACCGCGGCGCGAACCGCTTGGCCAGCAGGAAGGCCGCGAAGCTGCCCACCACCAGGACCGGCGCGTTGTGCACCGCGCCGAAGATCCCGGCACCGAAGGAGAACAGGATGCCCGCGAGCATCGCGTTCACGATCCCGACCGGCACCGCCGCGATCAGCCGGCCGAACCAGCCGGTCACCCCGAACAGGGTCACCACCACCGCGCTCACCAGGAACGCCCCGACCGCCTCCCGGTAGGGGTAGTCGCCCAGGCTGGTCACCAGCAGCGCGGCCCCCGGCGTGGACCAGGCGGTGATCACCGGCGTCCGGGTCCACCAGCTCAGCGCGAAGCCGCTCACCCCGCTGCCGATCGCCACCGCCCAGATCCAGGAGGCGGTGTGCGCCGTGTCCAGCCGTCCGGCCGCGGCCGCCGCGAGCACCACCACCAGCGGCCCCGAGAAGGACACCGCGACGCACACCAGCCCGGCCAGCAGTGCCGGCCCCGACGCGTCCCGCCGCAGCGACCGACGTTCCCCGCTCCCGACCGGCGTCGTTTCCGGTCGGATCGTCAGCTCATCCGTCATCCCGGCAGTATCCCGGAGACCTGACGAAGGCTCCCGAAAAAGTTTTTGGATCGACCTGCAACCTCTGCCGGGGATGCGCGTCTATACGGATGAAGGCACGGAGAGCGAGACCGGCAGAGCCGGGGGGCGCTTCCGCTCAGGAGGAGCGGGGCCGGTCGTCTTCACCCACACACACCGTCAGTCACATGACCCTGGGGAGTCACGTCATGCGCACGTCCGTTATCACCCGTTTTGCGAAGAACGACCGCGCCCTCTCCGGCCGCCGCCGCATCGCCGTCCTGGCCGCCACCACCGTCCTCGCCGGCGGCATCCAGTTCCTCGCCACCGACAGCGCCTGGGCCTGCGGCGACGAGACCGGCGACACCACCGCCGTCACTGCTCCGGCCGCCGACCCGGCCAAGCACGACGGCACCTACCAGTCCGGCTTCCACATGACCCCGGACGGCCAGACCATCACCGCGGGCGGCCCCAAGGTCGAGATCGGCGTCGGCGTCACCAACTTCACCGGCGCCCTGTACCGGAACGTCTCCGCGAACCTCTGGCTGTTCAACCCGAAGGGCAGCACCAACCTCCAGGACTTCACGGTCGAGGTCGCCACCGCCGGCGGCTGGAAGCCCGTCGCCCTGCGCCACGGCTGCGACCCCTCGCTCTTCACCGTCGCCTCCCCCGCCACCACCACCCCGCGCCTGGAGAACGGCCGGGCCGCCAACTTCACGTTCCGCGTGGGCCTCTCCGCGAAGGCGCCGAAGGACGTGACCGAGATCCAGGTCGGCACGGGGGCCCAGGCTCCCGGCTTCCCGGATGTGACGGGCGAGATCCACACCTACCACGTGGCTCGAACCGCCACCCCCGCGCAGCCGACCACCCCGGCCAAGCCCGCGCCCACCAAGCCCGCCGCGCCGGCCAAGGAGACCAAGAAGGCCGAGCCCGCCGCCGACAAGACCCCCGTCAAGGCCGCCGAGCCCACCACGGCGCCCGCCGCCACCCCGTCCGCCGCTCCCACCGCCGCACCGGCCACCACCGCGCCCGCCGGCACCCCGGAGCTCGCGCAGACCGGCGCCTCCTCCACCAACACCTTCCTCGCCGTCTCCTCCGCCGTACTCCTCGCCCTCGGTGCCGGCGTCCTGATCGCCGTCCGCCGACTCCGTCCCCAGCACTAGTCGACGGCCGGTCACGACGAAGGGGCCCTTCCCCGCACGGAGGTGCGGGGAAGGGCCCCTTCTGTGGTTCCGGTGACCGGTCCGGTGACCGGTCAGCCCCAGGTGATCAGGCGCTTCGGGTACTCCAGCAGGGCGGCCACGTCGGCCAGCACCTTGGAGCCCAACTCCCCGTCCACCAGGCGGTGGTCGAAGGAGAGCGCCAGCGTGGTCACCTGACGCGGGACCACCTTGCCCTTGTGCACCCACGGCATTTCCCGGACCGCGCCGAAGGCGAGGATGGCCGCCTCACCCGGGTTGAGGATCGGGGTGCCGGTGTCGACGCCGAAGACGCCGACGTTGGTGATGGTGACCGTCCCGCCCTGCATGTCGGCCGGCGAGGTCTTGCCCTGGCGGGCGGTCTCGACCAGCTCGCCGAGCGCGACGGCCAGCCCCGAGAGGGTCCTGGACCCGGCGTCCTTGATGTTCGGGACGATCAGGCCGCGCGGGGTGGCCGCGGCGATGCCGAGGTTCACCTGGCCCTTGATGACGATCTCCTGGGCCGCCTCGTCCCACTGGGCATTGATCTCGGGGTGCCGCTTGATCGCGGTGAGCAGCGCCTTGGCGACCAGCAGCAGCGGGCTGACCCGGACGTCCCGGCCCAGCTCGCCGCTCTCCTTGAGCCGGCGGACGAACTTCATCGTGCGGGTCACGTCGACCTGGACGAACTCGGTGACGTGCGGGGCGGTGAAGGCCGAGGCCACCATCGCCTGCGCGGTCGCCTTGCGGACGCCCTTGATCGGCACCCGGACGTCGCCCGCGGTGGGGACGAGCGCCGGCGCCGCGACCGGCTCGACCACGGCGGTCTCGACCGCAGGAGCGGCTGGAGCGACCGGGGCGACCGGCTCGGCCGGAGCGGCCTGGGCCGCCGCGTACGCGTGCACGTCCTCGCGGGTGATCACGCCGTCCCGGCCGGTCGGGGTGACGCCCCGCAGGTCGACACCCAGGTCCTTGGCCAGCTTGCGCACCGGCGGCTTCGCCAACGGCCGCTCCCCGGCGGGCACTTCGGCGACCGGCGCCGGAGCCACCGGGGCGGGCGCGGCCGGAGCCGGAGCCGGCTTGGTCGCGGTGACCGTGGTGGTGGTCGTCCGGCGGGCCCGGCGCTGGGCGGTGCCGGTGCGCGGGCCGTAGCCGACCAGCACCTCGCGGCGCTCCGGCTCGGCCTCCTCGGCGGGAGCCGGGGCCGCCGGAGCCGCGGCGGGGGCGGCCGGGGCCTCGGCTCCCGCCTCCCCGGCGACCGCGACCGAGATGATCACGGTGCCGACGTCGACCGTCGTCCCCTCGGGGAAGTGCAGCGCTTCGACCACCCCGTTGAACGGGATGGGCAGCTCCACGGCCGCCTTGGCGGTCTCCACCTCGCAGACGACCTGCCCGTCGGTGACGGTGTCACCGGGCTTGACGTACCAGCTGAGGATCTCGGCCTCGGTGAGGCCCTCGCCCACGTCGGGCATCTTGAACTCGCGGAGCGAGCGAACTTCGGTGGTCATCTTCGCTCCCCTGGATCAGTACGCGAGCGCGCGGTCGACGGCGTCGAGCACGCGGTCCAGGTCGGGGAGGAAGGCCTCCTCGACCCGGGACGGCGGGTACGGCGCGTAGTAGCCGCCGACCCGCAGGACCGGTGCCTCCAGGTGGTAGAAGCACTTCTCCGTGAGCCGGGCGGCCAGTTCGGCGCCCATGCCCAGGAAGACCGGTGCCTCGTGCACCACGACGGCCCGACCGGTGCGCTTGACCGACTCCTCCAGGGTGGTGAAGTCCACCGGGGAGAGCGAGCGCATGTCGACGACCTCCAGGCGGCGGCCGTCCTCCTCGGCGGCCGCGGCGGCCTCCAGGCAGACCTTGACCATGGGGCCGTACGCGATCAGCGTCGCGTCGGTGCCGGGGCGGACGATCCGGGCGTCGTGCAGACCCAGGTCGGCGGCGTCGCCGACCTCGCCCTTGTCCCAGTAGCGGCGCTTGGGCTCCAGGAAGATGACCGGGTCGTCCGACTCGATGGCCTGGCGCAGCATCCAGTGCGCGTCGTGCGCGTTGGAGGGGGTGACCACGCGCAGACCGGCGGTGTGCGCGAAGTACGCCTCGTGCGACTCGCTGTGGTGCTCGACCGCGCCGATTCCACCCGCGTAGGGGATGCGGATGGTGACCGGCATCTTGACGTGTCCGAGCGCGCGGGCGTGCATCTTCGCCAGCTGGGAGACGATCTGGTCGAAGGCCGGGTAGACGAAGCCGTCGAACTGGATCTCCACCACCGGGCGGTAGCCGCGCAGTGCCAGGCCGATCGCGGTGCCGACGATGCCGGACTCGGCGAGCGGGGAGTCGATCACCCGGCCCTCGCCGAAGTCCTTCTGCAGGCCGTCGGTGATCCGGAAGACGCCACCGAGCTTGCCGATGTCCTCGCCCATGAGGAGGGTCTTCGGGTCGTTCTCCAGCGACTTGCGCAGCGCCTCGTTCAGCGCCTTGGCGATGCTCAGCTGACCGGCCATCAGAGGTTCTCCCCCGCCTCGAAGGAGGCCGCGTACTCGACGTACTCGGCCCGTTCCTCATCGACCAGCGCGTGCGGCTCGCTGTACACGTGGTCGAAGATCAGGGTCGGGTCCGGGTCCGGCATGCTGCGCACGCCCTCGCGCACCCGCAGCCCCAGCTTCTCGCTCTCGGCGTCGACCGCGGCGAAGAACTCGTCGTCGGCCAGGCCCTCCTTCTCCAGGTGGGCGCGGAGCCGGGTGATCGGGTCCTTGGCCTTCCAGGCCTCGGTCTCCTCGGCGTGCCGGTAGCGGGTGGGGTCGTCGGAGGTGGTGTGGGCACCCATGCGGTAGGTGAACGCCTCGATCAGCACCGGGCCGTTGCCGCTGCGGGCGTGGTCGAGCGCCCAGCGGGTGACCGCGAGGCAGGCCAGCACGTCGTTGCCGTCGACGCGCACGCCGGGGAAGCCGAAGCCGGAGGCGCGGCGGTACAGCGGGATCTTGGTCTGGGTGGTGGTGGGCTCGGAGATCGCCCACTGGTTGTTCTGGCAGAAGAAGACCACCGGAGCGTTGTAGACCGAGGCGAAGGTGAAGGCCTCGTTGACGTCGCCCTGGCTGGAGGCACCGTCGCCGAAGTACGCGATGACCGCGTCGTCGGCGCCGTCCTTGGTGATGCCCATCGCGTAACCGGTGGCGTGCAGGGTCTGCGAGCCGATCACGATGGTGTACAGGTGGAAGTTCTTCTCGTTCGGGTCCCAGCCGCCGTGGTTCACGCCGCGGAACATGCCGAGCAGGTTCAGCGGGTCGACGTCGCGGCACCAGGCCACGCCGTGCTCGCGGTAGGTGGGGAAGGCGTAGTCGCCGGTGCGCATGGCGCGGCCGGAGCCGACCTGGGCGGCCTCCTGGCCGAGCAGCGAGGCCCACAGGCCCAGCTCGCCCTGGCGCTGCAGCGCGGTGGCCTCGCCGTCGAACCGGCGCACCAGCACCAGGTCGCGGTAGAGGGAGCGCAGCTCCTCCGGAGTGGTGGTGAGGGGGTAGTCCGGGTGCTCGACCCGCTCGCCTTCCGGCGTGAGCAGCTGGACGAGCTCCGGCTCGGCGTCCTTACCCGTGGCGCGGAGGGTGTCAGGGACAGCGGGGGCCGCCTTCTTGCGGGTCCTCGCCGTGCTTTTGACGGTCACGTTCACTCCTCGGTCTGTCCGGCCGCCCGGGGTCGCCGGTGACCGGTCCGGTCACCGCCCCGCGGGGCGCGCGTGGGTGTGCGCACCTACTGCGGGGCAGGTGGTGATCCTGTTCCGACGGCGTCCCTCACGAGAACGTTACCCAGCGTCCGCCCTTGGCGCGCTTGCGCTAGGACGTCCTACTTGTTCAGGGCCACAACCCCGAGGGTGCCGCGCTCGGACCGCCGTCGGAAGGGTGGGGGTGACGGGCGACGTGACGCAGCTCTCAATTCGAGCGCCTTCAGGACACCAGCGCACGTTATCCGGGCGGACGCCCGTACGTAAGGGGGTTCTCGGTATCGGTTTCGGATGTCTCTGGCCGGATCACGTCTTTACGGCGATGTGAGCGATAGGTCTTTCGTACGGTGTTATGGGAGGCTTTGGACGTGACTGATAACGGACAAATCAGGGTATTCCTGCTCGACGACCACGAGGTCGTCCGGCGGGGCGTGCACGATCTGCTCTCGGTCGAGGACGACATCGAGGTGGTCGGCGAGGCCGGCACGGCCGCCGAGGCACTGACCCGGATCCCCGCGGTCCACCCCGACGTCGCGGTGCTCGACGTCCGGCTGCCCGACGGCAACGGGGTCGAGGTCTGCCGCGAGGTCCGGTCCCTGCTGCCGGACATCAAGTGCCTGATGCTGACCTCGTTCTCGGACGACGAGGCGCTGTTCGACTCGATCATGGCGGGCGCCTCCGGCTACGTCCTGAAGGCGATCCGCGGCACCGACCTGATCACCGCCGTCCGGGACGTCGCGGCGGGCCGCTCGCTGCTCGACCCGGTCGCCACCAGCCGGGTGCTCGCCCGGCTGCGCGACGGCGGCGGAAAGGAGGACGAGCGGCTGTCCCAACTCACCAAGCAGGAGCGGCGGATCCTCGATCTGATCGGCGAGGGGATGACGAATCGTCAGATCGGCAACGAGTTGCACCTGGCCGAGAAGACGGTGAAGAACTACGTCTCCAGTCTGCTCGCCAAGATGGGCATGGAGCGACGCACCCAAGCGGCCGCCTTCGTGGCGCGGCACCAGGCCGACCACCAGTACTGACCTTAGGGCTGCACACAACTGACGATCTGTCAAGGGCCCCCGCGAGGGGGCCATACCCTCTGGCTGTGACTTTCAGCCAGACCCTCGCCTGCGCCCCGGCCCGCCCCGATCTCTCCGCACCGCCGATGGGGACCCTCAGCCCGCCCGTCCCGCACACCGCGCTCGTCGAGGTCCTGGCCCGCTACCGGGTGGGGCGCCCACTGACCGCCGAACCGGTCGCCGAAGGCCTGCTGAACCGGGGGTACCGGGTCACCACCGAGGCCGGCCACTACTTCCTGAAGTGCTACGTCGACACCGCCACCGCCAGCCGACCGAAGATCCTCGCCCACCACCGCGCGATGGCCGCGCTGAACACCCTCGGGCTGCCCGTCGCACCCCCGCTGGCCTGCGCCGAACGCTCGGGCACGGTGGCCGGCCAGGGCGGCCGGATGTTCGCGCTGTTCCCGTGGACCGATGGCCGACACCGGCACGGTACCGAGCTCGGTCTCCCGCAGTGCGAGGCGCTCGGAGCGCTGCTCGGCCGGCTGCACGGCGCGCTCGACGACGTCTGCGCCCCCTTCGAACAGCCCGCCGGCTACCGCAGCGCCGACCCGGCCGACAGCGCCGGGCTGGCCCGTGACCTGCGGCACCGCGCCCGCGAGCACCGCCCGCACGGGGACCTGGACGCACTGGTCGAGCAACGGCTCACGGAACGGCTGGAACTGCTCGCCGAGCACGCCCACCGCCGCCCCGCCCCGCAGGCCGCGCCACCCACCGGCTGGACCCACGGCGACTTCCACGGCCTCAACCTGCTGTACGGCGACGACCCGGCGGGCGGCCGGGTGGCCGCCGTCCTGGACTGGGACAAGCTCGGCACCCAGCCGCGCGCCGAGGAGGCCGTCCGGGCCGCCACCCTGCTGTTCAACGACCGCGTGTCCGGCGCCCTCGACCTGGTCCGGGTCCGCCGCTACTCACAGGCCTACCGGGCCTCCGGCGCCGCCACCGCCGAGCACCTGGCCGCCGCCGCCCACCGGGTGTGGTGGGAGCGGCTGAACGACTTCTGGATGCTGCAGTGGCGGTACCAGCGGGCCGACCACCGGGCCGACCCGCTCTACCCCGCCTCGGCAGGCCAACTGGCGTGGTGGTGCCAGGAGTACGAGCAGGTCCTGGACGCCTTCGCCAACTGACCGGGTCAGCCCCCGGCCGGCAGCGTCCCCGTCGGCTTCGGGTCCGGCTTCGGCGGCGGGTTGGTGGGCGTGCCACCGCCGCCCCCGCCCGAGGTCGGCGTCGACCCGCCCGTCGACCCGCCGGTCGGGGTCGCGGAGGCGCTGCTCGTCGCCGTGTGGGTGGAGGTCCCCGTCGGCGTCGGGGTCGGGGTGTGCTTGCCCGTGCTCGGCGACGGCGACATGTTGTTGCCGCTGTTGTTGCCGGTGTTGTTGCTGTTGTTGTTGCCGGTGTCGGTCGGCTGCTGCGGCTTCTTGCTGCCGGACACCGACGCCGGCGGACTCGGCAGACCGCTCTGGGTCGGCGTGGTCGGCTCGGACGTGCTGACCACCGGCGCCGGCGGCGTGGGCACCCCGGGGTCCTTGGTGACGTGGTCGGTGCCGCTGAGCGCGAACGCGATCCCGGCACCGGCCGCGACCAGTACGGCGACGCCGCCCGCCACCCAGGCCCACGGCCCGCGCCGCCGGCGGTGCCCGTCGTCGTCCCCGCCGTCGTCCCCACCGCCGCCGTACGGGCCGCCGTGCCCCGAGTAGGGGGTGAAGGGGGTCTGCGAGTCGCTCTGGTACGGCAGTGCGGAGGTCTTGTCACCGGGGCGGACGACGCCGAAGGCCGCGGTGGCCGCCGTCTGGTCCGGCCGGAGCACCTGGGTCGCACCGGTGTCGCCCGTACCCCCCGGCACGCCGACCCAGCCGGCCCCGGCCGCGCCGTGCATCTCGCGCAGCGCGTGCTGCACGTGGGCGCGGAACTCGTCGGCGTCCTGGAAGCGGTCGTCCGGGTTCTTGGCGAGCGAGCGCAGCACCAGCGGGTCGAGGCCGACCGGCACCCGGCCGTTGGCCTGCGAGGGCGGCACCGGCGGGTCCTGGACGTGCTGGTAGACCACCGAGAGCGGGGTGTCGCCGGTGAACGGCGGGCGCAGCGTGAGCAGTTCGTACAGCATGCAGCCGGCCGCGTACAGGTCGGACCGGTGGTCGACCGGCTTGCCCAGCGCCTGCTCGGGCGAGAGGTACTGCGGGGTGCCCATGACCATGCCGGTCTGGGTCATCGTGGTGGCCCCGCCGGTCAGCGCCCGGGCGATGCCGAAGTCCATCACCTTGACCGCGCCGGTGGTGGTGATGATCACGTTGGCGGGCTTGATGTCCCGGTGGACGATGCCGTTCCGGTGGCTGTAGGCGAGCGCCTCCAGCACCCCGGCGATGATGATCAGCGCCTGGTCGACGGGCGGCGCGTCCTCGTCCGCCAGCAGCTCCCGGACGGTCCGGCCCTCGACCAGCTCCATCACGATGTACGGCGTGGACTCGTCCCCGACGTACTCCTCGCCGGTGTCGTAGACCGAGACGATCGAGTGGTGGTTGAGCGCCGCGACGGCGTGTGCCTCGCGGGTGAAGCGGATCCGGGCGACGTCGTCCTGGGCCAGCTCTCCGCGCAGCAGCTTGACGGCGACGGTGCGGCCCAGCCGCACGTCCTCGGCGGCGAACACCTCGGCCATGCCGCCGCGGCCCAGCCGGTGGGTCAGCCGGTAGCGGCCGTCACCGACGGTGCCCAGCGGCACGGCGGACCCGCGACCGGGGGTGTGCGGCCCGCCGGCGAAGGGCGGCAGCGCCGAGGTCGGGGCTTCGCTGCCCGGCTCGGGGATCCTCGGCGTCCCGCCGGTCCGGCCGACCGCTCGGGCACCAGCGTCGTCGTCCGGATGCTGCGTCTGTGCCATCGCTCCTCGCCCCGGGCGTTCGCTCGGATCGCGGTGCCCTGTCGCTTACGTATCCCCGAACGCTACCGCTTCCGGCGCGCGCCCCGGCACCCGCCAACCGGTCGGAAACCGTCAGAGCCGGCCATTCCGGTCGGCCGCGAGGTCGACCACCAGCACGTTCGCGGGGCGGGCCGAGTGGCTGAACTTGCCGTTGGTCTTCTTGTCGGCGTTGTTGACCACGATCGCGATGATGATGCCGGCCAGCACGAGCACGCCGATGATGATCCCGACCACGACCACGACCGTCGAACAGCCGCCACCGCCGGGCGCCTTCGGCTGCTGGTACGGCGGCATCGGCTGCGGCGGCGGGGTGTGCGCCTGCTGCGGGAAGGGGTGCGGCGTGTGCGGCGCCTGCGGACGCGGCGCCTGGTAGGCCGGCGGCGGCGTCTGGTACTGCGGCGCCTGGGGCTGCGGGAAGGGGTGCGGCGTGTGCGGCGCCTGCGGGCGCGGCGCCTGGTAGGCCGGCGGCGGCGTCTGGTACTGCGGCGCCTGCGGACCGCCCTGCTGGAGGTACTGCGGCTGCGGCGTGTGCGGGGCCTGCGGGGCGGCGTGCACCGAGCGCGGGCCCTCGTTGATCACCAGCGGGGTGCTGGCCTGCAGCGGGTGCCCGCTGCCGCCGCCCTTCGCGGCCGCGATCAGCCGCTCCGCCTCGTCGCGCATCGCCGCCGCGCTCTGGAACCGGTGCGCCGGGTCCTTGCGCAGCGCCTGGGCGACGAAGGCGTCCACCTCGGGGGTGACCGACCGGTTGAGGGTGGAGGGGGCCGGCGGCTCCTCCTGGACGTGCTTGTAGGCGATCGAGAACGCCGAGTCACCGTCGAAGACCAGCTGGCCGGTGAGCATCTCGAAGAGCATCACGCCGACCGAGTACAGGTCGGAGCGGGCGTCGACCGGCTTGCCGAGCGCCTGCTCGGGCGAGAGGTACTGCGGGGTGCCGACCACCATGCCGGTCTGGGTCATCGACGTGACGCCGGACTCCAGCGCCCGGGCGATGCCGAAGTCCATGACCTTGACGTTGCCCTTGCGGTCGAACATGACGTTGCCGGGCTTGATGTCGCGGTGCACGAGGGACATGTCGTGCGAGGCCTCCAGCGCGTTCAGCACGCCGACGATGACCTTCAGGGCCTCCTCGGTCGGCATCGCGCCGTACTGGGCGACCGCCTCGTTGATCGCCTCGCGCAGGCCCTTGCCGTCGACCAGCTGCATGACGATGTACGGCGTGCTGGAGCCGTCCGGGGCGACGTCCTCGCCGCTGTCGTACACCGTGACGATGTTCGGGTGCTCCAGCCGGGCCACGGCCTGGGCCTCGCGGCGGAACCGCTCCTTGAACGAGTCGTCCCGGCCGAGCTCGCTGTGCATGCTCTTCAGCGCGACCTGCCGGTCCAGCACGCTGTCGTAGGCGAGGTGCACGGACGCCATGCCGCCCTCGCCCAGCAGCCGCTGCAGCACATAACGGCCGTTGCCCAGGGAGAAGCCCTCGACCGCCGCGTTGCCGTGCTCGCTCATGGTCCTCTGCTCCCCCTCGGCGCGGCCGTACTGCCGCAACCGTGACGTTCGGTCTCGTCCGTGCTGGTGGGCCCGGCCCGCTGGCCTGGCGGACCCCTGTCGCGGCGGCTCGACCGGCCTGCGACAGGGGTCAGGGTATCGGCTCGCGCCGACGGTGACCGGCCCCGGGGCCGGTCCTGGCCCCGGGCCGCCGGCGCCGGATCCCGGCGGCGACGGCCCGGGGCGGATCGTCGTGGTACGTCCGGTCCGGCGGACCGTCCCGGCCCACCGGCGGACGCCGGCTCCGGGCGCGGGCTACGACGGGTGCCGGGCTAGAGGTACGGACCGGAGCGGATGCCGCGGCCCTGACCCGGGTCGTCCTCGTCCGGGTCCCCGCCCTGCAGTCCCGGCGGCAGCGCCCGCCGCATCTGCTCCAGCTGGGCCCGCGCCGCCATCTGCTGGGCGAACAGCGCGGTCTGGATGCCGTGGAACAGGCCCTCCAGCCAGCCGACCAGCTGGGCCTGGGCGATCCGCAGCTCGGCCTCGGTCGGGATGGTCTCCTCGGTGAACGGCAGCGACAGCCGCTCCAGTTCGGCCACCAGCTCCGGGGCGAGACCGAGTTCGAGCTCCTTGATCGAGCTCGCGTGGATGTCCTTCAGCCGGACCCGGCTCGCCTCGTCGAGGGGAGCCGCCCGGACCTCCTCCAGCAACTGCTTGATCATGCTGCCGATGCGCATGACCTTGGCGGGCTGCTCGACCATCTCGGTCACCGGGAGCTCACGCGGCATGTCGTCGTCCCCGTCCCCCGCCGGGCTGGTGAACCCCTGGCCCACGGGCAACCCGTCCGGTCCGACGATCAGCACCTTCTGGCCGTCCTGCGGCTGCCCGCCGGCGGCCTGGTAGGGCTCCTGCGACGAGCGCTCGTTCATCGGATTCGTCATGAACAACATTCTCTCTCACTGGGGTTGGTCGGGCGGAAGCCCCCGCTCGTCCCGCCGTCCTGCGACACCCGTGACGACGGTACGCCCCCGCCCGCCGCGCGGGAATCCGTACGGCTACTCAGATCCCGCACCCCACAGGCCGACCGACCGCCGACGCTCCCGCCGCACGGAACCCGCACCGAACCTCCACCCCCACCCGCACCGGACGCCGGGCACGTCGATCCCGCCCGTACCCACCCGGCCACGACGGGTGACACCCGCCCGCCCCCACCGCCCGCCGCGCGGCTCCCGACTCCCGGCTCCCGACTCCCGGCTCCCGACGGCGGGCTCAGCCCTTCCGCAGTTTCACGCCGATCAGCCCCAGGCCGCAGCCGATCAGCCCGAGGCCGACGCCGAGCGGGAGCTGGGTCGTGGAGGCGTCCTGCCAGCGGGCGGGGAGGACGACCGGGATGGTGACGGCCGCGACGGGTCGGCCGGGGGCGGCCGTGACGGCGTCCGGTGCGACGGCGTCACCGGCGGCCGCCGGGTCCGAGCCGTCCGGATCGGCCTCCGCGCTCTGGTCCTGGGCCTGGTCGGGAGCCTGTGAGCCGGCCTGGCCGGGAGCCTGCGCGCCGGCCTGATCGGCGGCCTGGCCGGGGGCCCGGTCGGGAGCCCGGCCGGTCGCCTGGTCCGGCGCCCGGTCCGGCGCCTGGTCCGGCGCCTGGTCCACGGTGGCGTCCGGACGCTCCGGCAGCGACGCCGGTCGGTGCCGGTGGAGCCGGGCGAGCTCGTCACCCTGGTACGGGCGGGGTGCCGGGTGCTGCGGCGGCACGGCGGCCGGCTTGTGCGCGGTCGGGGCGACCGCCGGTTCCTCGGAGTCCACCTCCGCCCCCGCCCCCGCCTCGCCCGGATCGCTGCCCGGCATCGGCGCGGGAGAAGCGGGAGAAGCGGGAGACGCTGGAGAAGCCGGAGAAGCCGGAGAGGGGGACGGAAGCGGCGAGACCCCCGCCGAGGGCGACGGCATCCCCACCGCCCCCGTCGCGGCGGCCAGCGGGAGGGCGAGCCCCAGCACGGCCGCCGCGAACAGCCGCTGGGCGCGGGCCGGGCACGGCAGGCGACGGGTACGGAGGATGCGACGGGTACGACGGTGGTGCGGCGCCACGGGCAGCGGCCCGAGGAACGCGTGCGGAGATGCGGCCACGGTCGGAGTCCTTCCGACGGCCGACCGCGCCCGGGGGCGGGGTCGGCGGCGGGACAGCTCCGGACCAGCCTCGCACGATCCGACAATCCGGGCATTTCGGGCGGCGGTCGGCGCCGACCGCCGCACCCCCCGCCGCCGCCTCAGGCCCGCAGCACGACCTTCCCGACCTGCTCCCCGGCCTCCAGCACCCGGTGCCCCTCGCCCGCGTCGGTCAGCGGCAGCACCCGGTCCACCACCGGCTTCACCACCCCGGCCTCGACCAGCGGCCACACGTGCTCCCGCACCGCCGCCACGATCGCCGCCTTCTCCGCCAGCGGCCGCCCGCGCAGGTTGGTGGCGATCACCGCCCCCCGCTTGCGCAGCAGCGCGTTGAGGTCCAGCTCGCCCTTCACCCCGCCCTGCAGCCCGATGATCACCAGCCGCCCGTTCACCGCCAGCGCGTCCACGTTCCGCTGCAGGTACTTGGCGCCCATGATGTCCAGGATCACGTCCGCGCCGGCCCCGCCGGTGGCCTCCCGGAGCACCTCGACGAAGTCCTGCTCGCGGTAGTCGATGACGATGTCCGCGCCCAGCTCGGTGCACCGGGCCAGCTTCGCCGCGCTGCCCGCGGTGACGGCCACCCGGGCGCCGACCGCCTTGGCCAGCTGGATCGCCATGGTCCCGATGCCGCTCGCACCGCCGTGCAGCAGCACGGTCTCGCCGGGCCGCAGGTGCGCGGTGAGGAAGACGTTGGACCACACCGTGCAGGCGACCTCCGGAAGCGCCGCGGCCTGCTCCGCGCTCAGCCCGGCGGGCATCGGCAGCAGCTGCCCGCTCGGCACCGCGACCCGCTGCGCGTAGCCGCCGCCGGACAGCAGCGCACACACCTCGTCGCCGACCGCCCAGCCGGCGACGCCCGGCCCGAGCGCGACGATCCGCCCGGCGCACTCCAGCCCCGGGTACGGCGAGGCGCCGGGCGGCGGGTTGTAGTGGCCCTGCCGCTGGAGCAGGTCGGCACGGTTGACGGCGGTGGCCGCCACCTCGACCAGGACCTCGCCCTCACCGGGCACCGGATCGGGCACCTCGGCCCACACCAGTGCCTCGGGGCCGCCGGGTACGGGAATCGTCATCGCATGCATGCCCCGAACCTACTGCGCGTCAGGGCGGTTCACCGGCCAGGGCGGTCCGCTGGGCGGGGCCCGCGCCGTCCGGCCGACGCCGCGAGCGCCTTCGGCGCCGCACCGGCCCGTCGACGCCGCGTCAGCCGTTCGACCTGATCACGATCACCCGGTCGGTGAGCTGCAGCACGGCGGCCTCCGGCTCGTTGAAGTTGATCACCCGCCGACCGCGGACCACCGCGACCACCAGGTCGGCGCACTCCCGCGGGCCGTGCCCGGCCTCGGCCCGGGTGACCGGGCGCTCCACCACGTCCAGCCCGGTGCCGTACGTCAGCAGGTCCTCCATCACCGCTCCGGCGCGCGGGCTGAGCATCGACAGCCCGAGCAGCCGCCCGGCCGAACTGGAGCTGGTGACCACGACGTCGGCGCCGCTCTGCCGCAGCAGCGGGGCGTTCTCGTCCTCCCGCACGGCGGCGACCACGGTGGCGCCCTTGTTCAACTGTCGCGCCGTCAGCGTGATCAGCACGGCGGTGTCGTCCCGTTCCGGCGCGACCACCACCCGGGCCGCGGTGGGCAGGGCGGCCCGCACCAGGGTGTCGGTGCGGGTGGCGTCGCCGACCACTCCGACCAGACCGTGCTGCGCGGCCTGGTCGACCACCTTGCGCTGCGGGTCGACGACGACGATCTCCTCCTTCTTCACCCCCTGCCCCAGCAGGGTGTCGACGGCGCTGCGGCCCTTCGTCCCGTACCCGATGACGACGGTGTGCTCGCGCACGGTGGACCTCCAGCGGTTCAACCGCCATTGCTGGCGGGTGCGTTCGGTGAGCACCTCCAGCGTGGTGCCGACCAGGATGATCAGGAACAGCACGCGCAGCGGGGTGATCACGAAGATGTTGGTGAGCCGGGCGCTGTCGCTGTACGGGGTGATGTCGCCGTACCCGGTGGTGGAGAGCGTCACGGTGGCGTAGTACGCCGCGTCGAGGAAGCTGACCCCGCCGCTGGCGTTGTCGTTGTAGCCGGCCCCGTCGGCATAGACGAGCAGTGTGGTGACGACCAGCACCGCGAGCGCCAGCAGCAGCCGCGAGCCCACCTGCCGCAGGGCGGGCGCGGCCCGGCGGGCGGGCAGCACGATCCCGGCGTCCGCCCAGGGCTCGGCCCCCGCCTCCCGGACGCGTCGCGGCCGGCTCATCCGCCCGACCGGCTTCGCCGGCTCACGGGACCTCCAGCAGTTCGACCGTCTCCCCCACCGCCGCCCCGCCGGGCGGGACCACGGCCAGCGCCTCGGCCCGGGCCAGACCGCGCAGCATCGCGGGCCCGTCGAAGGCGAGCGGGACGACGCCCTCGGCCGTGCGCCGGACGGGCTGCAGCCGGGTGTCCGCCGGGTGCCCGGGCAGTACGGCCGCGGCGGGTGCGAGGGCGGGGGCGCCGACCGCCCGTCCGCTGCGGGCGTGCAGCAGGGGCAGGGCGAGCGTGACCATCCCGGCGACGGCGGCCAGCGGGTTGCCGGGCAGGCCGACCAGGTGGCGTCCGCCGGGCAGCTCGGCCAGCAGCATGGGGTGCCCGGGCCGGACGGCGACGCCGTCGACCAGCAGGCGGGCGCCGGCCTCGGCGAGCGCCCGGTGCAGGAAGTCGACCGGGCCGGCGGCCGTCCCGCCGGTGGTGACCACGACGTCGGCGGTGGAGTGCCGCAGCGCGTCCCGGAGCAGCCCGAAGTCGTCGCGCACGCGGCGCACTTCGGCGACCTCGGCGCCGGCGGCCCGTAGCCAGGGCGGCAGCAGCGGCCCGAGCGCGTCCCGGACCAGGCCCGGCCCAGGGATCCCGGAGGCGAGCAACTCGTCGCCGAGGACGAGCAGTTGGACGACCGGTCGGCGGCGCACGACCAACCGGTCGTGGCCGCAGGCGGCGGCCAGGCCGAGCACGGCCGGCCCGACCGGGGTGCCTTCCGGCAGCAGTTCCTCGCCCCGGCGGCACTCCTGGCCGCGCGGCCGGACGTCCTGCCCGGTGGTCAACTGCCGGGGGCCGCAGTCGCGCAGCAGCGCGCCCTCCGTCCGCCCGTGCTCACGGCGCAGGACGGCGGTGGCGCCGGCCGGCAGTCGGGCGCCGGTGGCGATCTCCACGGCGGTGCCGTCGGCCAGCGGCGCCGGCTCGGCCGGTCCGGCCAGCACCCGGCCGGCGACCCGCCACGGGCCGGGCCCGGCGACCGCCCAGCCGTCCATCGCGGAGGTGTCGAAGGCGGGCAGGTCTGTCAGCGCGCCGAGCGGCTCGGCGAGGGTGTGGCCGAGCGCCTCGGCCAGCGGCAGCCCGGTCCCGGGCAGCGGGCGCAGCCCGGCCCGGCGCGCGGTCTCGCGGGCGCGGGACCAGCCGGGTACGGCGGGGTCGGCGGACGGGGCGGCCACGGTGGTCTGCCCGACCGCACTCACTGCTCGCCCGGCCGGTCGGCGGCGACCCACGCCTCGGCGAGCTCCTCGGTCCGCCGGGCGGCCTCGGCGACGGCCTCCGGCCCGCCGCCCCGCTGTGCGGCCGCGTAGCCGACCAGGAAGGCGGTCAGCGGCGCGGCCGGCCGGGCCACCCCGTGCGCGACCACCCGGGCCGTGTCGAGCAGACCTCGGACGTCGACGTCCAGGTCGATGCCCAGGTCGGCCTTGACCTCGGCGATCCAGTCATCCAGCGTGCGCTCCATGCGCCCATGCTGCCTGATCGGCGGTTTCCCGGAGGTGTTCGCCCCGTGTGCGGGGCGCGTCGTTTCCCTCACAGTCCGGCGGCCCGCGTCGTGAGGTTCAGCTCCGGTCCCGCTCGCGGGCCTGCTCCAGGTCCTCCCAGGTGTCGCAGTCGTACGCGACGTCGTCGACGTCGGCGACCCTCAGCCGGGCCAGCCCGCCGACCAGGCGGCGCAGCGGTCGGCCCGCCGGGTCACCGAGGGCGGCCAGCGCGGCGCGCAGCGGGGCGGTGCGGTAGGCGGCGGCGAGCGGCTGGTCGCGGCCGCCCGCGTCGACCAGCACGGCGGCGTCCACGGTGGGCCCGGCCCCGTCCAGGGCCTCGGCCAGCCGGTGCACGGTCCGCCGGTCCAGGAACGGCAGGTCGGCGGCGAGCAGCAGCACCGTGTCCGCGGTGACCAGGTCGAGACCGGCCGCGACGGCGGCGACCGGCCCGCCGCCGGGCGGCTGTTCCCTGGTCCAGCGGACGCCGGTGCGCACGGTCGGCCGGGCGGGGCCGACCACGACGGTGGTGCGGGCGTCCGCGCAGGCGGCGAGCACCCGGTCGAGCAGGGTGGTCTCGCCGACCGTCAGGCCGGGCTTGTCGGCCCCGCCGAGGCGCCGCGCGGCCCCGCCCGCCGGAACGATCACGTCGTACGGCGTCATGCGGCCAGTATCTGCCCCGCCGCGGCGGGACCTACTCGTCCTGGTCGTCCTCGACGATCTCCGCGTCGATGATCCCGTCCTCCTCCGCCGCCCGGGCGGTGTTGGCCGCCGCGCCCAGTTCCAGGATGGCCGGCAGCGTCAGTTCGCCGTACCGCCGGTTCATCGCGGTCACCAGCGCCTCCGGGTCGTGCGGGTGCTCGGCCAGCCGGCGGTCGAAGTCCTTCAGGTACTCGCCGGTGAAGGCGAGCACCCGGGCCGCGTCGTCGCCCTGGTCGGGGGCGCGGTGCCCGGCGATCACCCGGTCCGCGCCGAGGTCGGCGATCCGGCCGAGGTTGTGCCCCCAGGTGGTGCGCTGGGCCGGGGTGGTGTCGGCGGTCCAGACGTGGGTGCCGTTGTAGACGAAGTCCCCGGCGATCACGGTCCGGATGCTCGGCACGTGGACGACGGTGGAGTCCGCGCAGTCGCCCTGGCCGAGCAGCAGGACGGGGATCACCTGGCGGTCCAGCATGAGCGGCTGCGGCAGCAGCGGGGCGGGGATCAGCGGGTGGTCGGGGATGTCGTCGCCGTACACCGGCTTCCACTGCGCGACCTTGGCGGCGGCGGTGGTCCGGATGCCCTCGACCACCGCGGGCGCGGCCAGCAGTTGCGCGTCGGGGAAGAGCTTCAGCACCTCCTCGGCACCGAAGTAGTGGTCGGGGTGCCGGTGGGTGACGACGATGGCGAGCAGCCGGCGGCCCTTGCCCGCGACCCACTCGGCCAGTTCCCGCCCGGCGCTGCGGGTGAGCTGGGCGTCGACCAGGATCGCGGTCCGCTCGCCGAGGATCAGGGTGGAGGTGGCGAAGAAGGCCGACTCGGGCCCGGTGAAGACGGCGACCTCCAGCGGCCGGGCGGAGCGCTCGGCCTCCGGGGGCGCGGCGGATGAGGCGCCCGCACGCTCCGCGCCGGCGCTCTCCTCGGGCGGGGACGACGTCACGGGCTTGCTCCCTCTGGTCGGCGGACGGTCTTCCTGCGCCCTACAGCATGGGAGTACCGGTGCCCGAATGCGCGGGAGGCGCGCCCGGCGGGGCACGCCTCCGGCTCACGTCACGGTCGCACCGCGGCCCGGGCGGCGAGTTCCTTGCCCCGCAGGGCGGCCTGCTCCAGGGCCCGGGCCTTGGACTCGGCGGCGTTCGGGATGAACTCGGCCAACGCCGGGACGACGGGCGCCATGGTGAACTCCGGGACGATGAAGTCGACCTCCAGCCCGAGCCCGTCGGCCAGGACCTTCTCCAGGTAGGTGGTGACGAACTCGAACGGCTCGCGCGGGGCGCCGGGCGCGTACGAGCCGCCGCGGGAGGCGACGACGGTGACCGGGGTGCCCTTGGCGGAGGGCGCCTCGCCGGCGGTGCGGCCCATCAGGACCACCTGGTCCAGCCAGGCCTTGAGGGTCGACGGGATCGTGAAGTTGTACATCGGGCTGCCGATCAGGACGGCGTCGGCCCCCTCCAGCTCCGCCATCAGCTCCTCGCGCAGCGCGAAGGCGGCGGCCTGCTCGGCGCTGTGGGTCTCGGCCGGGGCGAATCCGGCGGTGATGCCGTGCGCGTCCAGGTGCGGGACGGGGGCGGCGGCGAGGTCCCGGTAGATCACCGTGCCCTCGGGGTGCTCGGCCTCCCAGGCGGCCCGGAACGCGGCGGTGACCTCGCGGGAGACGGAGCCGTCGGTGATCGCGGAGGAGTCGATGTGCAGGAGCGTGGGCATGGCAGGGCCTCCAGAGAATAAGTAGCTGCTGATTTCGCTGTAGCTGTAAGTACGGTAGCAGCTTACTTTTCTGCAGTCACTAGTGCCGGTCGAGTACCCTGGATCCATGGCCCAGCACGAGGTAGTGACCGACGGAGCCCCGACCGCCCTCGACGCGTGCGACGCCGCCGCCCGGGGCGCCTGCCAGAACGTCGACCTGGCCCTCGGCCGGGTGTTCACCCTGCTCGGCAAGCGCTGGACCGGCATGCTCCTGGGCGTGCTCAACAACAGCGGCCAGGCCTACTTCTCCGAGCTGCGCCGCGCCGTCCCGGGCATCAGCGAGCGGATGCTCTCCGACCGGCTGACGGAGCTGGCCGAAGCCGGGCTGGTGGTCCGCGAGGTGGACCCCGGCCCGCCGCTGCGGGTCAGCTACCGGCTCACCGAGGGCGGCATCGCGCTCAAGCCCGCGCTGAACGAACTGGCCGTCTGGGCCGACCGCTACCTGCCGGAGAGCGCGCTCAAGAACGGCGGCTGCTGACCCCGGAGGGCCCGCCGGCGCCACCGCGCGCCGCGCCCTGCCCTCGCGCTCGCATGCGCCCGCGCACTCGCCCGCGCCCGGACATGCGGAAGGGCCCGGACATGCGGAAGGGCTCGGACATGCGGAAGGGCCCGCCCGCTGTCACCAGCGGACGGGCCCCTCACACACGTGGATCCGTTGTCATCGGCGCTTCCCGCGCCGGTCGTTCAGCGCTTCCGGGCGCCGCGCAGCCGGGCCAGCCGGTCGGAGAGACCCCAGGAGGTCACCCGCCACAGCGCCTCGACCACGATGTTGCGGCTCATCTTGGACGCGCCCAGCTCGCGCTCGACGAAGGTGATCGGCACCTCGGCGACCTTGAACCCGGCCTTCACCGTGCGCCAGGCCAGGTCGACCTGGAAGCAGTACCCGGCCGAGGCGACCTCGTCCATGCCCAGGCCCAGCAGGGTCTCCTTGCGGAAGGCCCGGTAGCCGCCGGTGACGTCCTTGATCGGCACGCCCAGCATCAGCCGGGAGTAGGTCGAGCCGCCGCGCGAGAGCAGCAGCCGCGACTTCGGCCAGTTCACCACCCGGCCGCCCGGCACCCAGCGGGAGCCCAGCACCAGGTCGGCGCCGCGCAGCGCGCCCAGCAGCCGGTCCAGCTCCTCGGGCTGGTGCGAGCCGTCCGCGTCCATCTCGACCAGGACGTCGTAGCCGTTGTCGATGCCCCAGCGGAAACCGGCCAGGTAGGCGGCGCCCAGGCCCTCCTTGCCCTTGCGGTGCATGACGTGCACGTTGGGGTCCTCGGCGGACAGCTTGTCGGCCAGCTCGCCGGTGCCGTCGGGGCTGTTGTCGTCGGCGACCAGCACGTGCGCCTCGGGCACCGCGGCGCGGACCCGGCCGACGATCCGCTCGACGTTCTCCGCCTCGTTGTAGGTCGGGATGATCACCAGGACCCTGCCGAGATCAGCAAAACTCTGCTGGTTCACGGTCACGTACAAACCTCTCGGCCGATGGCGGGGAATCTCACAGCACCGTCGCCCGCACGCTGGAACGCGGCTCCACCGGCTGCCCTCCGACGGGGTGGTCACGGTGGAGAACTGCGCGCAGGGCGGAGACTACTGCGTGCTGGCATCCTACTACCGCGCCCGGGAACCACCGGTCCGCCCATGGCACTCCCACCGGACGCCCACCGTTTCCCCGTGGGTGACACCGTTCGGCTAGGGTCGATGCCCTTGCCCGTGCCCGGACCGCCCGCACCGCCGGGCTCGCCCCCGGCGATCCGGCACGCCCGCACAGACCGTGAAGGAGTAGGACCGCGCGCATGGACAGGCTCGTCAACACCGTCCGCCCGTACGCCTGGGGGTCGCTCACGGCCCTGCCCGAACTGCTCGGGCAGCAGCCGACCGGCGAGCCGCAGGCCGAGCTGTGGATGGGCGCCCACCCCGGAGACCCGTCCCGCGCCGACCGCGGGGACGGCCCGCGCCGGCTGGACGAGCTGATCGCGGCCGATCCCGAGGGCGAACTGGGCGCCGCGAGCGTCGCCAGGTTCGGCCCGACCCTGCCGTTCCTCTTCAAGGTCCTCGCCGCAGGCACCCCGCTGTCGATCCAGGCGCACCCCACGCTCGACCAGGCCCGCGCCGGCTTCGCCGCCGAGAACGCCCTCGGCATTCCGCCGGACGCCCCCGAGCGCAGCTACCGCGACGCCAACCACAAGCCCGAAATGGTCTGCGCACTGGGCGACTTCGAGGGCCTGTGCGGCTTCCGCCGGCCCGCCGAGGCGGCCGAGCTGATGGCCCGGCTCTCGGTGAACGGCCTGGAGCCGCTGATCGACCTGCTGGGCGTCGAGGACGAGGCCGAGGCGCTGCGCGGCACCCTGGCCGCCATCCTCACCATGGACGACGAGACGGCCGCGAAGACCGTCCGGGAGACCGCCGAGACGCTGGCGGAGTACGACACCGGGGACCCGGACTGGTACTACGCCCCGTACGCCCGGATCGCCAAGGACTTCCCGGACGACCGCGGCCTGATCGCCGGCATGCTGCTCAACCACGTCCGGCTGCGGGCCGGCGAGGCGCTCTACCTGGGCGCCGGGGTGCCGCACGCCTACCTGTCCGGCGTCTGCGTCGAGTTGCAGGCCAACTCCGACAACGTGCTGCGGGCCGGCCTCACCCCGAAGCACATCGACGTGCCGGAGCTGCTGAAGGTCGTGGTCTTCGAGAGCGGCGCCCCCGAGGTGGTGGCCCCCGTCCCGGTCGGGGACACCCCGGGCGAGGAGCTCTACCCCGTCCCGATCGACGAGTTCCGGCTCTCCCGGTTCACGCTGGACGGCGTCGAGCGCACGATCGACGGCCGCACCCCGCAGATCCTGCTCTGCACCGAGGGCGGTGTCCGGCTCACCGGCGCCGACGGCACCGTCCTGGAGCTCGCCCGCGGCGGCTCCGCCTTCCTCCCCGCGACCGGCACCCCGACCCGCCTCTCCAGCGCGGCCGGCACCGTCTTCCGCGCCACGGTGACCATCTGACCGGCGGACGCCGACGCGCCACCGACCGGGGCCGGGCAGCGGGAACCCTCCCGCTGCCCGGCCCCGCTCAGTCGCCCGGCTTCCCCGGCCCCTCCGGCAGCTGCGGCGGCCACCGCCGGTTCGCCGCGGTGGTCAGCCTGCGGCCCAGGTTCTGGAACGGCAGCTCCACCAGCCGGTACACCGCCCAGCAGACCGCCAGCAGCACCGCGAAGTACCCCAGCACCCACGACCACCGTTCCACGAACGGCATCGCGGCCAGCTTCTCCGGGTAGCGGGTGCCGTCCCAGCCGAGCCGCCACAGCAGGAACCTCTTGACCGGCCAGTGCAGCAGGTAGACCGAGTAGCTCACCGCCCCCAGCCGGACCAGCGGGCGGGCCAACCGCCGGTTGCGCAGCAGGAAGAACACGCCGAACGACGCCCACGCCGCCAGGTAGGCGAAGGTCCACGCCGACCAGCTGAAGGTCGAGGTCGCGTCCGCCATCGCGCCCCGGTTGTACATCGGGCCCACGAGGGCGCCCGCCACCACCACGAAACCGACCGTCAGCCAGGCCTCGATCCGCTCGACCTGCCCGTGCTGCGCGCGGTAGACCACCGTGCCCGCGAACATCGTCGCGAAGATGGTGAAGGTCTCGTAGGCCGGCGTCCGGCCGTTGGTGAACACCAGCAGCAGGCCGAGCCCGCCCAGCAGCAGACCGCCGGTCCGGGCCAGGGAAGCACGGCCGCTGAGCATGCAGAACACGCCCGTGGCCACGATGACCACGGCGGCGACCACGAGGTTCCTGATCGCGTCGAGGCTGGTCTGCAGGCCGTAGGACGGGATCAGGACGCCCAGCGCGAGGGCGATCGCCGCCGCCCCGACCGCGATCGGTGCGCTGCGCCGGTGCAGGCCGAACGTGAAGAGGCTGCTGACGAAGAAGTAGAAGAGCATCTCGTACGTCAGGGTCCACATGATGCCGAGCCCGTTCACCACGCCCAGCACGTCCGTCAGCATCAGGCCGTTGCCCCCCAGCCAGAGCAGGTCGTGCCCGTAGCCGTCGAAGGTGAGGACCTGGTACGCGTGCGGCAGCACCAGCTCGGCGAAGAGCACGGTGACGATCAGCGCCGGGTAGATCCGGAAGATCCGGCCGATCCAGAAGGCCCGGACGTCACCGCGCCGCTCCAGGGAGGCCGGGATGATGTACCCGCTGACGACGAAGAACGCCATGACCCCGTAGAAGCCGAGGTCGAAGTGGGCCGCGACGGTGCCGCCGTGCGGGACCAGCTTCAGGATGTCGAAGTGATGGGCCGTCACGGCCAGCGCGGCGATCCCGCGCAGCGCGTCCAGCCACCCGAGCCGGCTCCCAGGTGCGGCGGCGCGCTCGCGCCGCCCGACCGGCCGCAGCCCCCGTCGGGCCGGCGGCCCCTTGATCGTCATCCGCCGGACACTAGCCCATCCGCCGGACACTAGCCCATCCGGGGGATCGCACCCCGGCCGGGGCCAGCCCCCGGCCGGCCCCTGGTCAGCCCGGTTCCGGATCAGTCCCGGGGGCGCCCCCGGTCAGTCCCGGGTCATGTCGACGAAGCGCGAGTAGTGGCCCTGGAAGGCCACCGTGATGGTCGCGGTCGGACCGTTACGGTGCTTGGCGACGATCAGGTCGGCCTCGCCCGCGCGCGGGGACTCCTTCTCGTAGGCGTCCTCGCGGTGCAGCAGGATGACCATGTCGGCGTCCTGCTCGATCGAGCCCGATTCACGCAGGTCGGAGACCATCGGCCGCTTGTCGGTGCGCTGCTCGGGGCCACGGTTCAGCTGGGAGAGCGCGATGACGGGGACTTCCAGCTCCTTGGCCAGCAGCTTGAGGTTACGGGACATGTCCGAGACCTCCTGCTGGCGGTTCTCGGCCCGGCGGGAGCCGCCGGACTGCATCAGCTGGAGGTAGTCGATGACGATCAGCTTGATGTCGTTGCGCTGCTTGAGCCGGCGGCACTTGGCGCGGATCTCCATCATCGACAGGTTCGGCGAGTCGTCGATGAACAGCGGGGCCTCGCTGACGTCGGGCATCCGGCGGGCGACCCGCGTCCAGTCGTCGTCCGTCATGTTCCCGGAGCGCATGTGGTGCAGCGCGACCCGGGCCTCGGCGGAGAGCAGGCGCATGGCGATCTCGTTGCGCCCCATTTCGAGCGAGAAGATCACGCTCGGCAGCTTGTTGTGGATCGAGCAGGCACGCGCGAAGTCCAGCGCCAGGGTGGACTTACCCATGGCGGGGCGGGCCGCGATGACGATCATCTGGCCGGGGTGCAGGCCGTTGGTGAGCGCGTCGAAGTCGGCGAAGCCGGTCGGCACGCCGGACATCTGGCCGTTGCGGGAGCCGATCGCCTCGATCTCGTCGAGGGCGCCCTCCATGATGTCGGCCAGCGGCGCGTAGTCCTCGTTGGTGCGCTGCTCGGTGACGGCGTAGATCTCCGCCTGGGCGGAGTTGACGATCTCGTCCACGTCGCCCTCGGCCGCGTAGCCCATGCCCGCGATCCGGGTGCCGGCCTCGACCAGCCGGCGCAGCACCCCGCGCTCGGCGACGATCTGGGCGTAGTACTCGGCGTTGGCCGCCGTCGGGACGGAGTTGACCAGGGTGTGCAGGTACGAGGCGCCGCCGACCCGCTGCAGCTCGCCCCGCTTGGTCAGCTCGCCGGCCACGGTGATCGGGTCGGCCGGCTCGCCGCGGGCGTAGAGGTCGAGGATCGCGCCGTGGATCATCTCGTGCGCGGGCCGGTAGTAGTCGGCGGGCTTGAGCACCTCGACCACGTCGGCGATGGCGTCCTTGGAGAGCAGCATGCCGCCGAGGACGGACTGCTCGGCGGCGAGGTCCTGCGGGGGGACGCGCTCGAAGCCGTCCACCCCGCCCTCGCCGTCGCCCTCGCCCCGGCGCTGCCAGCCGCCGTCCCGCTGGCCGCCCTCGCGCGAGGAGCCGTTCCGGCCGCCCTTGCCCCCCTGGAAGCCGCCCTTCTGGAAGCCGTCCTTCTGGAAGCCGTCGCGGCCGCCGCCCTGGCCGCCGCGGCCGCGGGAG
Source organism: Kitasatospora sp. NPDC085464 (assembly GCF_044541955.1). Lineage (NCBI taxonomy): Bacteria > Bacillati > Actinomycetota > Actinomycetes > Kitasatosporales > Streptomycetaceae > Kitasatospora > Kitasatospora sp. NPDC085464. Next base: position 63,453 of record NZ_JBITTM010000023.1, read on the forward strand.
ACCGGGAGGCGGTCGCCGGGGCCGTCCGGGAAGGGCGCGTCGTCGAAGGCACCGGCCGGGAAGGGGTCCTCGGCGGTCTGCCAGTCCTCCTCCGGCGGCGGGGCGTCGTGGTCGTCGTACTGGGGGCCGGTCACGCGTGTTCCCCGATCAGCGAGTGGTGCGAGTTGGAGCGGGCTTGCCGGTGGCTGGGTGAAGCGGATCCGCTCCTCTTTGTACGCCACGGCTCCGACAAATCGGACGCCGGGGCGGTGCGAGTGTCGGGCGGAGGGCCCACGCTAAAGCGCCGGACGCCCTTGCGCCAAGGCGGTTATCCACAGGGGGTGTGGATGAGCGGCCCCGACCTGTGGAGAACTGCCGCAAAGCTGTGGACACCCCTGTGGACGTCCCTGTGGATAACCGGACCATCGATCCACCGTCAACTTGCTGACCTGGGATTACCTCTTCCCGGGCCTGTGCATGAGAAATTCTTCACACACCTCCGAATGGCTGTGGGCACAGAGTGGTCGAACGGCCCCGGTCAGGATTTCGAGTAATGACCGAATACCCCTGGCAGTCGTTACCTGTGGATGAGTAGCCTGGACGCCATGACCGCCACGCCCTCCAGACGCCGCCACGACCGGGAGATCCTCTCCCTGGCCGTCCCGGCCTTCGGCGCACTGGTCGCCGAGCCGCTCTTCCTGATGGCCGACTCGGCGATCGTCGGCCACCTCGGCACCGCCCAGCTGGCCGGGGTCGGCGTGGCCTCCGCCGCGCTCACCACCGCGACCGGCGTGTTCGTCTTCCTCGCCTACGCCACCACCGCGGCGGTCGCCCGCCGGATCGGCGCCGGGGACCGCCGGGGCGCCGTGCAGCAGGGCGTCGACGGCATCTGGCTCGCCCTGGGGCTGGCCGTACCGGTGGTGCTGCTGACCCTGCTGGTGGCCCCCTGGGTCGCCGACGTGCTGGGCGCCTCGCCGACCGCGGCGCCCTACGCGGTGACGTACCTGCGGATCAGCTCCCTGGGCATCCCGGCGATGCTCATGGTGCTGGCCGCCACCGGCGTGCTGCGCGGCCTGCAGGACACCCGTACGCCGCTGCTGGTGGCCGTCGCGGGCTTCACCGCCAACATCGGCCTGAACGCCGGCCTGGTCTACGGCGCCGGGCTGGGGGTGGCCGGCTCGGCCTGGGGCACCGTGCTCGCACAGACCGGGATGGCCGCCGTCTACCTGGTCGTGGTGGTCCGCGGCGCACGGCGCGAGCGGGCCTCGCTGCGGCCGGACGCGACGGGCATCCGGGCCTGCGCGAGGGCGGGCGGCCCGCTGCTGGTCCGGACGATCAGCCTGCGCGCGGTGCTGATGATCGCCACCGCGGTGGCCGCCCGGCTGGGCGACGACCAGGTGGCCGCGCACCAGATCACCATGACGCTGTTCAGCTTCCTGGCCTTCGCGCTCGACGCCATCGCGATCGCCGGCCAGGCCATCATCGGCCGCTACCTCGGCGGCTCGGACGTCCCGGGTGCCAGGGCCGCGACCCGGCGGATGGTCGAGTGGGGCATCGGCTCCGGCGTGGTACTCGGCCTGCTGGTGGTGGCCGCCCGCCCGCTCTACGTCCCGCTGTTCACGCCCGATCCGGCCGTGCAGGCGCAGCTGGACACCGCCCTGCTGCTGCTCGCGCTCAGCCAGCCGGTCTCCGGCCTGGTCTTCGTGCTGGACGGGGTGCTGATGGGCGCCGGGGACGGTCCGTACCTGGCCCGGGCGGCGCTCGCGACGCTCGCGGTGTTCGCCCCGGCGGCCGTCGCCGTCCCCGCCACCGGCGCCGGGCTGGCCGGGCTCTGGTGGGCGATGAACCTGTTCATGCTGGTCCGCGCGGGCTTCCTGGTCTGGCGCGCCCGCGGCGGCGAGTGGCTGGTCACCGGAGCCGTCCGCGGATAGCGGGCCCGCACCCCGGAGCGGCACCCCGCCCCCGCAGCGGCGGCGGCACCCGTCCCCGGGAACGACCGAGGGCCGGACTCCCGAAGGAGTCCGGCCCTCAAGCCACTGCTACGGAACTCAGGCAGCGACGACCGCGATGTCCAGGTTGGCCTGGACGTCGGAGTGCAGCTTGACCGAGACCTTGTGGGTGCCCACGGTCTTGATCGGCGAGGCGATCGCGACGGCGCGCTTGTCCACAGCCGGGCCGCCGGCGGCCTTGATGGCCTCGACGACGTCGGCCTGGGTCACCGAGCCGAACAGACGGCCGGCGTCACCCGAACGGACGGCCAGCTTGACCTGGACGCCCTCCAGCTGACCCTTGACCTCGTTGGCGGCCTCAAGGGTCTGGATCTCGTGGATCTTGCGGGCGCGACGGATGGCGTCGACGTCCTTCTGACCACCCTTGGTCCAGCGGATGGCGTAGCCGCGCGGGACCAGGTAGTTGCGGGCGTAGCCGTCCTTGACCTCGACGACCTCGCCGGCGGAGCCGAGACCCGGCACCTCGTGCGTGAGGATGATCTTCATTACTCGGTCACCCTCTCTTAGCGCGCGGTGCTGGTGTAGGGCAGCAGCGCCATCTCACGGCTGTTCTTCACGGCCGTGGCGACGTCACGCTGGTGCTGGGTGCAGTTGCCGGTGACCCGGCGGGCACGGATCTTGCCGCGGTCGGAGATGTACTTCCGCAGCAGGTTCGTGTCCTTGTAGTCAACGTAGTTGACCTTGTCCTTGCAGAAGACGCAAACCTTCTTCTTCGGCTTGCGAGCAGGCGGCTTCGCCATTGTGTGCTCCATTTGGGGTTCACGGCCCGGCGGGCGTCCGGGGACGCCGGCGGCCGGGCCGCACGAAATCTGTCAGCTCTTAGAACGGGGGCTCTTCCGAGTAGCCGCCGCCACCACCACCACCGGACGGGGCACCCCAGCCGCCGCCCTGGTTGCCACCGGACGGGGCGCTGGAAGCCCACGGGTCGTCGGAGGGGCCGGACTGGCCGCCGGAGTTTCCACCCCAGCCGCCGCCCTGCTGGCCGCCACCGCCGCCCCAGTTGCCACCGCCCTGGCCGCCGCCCTGCTGGCCGCCGAAGCCGCCACCGGGACCGCCGGACCGGTTGGCCCGGGTGACCTTGGCGGTCGCCGAGCGCAGGCTCGGGCCGACCTCGTCGACCTCGACCTCGAAGACCGTCCGCTTCTCGCCTTCCTTGGTCTCGTAAGACCGCTGGCGCAGTCGGCCCTGCACGATGACGCGCATGCCGCGCTGCAGCGACTCGGCCACGTTCTCCGCCGGCTGCCGCCAGACGTTGCACGTGAGGAAGAGGCTCTCGCCGTCCTTCCACTCGTTCGTCTGACGGTCGAAGGTGCGGGGGGTGGACGCGATGCGGAACTTCGCGACCGCCGCACCCGACGGGGTGAAGCGCAGCTCGGGGTCGTCGACGAGATTGCCGACGAGGGTGATGACGGTCTCGCCTGCCATGGTGGTGATGACCTCTCGGGAAGATGTCCGTTCACCGCTGTTTCACGTGAAACAGCGGACGCGAGCTACCCGAGACCCGAAGGCCTCAGAGGTGGCTCAGTGGGTGTCCGGGCGCAGGACCTTGGTCCGCAGAACCGACTCGCTCAGGCCCATCTGGCGGTCGAGCTCCTTGACGACCTCAGGCGTGGCCTTGAGGTCGATGACCGAGTAGATGCCCTCGGACTGCTTGTTGATCTCGTAAGCCAGACGGCGACGACCCCAGGTGTCGACCTTCTCCACCTTGCCGCCCGCGTTGCGGACGACGGTGAGGAAGTTCTCGATCAGGGGGGAGACAGCGCGCTCCTCGACCGACGGGTCGAGGATGACCATCACCTCGTAGTGACGCATGGGTAACCCACCTCCTTTGGACTCAGCGGCCACGGTCTCTCCGTGGCAGGAGGGTTGTGCGTAGCGTCGGCACCGGTGCGGTGACGACTCCGGCCCACCGTAGCGGGCGGGTCCGACAGTCGGCCCCGCACACCCCGGAGGGGTGTCGCCCGGAAGAGGGCGCAGGGGGGCACAACTACACCAGTGCAGACGGCACAGCCTACCCGCACCCGTACGGCCGAACAAAACGCACAGGGGTTGTGAGACCGGCGCAACCACCGCAGTCTGGACGGAACGGGATTCCTGCCCGTTCGTCTCCACGCCTGGAGGTGGGACTCATGGCCCAGTCCGTCCACCACATGCCCGCGCTCACGCTGAACACCGACGGCCACCCGCACCCCCGCGAGAACACCCTGGTGGCACTGACCGCCGTCTTCGGCGTGATCGCCTTCACCACCTCGTTCTTCTACAACCTGCACCTGCTGACGTCCTGGACCGGCCTGGCCGGGATCGTCACGGGGTTCTGGGGCGTGTTCGTCTCGGTCACCACCGCCGAGCGCTTCGTCCTGATGGTCTCGCTCGGCGCCTCCGCGGTCGGCTTCTACCTCGGCATCGCCCGCGGCGGCCTCTGGGGCTGATCCGGGCCCTCCGGGCCGGCCCCGCCGGAACCCCTGACGCCCCCGCCGCGTATCTGGAAGAAGACAGGTACGCGACGGGGGCGCCGTCGTGCCCGCAGCGACGGGCGCCCGGGCCCCGGACGATAAGGTCAGCCCGAGAACCCGGGGCCCAATGCAGCCCGACCGACGAGGAGCACCGAGCAATGAGCCTGCGCCTGAGGACGATCACCCGCGAGGAGCACCTCGCCTTCATCAGGAGCCGCGCCTCGGCCAGCCACATGCAGGTGCCGTCGTGGGGTGACGTGAAGGCCGAGTGGCGGTCCGAGTCGATCGGCTGGTTCGACGACGCCGACCAGCTCGTCGGCGCCGGCCTGGTCCTCTACCGCCAGCTGCCGAAGCTCAAGCGCTACCTCGCCTACCTGCCCGAGGGCCCGGTCATCGACTGGTTCGACCGCGACCTCGACCGCTGGCTCTCGCCGATGCTGGCGCACCTGAAGTCGCAGGGCGCGTTCTCGGTGAAGATGGGCCCGCCGGTGGTCATCCGCCGCTGGAACGCCCCCACCATCAAGGAGGCCATCGCCGCCAAGCAGGCCAAGCGGCTGCGCGACGTCGAGGCCGACTGGTACGAGCCGCGCGCCTTCGAGGTGGCCGACCGGCTGCGCAAGGCCGGCTGGCTGCAGGGCGAGGACGGCGGCGCCGGCTTCGGCGACGTCCAGCCCCGCTACGTCTTCCAGGTGCCGCTGGCCAACCGCTCGCTGGACGACATCCACAAGAACTTCAACCAGCTGTGGCGCCGCAACATCAAGAAGGCCGAGAAGAGCGGCGTCGAGGTGTTCCAGGGCGGCTACGACGAGCTGCCGATCTTCCACCAGCTCTACCTGGTCACCGCCGAGCGCGACAAGTTCACCCCGCGCCCGCTGTCGTACTTCCAGCGGATGTGGAAGGCCCTCACCGCCGAGGACCCGAACCGCATGCGCCTCTACATCGCGTACCACGAGGGCGAGCCGCTGGCCGCCACCACGATGCTCGTGGTCGGCGAGCACGTCTGGTACTCCTACGGCGCCTCGGCCAACCACAAGCGCGAGGTCAAGCCGTCCAACGCCATCCAGTGGCGGATGATGCGCGACTCCTACGCCCTCGGCGGCGGGGTGTACGACCTGCGCGGCATCAGTGACACCCTGGACGAGAACGACCACCTGTTCGGACTGATCCAGTTCAAGGTCGGCACCGGCGGCCAGGCGGCCGAGTACCTCGGCGAGTGGGACTTCCCGCTCAACAAGCTGCTGCACAAGGCCCTCGACCTCTACATGTCCCGCCGCTGAGGAGGCTGACCCGATGACGCTGTCGCTCTACCTCGACACCGAACGCTGGCGCACCCACCAGCGCTCCGTCCTCGCCGAGTTCCCCGGCCTGGTGCCGGTCGCCAAGGGGAACGGCTACGGCCTGGGCAACCACCGGCTGGCCGAGGAGGCGACACGGCTGGGCACCGGTGTGCTCGCCGTCGGTACCGCGTACGAGGCGGCCGACGCCGCCGAGTGGTACGGCGGCGAGCTGCTGGTGCTCACCCCGTACCGGGTCGGCGAGGAGGTCCTCCCGCTGCCGCACGCCCGGGTGATCCGCACGGTGGCGAGCGTGGACGCGCTGCGGACGCTGCACGGCACCCGGGTGGTGCTGGAGTGCATGACCACCATGCGCCGCCACGGCGTGAGCGCCGCCGACCTGCAGACCGTCGCCGCCGAGCTGGGCGGCGTCGCCTTCGAGGGCCTGGCGCTGCACCTGCCGATGGACCGGCCGGACGGCTCCAACCCGGTCGAGGAGGTCGCGTACTGGGTGGACACCGCCCGTGTGGCCGGCATCCCGGTGCACACCGTGTTCGTCAGCCACCTCGGCGCGGCCGGCATGGAGCAGCTGGCCCAGCGCTACCCGGAGACCGTCTTCCGGGCCCGGATCGGCACCCGGCTCTGGCTGGGCGACCACGCCGCGCTGGAGGTCCGGGCCACCGTCCTGGACGTCACCCCGGTCAAGAAGGGCGACCGCTACGGCTACCGCCAGCACCCGGCGCCCGCCGACGGCCACCTCCTGGTGGTCGCGGGCGGCACCGCGCACGGCATCGGCCTGGAGGCGCCCAAGTACGTGGCGAGCATGGCCTCGCGGGCCAAGGGCATCGCCCGGGCCGGCCTGGCGACGGTCAACAAGACCAAGTCGCCGTTCCACTGGGCCGGCAAGCAGCTCTGGTTCGCCGAGCCCCCGCACATGCAGGTCTCGCTGCTGTTCCTGGACGGCGAGACCAAGCCCCCCGCGATCGGCGAGGAGCTCGGTCTCCAGGTCCGCCACACCACCACGCACTTCGACCGCGTGGTGGACCGCTAGACCTCCGGACCCGTCACGCGCGACGGGTCACGGCTTCTCGGCCGGCTCCGACAGTTCGGGCTCGCTCAGCCACTGCTCGGGGCCGGCCGGCGCGTACGCGGCGTAGCTCTCCTCCTCGCGCAGCCGTCGGGCGCTGCCCAGCACGACCACGTCCGGCGCGTGGTCGAGCACCCCGCCGGAGGGGTCGTCGCTGCCGTCCCAGCGGACCGGGTCGTGCTCCGGGTGCAGGGCGTCGCGGACCACCAGGCCGACCAGGTAGAGCGTGCCGATCAGGTGCAGCCCGATCGCGAAGTGGTACCAGGCCTCGCCGATCCCGTGCTGCTTGGGCCCGGTGACGAAGCCCAGGTGGGACCAGATGCCCAGGGTGTAGAGCACCTCGCAGGCCTGCCAGATCAGGAAGTCCCGCCAGCGCGGCCGGGCCAGCACCGCGAGCGGCAGCAGCCAGAGCGCGTACTGCGGCGAGTACACCTTGTTGACCAGCACGAACAGCGCGACGACCAGGAAGGCCAGCTGCGCGAGGCGCGGGCGGCGCGGGGCCGAGAGGCCGAGCCACGCTATGGCCAGGCAGCCCAGCACCATCAGCACGCCGATGTAGAGGTCGAGGTCGGCCAGGCCGACGCCGCGGACCTGCATCAGGATCAGCCAGAACGAGCCGTAGTCCTCGCCGCGGTGCTTGCTGAACACGTAGAACGTCGACCAGCCCTGCCAGTTGGCGAGCATGATCGGCAGGTTGACCAGCAGCCAGGCGCCCACCGCGCCGCCGAGCATCACCCGGAACTCGCGCCACTTGCCGGCCCGCCAGCAGAGCACCAGCAGCGGGCCGATCAGCAGCAGCGGGTAGAGCTTGGCGGCGGTGGCCAGGCCGATGAACACGCCGGCCCAGCCCGGCCGGGAGCCGGCCCACCAGGCCATCGCCACGGCGGCGAGCGCGACCGCGAGCAGGTCCCAGTTGACGGTGCCGTTGAGCAGCAGGGTGGGCGCGAGCGCGAACAGCAGCGCGTCCCAGGGGCGGCGGCGGTGGATGCGGGTGAGCGCCACGACCGCGACCACCGCGCAGGCCATCAGCAGCCCGGCGTTGATCGCCCAGAACCACTGCTCCTGGCTCTGCTGGTCGCCCCCGCCGGGCGTCAGCCAGGCCGCGACCTGCATGAACAGGCCGGTCAGCACCGGGTACTCCAGGTACTGCAGGTCCCCCGTGGAGCCCGGGATGCGGTCCACGTACGGGTGCAGCCCGGCCGCGAAGCCGCGCCCGGAGAACAGGTGCGGGATGTCGCTGTAGCAGGCGTGGATGTACTGCGGCGAGCCCGGCTGGAACCAGGCCTGCTCGTAGCAGGGCAGCTTCTGCACCATGCCGAGCACCGAGACCACGATCACCGCGAGCGCCAGGAAGCGCGCCGGGATCCACCAGGAGACGCCGAGCAGCGCCCGGCGTCCGGGCGGCCCGCCGATCACCTCGCTGCCGGCCGCCGCCACCGGGTCCTCGTCGGCCGGGACGACCACGGTGTTGGCCGGCGGCGCGGCCGCGGCGACGGCTTCCGGGGTGGGCCCTGCGAGACCGCCGGACCCGACCGGGCCGGTGGTTTCGTCACGATCGCTCGACGTCATGCCGAACATCCTGCCGCACCATCCCGGCCGGGACGAGGAGGACCCCGCAACGGTCTGCGGAGGTCCGCGGGCCGGCGGGTCCGCGAACCGTGACGAAAACGGCGGTGGCGGCCCTCCGAGGAGGACCGCCACCGCCGTTCCGGATGCTCGCCGTGGGCTGCTAGCCCCCCACTCCCGGCGGGCCGCCGGTGGCGGTCGACGTCGGCTTGCCGCCACCGGTCGGCTTGCCGCCGCCGCCCGGCGTCGTGGTGTCCGTGGGCGCCGGCGTCGTCGGGCAGCCGATCACCGGGAGACACGTGTTGGTCGGGCGCGGGGGCTTGGTCTTCGTCGGGCTCGGCTGGTCGCCGGGGCAGTCCACGCCCGGCACGCAGGTCGGGGTGGGCTGCGGCGGCTGCGGCTGGGCCGGCTGCGTCGGCTGCTGCGTCTGCGCCGTGGCCGACGGGGTGTCCGCCGTGGTCGGCGTCGACACGGCCGTGGCCGTGGACGGCGCTCCGGAGGAGTCGACCTCGGAGCCGATCGGCTGCGGGTTCGGGAAGTCCAGCTTCTTCTCGTTGGCCAGCGCGACCTTCATGTACCGGGTGAAGACGTCCGTCGGGATGTCACCACCGTGGATCGACGCCTTGCCGCCGGTGCCGTTGAGCGACTGCCGCTGGTGCTGGGCCGGGTCCTCGCGCCACATCGCGACGCTGGTCACCAGCTGCGGGGTGTAGCCGACCCACCAGGCCGACTTGTTCTCGTCGGTGGTACCGGTCTTGCCCGCCACCGGGCGGCCCAGCGCGAGGGTCTTGGTGCCGGTGCCCTTCGCCGCCACGTTCACCAGCACGTCGGTGACGTTGTCGGCGACCGCGGGCTCCAGCGCGACCTTGGCCTCCTTCTTGGCGAAGCCCGTGCGCGCCACGCCGTCCCACTCGACCTTGGTGACCGAGTACGGCTCGGCTTCCTTGCCGCTGGCCGCCAGGGTGCCGTAGGCGGTGGCCATCCGGATCGGGCTGATGGTGGAGGTGCCGAGCGGGAAGGTCGCGGTCTTCGGGTCGGCGAGGCTGTCCTTCCGGATGCCCATCTGCACCGCGATGTCGGCCACGTTCTGGCCGCCGACGTCCTGGTTGAGCTGGACGAAGGGCACGTTGTACGAGTACTGCATGGCCTGCCGCAGCGAGACGTAGCCGTGCTTGCTGGAGTCCTCGTTCTTCTGGTGGTACGTCTTGCCGTCGTCCCCGATCACCAGCGAGCCGTCCGGCTTGCGGATCTCGGACATGTCGTCGGCCAGGTAGCGGCTGTCGGCGTTGATCCGCTTCGGCTTGCCGTCGTCGCCCTTCGCGGTCTGCACGCCGACCTGCATGGCGGTGGCCAGCACGAACGGCTTGAAGGTCGAGCCGACCTGGACGCCGGTGGCGTCGGCGTTGTTGTCGAAGTGCCCGTTCTCCACGCCGTCGCCGCCGTAGAGGGCGACGATCGCACCGTCGCCGGGGCGGATGCTGGCGGAGCCGAACTGGATGTTGGTGTCGTTGTCCGGGCGCTTCTGCGGGTCGAGGTTCTCGGCCTTGACGTCGTCGACGGCCTTCTTCAGGGCGTCGACCTTGTCCTTCTCGAAGGTCGTGTAGATCTTCAGGCCGCCCTTGTCCAGCACCTGCTGCGTGATGTTCTTGTCGGTGTTCATCACGTACTTGTTGGCGGTGTCGACCAGGTAGCTGATCTCACCGTTCAGGTTGGAGCTGGGCTTCAGCGGGATCGGGTCCGGGAACGTGGTGCACTTGGCCCGCTCCTCGGGAGTGAGGGCCTTGGTCTTCACCATGTTGTCGAGGATCCAGGACCACCGCCCCTGGGCCCGTTCCTTGTTGGCCGGGTTGGTGGGGTCGTAGTACGCCGCGCCCTTCAGCAGACCGGCCAGCATGGCGCTCTGGCAGGCGTTGAGGTCCTTGGCGTTCACCCCGTAGTACGCCTGGGCGGCGGCCTGGGCGCCGTTCGCGCCGCGGCCGAACCAGCTGGTGTTCAGGTAGCCGGTGAGGACCTCGTCCTTGCTCTGCTTCTGGTCGACCTTCAGCGTGATGAAGAACTCCTTCACCTTGCGGCTGAGGGTCTGCTCCTGACTCAGGTAGGCGTTCTTGACGTACTGCTGGGTGATGGTCGAGGCGCCCTGGGTCTCACCCCCCTTCGCCATGTTGTAGACGGCGCGGAGCATGCCCTTGGGGTCGATGCCGTGGTCGTTGCGGAAGTCCTGGTTCTCCGCGGCGATGACGGCGTTCTGCAGGTTGGGGCTGATGTCCTGGAGCGGGACGATCTGACGGTTGGTCTGGCCCTTGCGGGCCATCTCCGTGTTGTCCGCCCAGTAGTAGATCGTGTTCTGGCCCTGCACCAGCTTGTTCATGTCGGGGATCTGGGTGGTCTGGTACAGGTAGAACACCACGCCCACGAAGCACGCGAAGACCAGCAGGAAGCCGCTCAGCAGCTGCTTCCACGACGGCAGCCAGCGCCGGACGCCGGTCTTGCCGAACCGCGGGTAGTCGATGAAGCGCTTCTTGCCGGACGCCGCGGCCGCGGCGGAACCCGCGGCGGCGCCCTGCTTGCCGCTCCCCTTGCCCTTCTTCTGCCCCGCCTTGCGCATCTCCGCACGGGTCATCCGGGGTTGCTGAGCCGTCTCCCGGACGCCCGACGGACGCCGGCGGCCGATCCCGTCCGAGGTCAACTCGTCGGGCGTCGGCCCTCCCCGACGGCCGCCGCCTCCCGGGGGCTGCTGCCCGTCACCGCCCGGGTCGGGCGTCCTTCGCCGTCGTTCGCTCATCTTCCAGCCACTCCTCGCCAGGCGTCTCCAGCCTGAAGGCAGGGTTCACGTCCGATGCCCGCAAAACCGCCCTGACTCCCGGAGGTGGTCCTCGTGCACACGCGACAGCGTACGCAGCACGGAATTACAACTAATCGGGCATCAGTCGCCAATAACCGCAAAACGGCGACAGATCATTACACGCCCGTTGCCAAGCTCACCTGCGCGTCGGCTTGTGATCACATTCACGCGTGCCCCCCTTGCCCGTTCCGGGGGTCGGGTTTACTGTTCTCGATATATCGAGCCGATACATCGAAGCGGAATACCGCCGGATGCAGCGGCCGGACGAGGGCCGAGAGGGAGGAGGACCACGGCAGTGGGCAGGCGCTCAGGAGTGCTGGAGTTCGCCGTTCTCGGCCTGCTCCACGACGCTCCGATGCACGGCTACGAGCTGCGCAAGCGGCTCAACATCCTGCTCGGCACGTTCCGGGCACTCTCCTACGGAACGCTCTACCCCTGTCTGAAGAGCCTGGTCGCCCAGGGTTTCCTGGTCGAGGACAACCCGGACGTCGAGTACGTCCCGGCCACCGCCCTCAACGGCAAGCGCTCCAAGATCGTCTACCGGCTCTCCGCCGAGGGGAAGCAGCGCTTCGAGGAGCTGCTCGCCGACTCCGGCCCGGACGCCTGGGAGGACGAGCACTTCGGCGTCCACTTCGCGTTCTTCGGCCAGACCGACCGGGCCGTCCGGATGCGCGTCCTGGAGGGGCGCCGCAGCCGGCTGGAGGAGCGCCTGGAGCGGATGCGCAACTCGCTCGCCCGTGCCCGCGAGCGGTTCGACGACTACACCGTCGAACTCCAGCGGCACGGACTGGAGTCGGTGGAGCGCGAGGTCCGCTGGCTCAACGAGCTGATCGAGACCGAGCGGTCCAACCGCACCGGCCGGACCGGTCCCGCCACCGGCGGCGACCCCTCCGCCGTACCCCACAAGACTTCGGACGGCCGTGGCCAGGAGACCGGGTCCTCGGACCCGTCCGGGCCACCGTACGACCGCCCGGGGCGCTCCGCCCAGGAGCGCTGACACCGCGCCAGCCCTGTGCCGCGCGGCAGGAGTGGGCGCCTCGCGCGCCCTTACAAGCAGTCATCGAAGAAGCAGGACGAGTTCCGCCGGTCCCGGCGGTCCTCATGAGATCACAGGGAGCAACCGGAAATGGGTTCGGTTCGCGTAGCCATCGTCGGCGTGGGCAACTGCGCCGCCTCGCTGGTGCAGGGTGTCGAGTACTACAAGGACGCCGACCCGGCCGGCAAGGTCCCCGGGCTGATGCACGTCCAGTTCGGTGACTACCACGTCCGTGACGTGGAGTTCGTCGCCGCCTTCGACGTCGACGCCAAGAAGGTCGGCTTCGACCTGGCCGACGCCATCGGCAACAGCGAGAACAACACCATCAAGATCTGCGACGTGCCGCCGACCGGCGTCACCGTCCAGCGCGGCCACACCCTCGACGGCCTGGGCAAGTACTACCTGGAGACCATCGAGGAGTCCGACGAGGCCCCGGTCGACGTCGTCCAGGTCCTCAAGGACCAGCAGGTCGATGTCCTGGTCTGCTACCTGCCGGTCGGCTCCGAGAAGGCCGCCAAGTTCTACGCCCAGTGCGCCATCGACGCCAAGGTCGCCTTCGTGAACGCCCTGCCGGTGTTCATCGCGGGCACCAAGGAGTGGGCGGACAAGTTCACCGAGGCCGGCGTGCCGATCGTCGGTGACGACATCAAGTCCCAGGTCGGCGCCACCATCACGCACCGCGTGATGGCCAAGCTGTTCGAGGACCGCGGTGTCATCCTTGAGCGCACCATGCAGCTGAACGTCGGCGGCAACATGGACTTCAAGAACATGCTGGAGCGCGAGCGCCTGGAGTCCAAGAAGATCTCCAAGACCCAGGCCGTCACCTCGCAGATCCGCGACCGCGAGCTGGGCGCCAAGAACGTCCACATCGGTCCCTCGGACTACGTGGCCTGGCTGGACGACCGCAAGTGGGCCTACGTCCGCCTGGAGGGTCGTGCGTTCGGCGACGTCCCGCTGAACCTGGAGTACAAGCTGGAGGTCTGGGACTCCCCGAACTCCGCCGGCGTCATCATCGACGCGGTGCGCGCCGCGAAGATCGCCAAGGACCGCGGCATCGGTGGCCCGATCCTGTCGGCCTCCTCGTACTTCATGAAGTCCCCGCCGGTCCAGTACTTCGACGACGAGGCCAAGGAGAACGTCGAGAAGTTCATCCGCGGCGAGGTCGAGCGCTGAGCGCAGCGAGGTTCGCGACTGTCGAGCGCTGAGCGCTGAGCAGCTGACCGCTCGATAGCTCCTCGGAAGGGCCCACGATCACCGGATCGTGGGCCCTTCACCTCTTCCCGGCCAATGTTTCACGTGAAACAGCCACCGGTTCCATGGCACCCTGGGCGGGTGGCGATCACCGAGAACGGCAGCACCCACCAGCCCGCGCACCGCGCCACGCTCCTGGACCTGCTCCGGGGCCGCGACTTCCGGCGGCTGCTGACCGCCCGGGTGCTCTCCCAGCTCTCGGACGGCGTCTTCCAGGTCTCGCTCGCCGCCTACGTAGTCTTCTCCCCCGAGAAGCAGTCCTCCCCCGCCGACATCGCCACGGTGCTCGCCGGGATGCTGCTGCCGTTCTCGGTGGTCGGCCCGTTCGCCGGGGTGCTGCTGGACCGCTGGCGCCGCCGCCAGGTGCTGTACTTCGGCAACCTGGCCCGCTTCGGGCTGGGCCTGGGCACCGGCGCACTGCTCCTGGCCGGGGCGCCGAACTGGCTGTTCATCGCCTCGGCCCTGCTGGTCACCGCGCTCAACCGGTTCATCCTGGCCGGCCTCTCCGCCGCCCTGCCCCGGGTGGTGGAGCAGAAGCAGCTGGTCACCGCCAACGCGCTCTCCCCCACCCTCGGGTCGGTCGCCGCCGCCTCGGGAGGGGTCATCGGCTTCCTGATGCACCAGGTGATGACCCCCGGCCCGAAGGCGGACGCCGCACTGGTGACGGTCGCCTCGCTGCTCTACCTGTCGGCCGCGATGGCCGCCCGCCGGATGGACCGCGACCTGCTCGGACCGGAGCAGCACGCCGACCGCCCGGCGCTCGGCCAGGCGCTGGTCCGGGCCGCCGTCGAACTCGGCGCCGCGGTGCGCCACCTGGTGCGGGACTGCCGGCCCGCCGTGCACGCGCTGGCCGCCGTCACCGCGGCCCGGTTCTGCTACGGCGTGCTGATCGTGGTCGTGGTGATACTCGCCCGGTACACCTTCAACGACCCGGCCGACCCCGCGGCCGGCCTGGTCACCCTCGGCCAGGCGGTCGCCCTCTCCGCCGCCGGCTTCTTCGTCGCCGCCGTGATCAGTCCCTGGTGCACCCGGAAGCTCGGCCTGACCGGCTGGATGACGGCCTGCCTGGTCGCCCCGGTGGTCTTCGTCCCCGCGCTCGGCCTGAGCTTCACGCTGGTGCCGTGCCTGATCGCCGCCCTGCTGCTCGGGGTGGTCACCCAGGGCACCAAGATCTGCGCCGACACCGTGGTGCAGGAGACGGTCGAGGACGAGTACCGCGGCCGGGTCTTCGCCATCTACGACGTGCTGTTCAACGTCGCCTTCGTGGCCGCCGCCGTGGTCACCGCGCTGGTGCTGCCGATGTCCGGCCGCTCCGTCACGGTGGTCGTCGGGGTCGCCGCGGTGTACGCCGTCACGGCGGTCGTCTACCTGCGCGCCGCCCGCCGCCGGCCACTCGCCTGACCCGCTCCCACCGGATCCCCCGGGGCTCGGGACGGATGGCGTCCGACCGAGTCGCTAAGGTGTCAGACCTGTCGGAGCGACAGCACTCTGTCTCGGGGGACGAACTGATGAGCACACCGCCCAACCCGTACGGGCCGCCGCAGCCGGCCCCGCCGGGGCCGCCCGGCGCGCCGCCGTACGGTGCGCCCGTCCCCCCGCCCGCAGCTCCGTACGGTCCGCCGCCCGGCTACGGGCAGCCCGCCCCGGGCGGCTACGGAGCACCGCCGCCGTACGGGCAGCAGCCGTACGGCCAGCAGCCTCCGGGGCAGAACCCGTACGGGCAGGCTCCGTACGGGCAGCAGCCGCCCGCCGGGGCGTACGGCTACCCGCAGCCCGCGCCCGCAGCGCCGAACGCCCCCGCGAAGAAGCTCGGCACCAAGTCCAAGCTGAAGGCCGTGGGCCTGGTCGGCGGCTGCATAGCCCTGGCGGTCGGGTACTTCGTCGCCGGGCCGAGCGTCAGCAGCGCCAAGCCCGGCGACTGTGTGCGGGTGAGCGGCTCCCGTGATGTCGACATCGTCAAGTGCACTGATTCCAAAGCGAATTACCGCGTACTGTCGAAGTTCGAAGGCACCACCGACGTGAACCGGTGCAAGCAGACGCCGCAGACCACGAGCGCCGTCTCGGGCAAGAGCGGCCGCCGCTGGAACAAGAAGCGGTACGTGCTCTGCCTCGGCCCGATGACACCCGCCTCCACCGGCGTCCCGCCGGTGAAGAAGTCCTGAACCCTTCCGCCACTCCGTCCCCGGGGGACCACTTGTCCGTTCCGCCTCCGCCCCAGATGCCGTACGGTCCGCCGCCGGGCGACGGCAACCCCTACTCCTCCGGCGGTGGCTACGGTGCGCCGCCGCCCGGCCAGCCCGGGTACGGCTACCCGAGCGCCCCGCCGCCGGAGCAGCCGTACGGCTACCAGCAGCCCCCGGCCGGCTACGGCTACGGGTACCCGCCCCAGGGCCCGGTGGACGGCCTGACCTGCCGGTTCTGCGGCGGCTACCCGGCGGTGAACGCCACCGTCCGCGGCCACCAGGGCCTGCTCGTGGCCTACCGCATGCTGCGGATGTCCGGCCCGTTCTGCCGCACCTGCGGCACGGCCACCGTGCGCGACATGTCCGCCCGGACGCTGGTCCAGGGCTGGTGGAGCCTGGTGTCGTGGCTGCTGACCCCGATCACGCTGCTGATGAACCTCGGCCCGCACAACCGGTTCAAGCAGCTGCAGCCGCCCGTCCCGGGCAGCCACGGCCCGCAGCTCGACCCGGGCGTCCCGCTGACCCGCCGCCCGCACATCGCGATGCTGGTGGTGCCGGTCTCGCTGGCGGTCACCGTCGCCCTGGCCGCCACCGGCGTGCTCGGCCCGGCGAAGCACGACGACCCGTCCGACCCGATCATCGCGGCTCCCTCGCCGTCGGCCTCGTCCTTCACCTTCACGCCCTCGCCGCCGCCGGCCTTCCCGTCGCCGACCTTCACGATGCCGGCGGTGCCGAGCATCACGCTGCCGCCGGTCACCACCCCGACCCCCGACACGGACAGCGTCGACCAGGCCAAGGCGGGCGACTGCCTGCACAACGAGAACGGCCCGGCCGGCGAGACCACCGACACCCACCCGAAGGTCTCGGTCCTGCCCTGCACCGACGCCAAGGCGCAGTACAAGGTGATCTTCAAGTACCTCGCCACGTCCGACGAGAAGGTCTGCGAGAAGCAGTCGAAGTCGGACAGCTGGTACACCCGCACCTACACCAACTTCCCGTCCCTGAACTACGTGCTCTGCCTCAAGAAGCTCTCGTAGCTCTCGTGGCCCGGGCTGCCCCGGCAGCTCGGACAGCCCGCCGCACGACGCGAGGGGTGGCCCCGGCCGGTGCCGGGACCACCCCTCGCGTCGTGCCGGAAGCCCCGGCCGGCGTCAGCCCTGCTGCTCCGCCCACCAGGCGCGCAGCGCCGCGACCGCCTCGTCGTGCTCCATCGGACCGTGCTCCAGCCGGAGTTCGAGCATGTGCTTGTACGCCTTGCCGACCTGCGGGCCGGGCTTGATGGCGAGCAGCTCCATGATCTGGTTGCCGTCCAGGGCCGGGCGGACGGCGTCCAGCTCCTCCTGCGCCTTCAGCTCGGAGATCCGCGTCTCCAGACCGTCGTAGGTGCGGGCGAGGGTGGCCGCCTTCTTCTTGTTGCGGGTGGTGCAGTCGGAGCGGGTCAGCTTGTGCAGGCGCTCCAGCAGCGGCCCGGCGTCGGTGACGTAGCGGCGCACCGCGGAGTCGGTCCACTCGCCGCCGCCGTAGCCGTGGAAGCGCAGGTGCAGCTCGACCAGGCGCGACACGTCCTCGGTGAGCTCCTTGGAGTACTTCAGCTCGCGCATCCGCTTGCGGGTCATCTTGGCGCCGACCACCTCGTGGTGGTGGAAGGAGACCCGGCCGTCCGACTCGAAGCGGCGGGTGCGCGGCTTGCCGATGTCGTGCAGCAGCGCGGCCAGCCGCAGGGTGAGGTCCGGGCCGTCCTGCTCCAGGCCGATGGCCTGCTCCAGGACGGTCAGCGAGTGCTCGTAGACGTCCTTGTGCCGGTGGTGCTCGTCACGCTCCAGCCGCAGGGCGGGCAGCTCGGGCAGCACGTGCCCGGCCAGGCCGGTGTCGACCAGCAGGCGCAGGCCCTTCACCGGGTGCTTGGCCAGCAGCAGCTTGTTCAGCTCGGCCTGGACCCGCTCGGCCGAGACGATGGTGATCCGCTCGGCCATCTCGGTCATCGCGGCGACCACCTCGGGCGCCGGGTCGAAGTCGAGCTGGGCGGCGAAGCGGGCGGCCCGCATCATCCGCAGCGGGTCGTCGGAGAAGGACTCCTCGGGGGTGGCGGGGGTGCGCAGCACCCGGGCCTCCAGGTCCTCCAGGCCGTGGTGCGGGTCGACGAAGCCGCGCCCGGGCAGGTCGACGGCCATCGCGTTGACCGTGAAGTCCCGGCGGACCAGGTCCTCCTCGATGCTCTCGCCGTACGTCACCTCGGGCTTGCGGGAGGTGCGGTCGTACGCCTCGGAGCGGTAGGTGGTGATCTCGATCAGGAACGAGCCCTCGGCGGTGTCCTTGCGGGCGCCGACCGTGCCGAAGGCGATGCCGACGTCCCAGACCGCGTCCGCCCAGCCCTTCACCAGCTTGAGCACCTGCTGCGGGCGGGCATCGGTGGTGAAGTCCAGGTCGTTGCCGAGCCGGCCGAGCAGCGCGTCCCGGACGGAGCCGCCGACGAGCGCCAGCCGGTGACCGGCCGCCTGGAAGCGGCGGGCGATCTCGTCGGCGACCGGCGACACCCGCAGCAGCTCTTGCAGACCCAGGGTCTGGGCCTCGCTCAGACCTGGTACGGCCCGGACGGCGGTGCTGGGACGGTCGGTGCGCGTGGTGGGCTCATTGGCAGTGGACACGGCTCACAAGGGTACGTGCCCCGGAAGGTCAACCGCCCGCGCGTTTTGGGCGTCTCACCCCACAGCCCGCAACACTGCACCGCAGGCTGCATCGTTACCATGCCGGTGGACGAGTCTCGGGCACCGGACAGGGGATGCGGTGTCGCGTGCCGCCACGGCCTGCGGAACTCCCGCGGAAGCGGTGCGGCGACGGCGTCGGGCGAACAGTTCAAGCGTTTCAAGAATTTCAAGAGTTCCAAGCGAACACCGTCGGGCGGACCGCGCCGGACGGGACGGACAGCATCAGCAGCGATCGAGAACGGCGAGGGCGAAGCGAGTGAGTGAGCCGGCACGGCACTCGGGCCTGGGGGCGCACCGACAGCCTGGAGGGGCCGAACGCCCCGCCGGGGGACGTCATCCGGTGCGCCGGGCGGGCCTGCGCCTCGCCGCCGCCTGCGCGGCCGCCCTGACCCTCTTCACGGCCGCCCCGGCCGGTGCGCTGACAGCCGGCGGAGGCACCCACCCGGCGGGCGGAGACACCCACCCGACCGCCGGCTCCACCGCCTCGGCCGAGTACCCGGTGGTCCTGAGCATCGAGTCGCTGGCCCCGCAGGTGGCCGTGCCCAACGGCACCGTGACGATCACCGGTCACGTGACCAACGCCGGCAAGTCCGCGCTCAAGAACGCCCACGCGGCCGTCCGCAAGCCGTACTCCGGCAGGCCGCTGGACCGGCGCAGCGACCTGGCCAACGTGGCCGGCCGCACCACGCCGATCGAGCGGGACGGCGTCGAGCTGGACAGCCCGCAGTACGCCCTGCCGGAGCTCAATCCGGGCCAGACGCTGCCGTACACCCTGAGCGTCGCGGTGAACGACCTCGGGCTGTCGTCGAGTGGTGTGTACGAGCTCGCGGTGGACGCCTGGGGCTCGACCGCCGACAACGGGCACGACCGGGCCCTGGGCATCGCCCGGAGCTTCCTGCCGTACAACCCGGGCGGCGCCGAGGCGCAGCCGACGAAGGTCGCCACGCTGTGGCCGCTGGTGCACGCGCCGGTGCTGGCCGCGCAGACCGTCGCCGACAACGAGCAGTCCGTCCCGGTGCTGCGCGACGACAGCCTGGCCGCCGAGTTCGCCCCGGGCGGCCGGCTGTACGAGCTGGTCGACACCGGCGCCAAGCTGCCCGGGCTGACCTGGGTGGTCGACCCGGACCTGCTGGACGCCGCGCTGGCGATGACCAAGCCGTACCGGGTGCAGAACCCGGGCACCGAGTCCGCGGGCAAGCCGGCCAGGGACGACAACACCGTCGCGCGCAACGGCTCGGCGGCGGCCGCCGCCTGGCTGGACAAGCTGCGGGCCGCCGTCGCCAAGCCGGACAGCCAGGTGGTGGCGCTGCCGTACGCCGACCCGGACATCGCCTCGATCGCCCACAACGGCGCCGACCTGCCCGGGATGCCCACGGCGCTGAACAAGGCGGCCACGGCCGGTCGGCTGACCGTCGAGGGCCGGCTCTCCGTGGACACCCGCTCCGACATCGCCTGGCCCTACCAGGGCTACGTCGACCAGCAGATCGCCTCGCTCGCTCAGCAGGCGGGCAGCGGCCTGCTGCTGGCGAACGGGGCGAGCATGCCGGAGCCGGACGCGCTGAACTACACCCCGAGCGCGGCGCGCCCGGTCGGCAACGGGCAGAGCGCCGTGGTCGCCGACGAGACGGTCTCCGGGCTCTTCCAGAAGGACCTGGGCGCCGGCACGGACCAGACCGAGTCGACCCAGCGCTTCCTCGCCGAGACCTTCGCGATCACCCACGAGCAGCCGCAGAACCAGCGCGGTCTGCTGATCATGCCGCCGCGCGAGCTGAGCGTCGCCACCGCCAAGGTCCTGGCGAACGCCCTGCAGCAGGCGACCGGCAAGTGGATCGCCCCGGTCAAGCTGGACGCGGTGGCCCAGTCCTCGCCCGACGAGAAGGCCAACACCGGCGTCCCGGCGGCCACCGACTACCCGACCCAGGCCCGCGCCTCGGAGCTGACGGCGACCGACCTGGACAGCACCAACCGCATCCAGTACGACCTGGACACGCTGATGCGGGTGCTCACCCTGCCGCAGCGGGTCCGCGGCCCGTTCAACGCCGCCATGGTCCGCTCGCTGTCCACCGAGTGGCGCTCCCAGGCCCCGGCCGGCGGCGCCTACCGCACGGGCGTCACGCAGTACCTGAAGGAACTGACCAAGGCCGTCCAGGTGCCGGAGAAGACCTCGGTCACCCTGGCCGGCGACACCGGCCTGCTGCAGGTCAGCGTCCGCAACGACCTGACCCAGACGGTCACCAACCTGAAGCTGGTCCTCACCTCGCTCCAGCCGAACAGGCTGCAGGTGAGCAAGGCGGAGGACCTGGTCCTCCCGGCCTCGCAGAGCGCCACCCTCCGTTACCAGGCCGAGGCCCACAACAACGGGCCGGTCCAGATGACCGCCCAGCTGTGGACCACCGGCCCCAACCCGCGACCGTACGGCGAGGCCCGGACGTTCACGGTCGAGGTGACTTCGGTGACCAACGGGGTGCTGTACGTCTTCGCGGGCGCCGGCCTCCTGCTGCTGCTGGCCGCGGTGCGCTTCGTGCGCCAGCGCAAGCGGCGGGGCGGTCAGCCGCACCAGGACGGCGACCAGCCGGTCGGGGACGGCCCGGCCGCGGACGGCGCCGAGGCCGGGGAGCCGACGGCGGACGGGGCGAGCGGGAACGCCGGGTCCGACGGGAACACCGGGGCCACCGGGGACACCGGCTCCGACGGGTCCGACGGGGACGGGCCGGCGGACGATGCCGCTGGTGAGGGTCCCGCGCAGACACTGCGCGCCAGCAGCCCGGATGGCCGGGATCGGGCCGCCAGTGATGAGAAGGTTGGTCCTTGATACCGCCGACCCCCCGTGACGCCGGGCCGGCCTCCCCCCACGACATCGAAGAGGTGACATGACCGGGCGCAGCGAGGAGCGGCCGCCGGGCCGCGGTGAGAGCCGGCCGGGTGCCGAGTCGCCGTCCGGCGACTGGTACGTGGCCGACACCTACGCCCAGGACCCGTACGCGGCCGACGCCTACGGGACCGCGCAGGACGGCCAGGACCCGTACGGTCTGCGGGCCGGCCGGCCGGCCGAGCCGCAGCAGCAGGCCGCCGCGTACGACGTGCCGCCGCAGCTGCCGCCGCAGGGCGGCGGCTACCCCACGCCGGTGCCGCCGACGCCGTACCAGGCGGCGGACCAGTTCTCGCCGCCGGTGCCGCCGGTGCAGCCCGGCTGGGACACCCCGCCGCAGGCCGGCTGGCAGCCGGAGGCGACTCCGGCCCCGGCCCCGGCTTCGGCCGTCCCCCACTGGGGCGGCGGCGAGCAGCCGCAGCAGCAGTGGGAGCCCGGCCCGGCGCACTCCGCCTGGGACACCGAGACCACCGAGTACGTCGGGGTGGACGCGCTCTTCGGCGGCCGCCAGGCGGAGGCCGCGGCCCCGCCGGTGCCGCAGGCCCCGCACCCCCCGCAGGCCGCCCACCCGGGCATGCCCGGAGCCGTGCCGCCCGGCGGCACGGGCGCGCCGGGCGGCCCCGCGCCGTACCCGCCGGCGGGCGGCCACCCGGGCCGTCGGCAGCAGCACGGCGGTCCGGACGGGCAGCGCCCCTTCGTACCGCCGATCGAGTTCGACCCGCCGCTCTCCGAGGAGGAGGCCACCATGCAGGTGGCCGCCGTCGCGGTGCCCCCGGCGGTCGAGCCGCTGGCGGACCTCGCCGCCGAGGAGCACGTCGCACAGCCGGAGCCCGCGGCGGCCCCGGCGGCCGGCGGGGGCGGCAAGGTCGCGAGCCTGCTGAACTCCAGCGCGATCATGGCGGCCGGCACGCTGGTCTCCCGCGGCACCGGCTTCGTCCGGACCATGGTGATCACCCTGGCCATCGGCGTCAGCGTGATGGGTGACTCGTACAACGCGGCGAACACCCTGCCCACCCTGCTGTACATCCTGATCGGCGGCGGCGCGCTGAACGCGGTCTTCGTGCCGCAGCTGGTGCGCAGCATGAAGAACGACGAGGACGGCGGCACCGCGTACGCCAGCCGGCTGCTCACCCTGGTGATGGTCGGGCTCGGCGGCGTGGTGTTCCTGGCGGTCCTCGGGGCGCCCGTCCTGGTCCAGATGATCGCCCACCCGATGATGTCCAACCCGGAGCGGGCCGACACCACGGTGGCGCTGGCCCGCTACTGCCTGCCCACGATCTTCTTCATGGGCATCCACGTGGTGATGGGCCAGATCCTCAACGCCCGCGGCCGGTTCGGCGCGATGATGTGGACCCCGGTCCTGAACAACATCGTGGTGATCTTCACCTTCGCCGCCTACATCTGGGTCTACGGCGGGTTCGGCACCACCCACGTCACCCCGGAGGCCATCTCGCCCGAGGGCGTGCGGCTGCTCGGCCTCGGCACCCTGATCGGCCTGGTCGTCCAGTCGCTGGCGATGATCCCGTACCTGCGGGCGGCCGAGTTCCGCTTCCGGCCCCGCTTCGACTGGCGCGGCCACGGCCTGGGCAAGGCCGCCCGGCTGGCCAAGTGGACGTTCTTCTTCGTGCTCGCCAACCAGGCCGGCTACCTGGTGATCACCCAGCTGTCCACCAACGCCGGCGACGCCGCCGCAGCGGCCGGCCACTCCGGCGTCGGCCTGGCCGCGTTCTCCAACGCCCTGCTGATCTGGCAGCTGCCGCAGGCCGTGATCACCGTCTCGATCATGAGCGCGGTGCTCCCCCGGCTGTCCCGGGCGGCCGCCGACGAGGACGCCGGAGCCGTCCGCGACGACATCTCCTACGGTCTGCGCACCACCGCGGTGGCGGTCGTCCCGGCCGCGTTCCTGTTCCTGTCGCTCGGCCCGGTGATCGGCCGTTCGATCTACGCGGTCGGCGGCAACGAGTCCGTCCTGAACGACGCCACCAACGTCGGTCTGATGCTCTCCGCCTTCGCCCTGGGCCTGATCCCGTACTCGGCCCAGTACGTGATGCTGCGCGGCTTCTACGCCTACGAGGACACCCGGACGCCATTCTCCAACACCGTCTGGGTCGCCGTCTGCCAGGCGACCTTCTCGGTGCTGTGCTGGCTGCTGCTCCCGCCGCAGTGGACGGTGATCGGCATGGCCTTCGGTTACGGCTTCGCCTACGCCATCGGGGTGATGGTGGCCGTGCCGAAGCTGAAGAAGAAGATCGGCGGGCTGGACACCAAGCGGATCGGCAAGACGTACAGCCGGCTGGCCGCCGCCTGCGTCCCGGCCGCCCTGGTCGGCCTCGGCGCCAGCCTGGCGGTCCAGCAGGTGCTCGGCGGCTGGCCGGGCAGCGTGGCCTCGCTCGTCGTGGCCGGCGGCCTGCAGCTGGCGGTCTTCGTGCTGATCGCCAAGCGCCTGCGGATCGAGGAACTGAACGCCATGCTGGGCATGGTCCGCGGCCGACTGGGCCGCTGACCGACCCTTCGACGGCCGGACGAGCGGGCGCCCTGAGCGGGCGTCAACCGGAGCGGACAGCTCCGCCGCTCGTCCGGCCGACTGCTGGGCCGCCAGTCGCCCCGGGCCCGCCCGGCGGCCTGATGGTGACCCGGTGTCCTATCTGCACCACATCTCTCCACCGGTGGGCAACCGAGACGCCCCCTCAGCGGTCGTACCCGGTGGAGAAGAGTGGGCACAATTGTCCTGGAGCACAGGGCCGCCAACCCGCGGGCTCCAGCGACTCTCTCAGCCGGGGCGACACAAGGGGAGGCAGGACCACGGTGGCTGATGGCACCAAGGCGGTCGTCGACACGTCAACAGCTGACGCGGCGGCGGACGAAGCCGCGCTGGCCGCGGCGATCGACGAGCTCGCCGTCGCGAAGGACACCGCCGGGCGCGCCTCCGCCGTCGACGGCGAGGTCGCCCCCACCGCTGCCGCCGCTCCCGGGAAGAACCGCGCGGACGTCGACGGGAAGGACACCGACGGGAGCACCGACGGGAGCACCGACGGGGACGCTCCCGGGGGCGCCGCCGTGCGAGGACCGGAGACCTCCGTGAGCGAGGAGACCTCGGAGATCACCGCCCCGCTCTCGGTCCAGGAGATCGCCGCCGAACTCGCCGCGGGCGCCGCCCGGAAGAAGCCGGCCCCCGCCGCCGCGCCGGCGCCCGCCAAACGCCGCCCCACCGACCCGCAGCCCACGGTCGACCCGCGCGACACCGCCACCCTCCCGCGCACCCTCCCCGCCCCCCAGCACCGCAGCGGCGACATGATCGGCCACCGCTACCTGCTGGAGGAGTGCATCTCCGAGACCGACACCTTCAGCAGCTGGCGCGCCGTCGACGAGAAGCTGCGCCGGGCCGTCGGCATCCACCTGATGGCCTCCGGCCACCAGCGGGCCCGCAAGGTGCTGGCCGCGGCCAAGTCCGCCGCCCTGCTCGGCGACCCGCGCTTCGTCCAGGTCCTGGACGCCGTCCAGGAGGGCGAGCTGGTCGTCGTCGTGCGGGAGTGGCTGCCGCACTCCTCCGACCTGGCCCGGCTGCTCGCCAACGGGCCGATGGAGCCGCACGAGGCGTACCAGATGGTCCGCCAGGTCGCCGACGCGGTCGCGGCCGCCCACCGGCGCGGCCAGGCCCACCTGCGGCTCACCCCGCGCTGCGTGCTGCGCACCGACAGCGGCCAGTACCGGATCAACGGCATCGCGGTGGACGCCGCCCTGCGCGGGCTGCCTCCGGAGGACTCCACCGAGGACGCCCAGCGCACCGACACCCGCGCGATCGGCGCGCTCCTGTTCGCCGCGCTCACCCACCGCTGGCCGTACCCGGAGGACCGCTACGACCTCCGGGGCCTGCCCAAGGGCCTCCAGAACGTCGCGCCCGACCAGGTCCGCGCCGGGGTCCACAAGGGCCTGTCCGAGCTGGCCGCACGGGCCCTGTTCGACCACCCGCCGCACCACGCCGAGCCGATCACCACCCCGGAGGAGCTGGTCCGGGCGATCGCGCAGATGCCCCGGATCCGCCAGCCCGAGCCGGAGCTGCCCGCCTACCCCGTGCCGCCCCGGCACAACACCCACTCCCTGCCGACGGCGCCCAACCCGACCCGGGTCGCCGACCCGGCGGTCGCCCCGCTGCCCGCCTCCTCCCGGCCGACCGCCTCCCGCCGGATGAAGCGGCGGCTGCGCCGGGTGGCCAAGGCCACCGCCTGGACGGTCGCCCTCGGCGCGATCGGCGTCGCCTCGTGGCAGTTCGTCGACCACCTGCGCCACACCAACAACGGCGGCGGCACCGCCGCGACCTCGTCCCCGCTGCCCTCGGTCAGCAGCACCGCGCCCAGTCCGCAGGCCAGCAACCACAACCCGGCGCCGATCGCCATCAAGGACGCGCAGTCGTACAACCCGCTGGGCGACGGGGCAGAGGGCAAGGACACCCTGGCCAACGCGATCGACGGCAAGCCCGAGACGCAGTGGATCACCCAGTGGTACGAGGACCAGTTCGCCCCGAACCTCTACAAGGCCGGCACCGGACTGCTGATCGACCTCGGCTCGCCGCAGTCCGTCAACTCCGTGAACGTCCAGTTCGTCGGGAACCACACGGCGGAGCTCCGGGTGCCCAACGCCGCGGCCACGGCGAACCCGAAGGGCGCCCCGCTCAGCGACTACTCGGTGGTGGGCAAGAAGAGCGGCCCCGCGGCCGACTTCTCCCTGGACAACCCGGTCACCACCCGCTACCTCTTGATCTGGCTGACCGGCCTGCCGAAGAATTCCGAGGGCAAGTTCCAGGGCCGCGTCGCCGAGGTCAAGGTCACCGGCTGACCCGACGGTCCCGCAGCGGGCCGTGGGGCGACACCCGCACGGCGAGACGAAGAGGTGGCGGTGGCGGACAGCGTGAACCGGACGGACGACGACGCGGCGTTGCTCGCCCGGCACGTCGCCGGTGACCGGGAGGCCTTCGGACTGCTGGTGAACCGCCACCGCGACCGGCTCTGGGCAGTCGCCCTGCGCACCCTGGGCGACCGCGAGGAGGCCGCCGACGCGCTCCAGGACGCCCTGGTCTCCGCCTTCCGCGCCGCCGCCGGGTTCCAGGGCCGCTCGGCCGTCACCACCTGGCTGCACCGGATCGTGGTCAACGCCTGCCTGGACCGCGCCCGGCGCAGCGCCACCCGCCGCACCACCCCGCTCGACGAGGACCCGCAGCGGCTCGACACCCTGGTCGGCACCGCCGAGCCGGCCGACTCCCCGGTGGTCCGGGCCGAGCTGCACCGCGAGGTGACCGCGGCGCTCGACGAACTGCCCCCCGAACAGCGGGCCGCGCTGGTGCTGGTCGACATGCAGGGCTACCCGGTCGCCGAGGCCGCCGAGCTGCTGGGCGTCCCGGTGGGCACCGTGAAGAGCCGCTGCGCACGCGGCCGGGCCCGGTTGCTCCCGCTGGTGCGGCACCTGCACGAGGGCGGCGGGCCGGATGTTTCACGTGAAACACCGGGCGCCCCGGGCTCGGCCCCACCGGGGCGGGGCACCCCGGGGAACCCGACGGGCCCCCGCACCGTCAGAGGGACAGGCCCGAGCACCGGTCGGACGATGCTGGAAGGAGACGCGAGCACACGATGACCGCCACCCCCTCCTCCCCCGACCACGCCGGGGGGCACCCCCCGGTCGACGAACTCGCCGACCTCGCCGAAGGGCTGATCGACTCCCCCGCGGCCGTCGAGGCACTGCACCGGCACCTCGCCGACTGCGCCGAGTGCCGGGAGACCGTCGACGCCCTCGCCGAGGTCCAGGAACTGCTCGGCACCGTCGAGACCCCGCCGATGCCCGCCGACGTCGCCGCCCGACTGGACGCCGCGCTGGCGCGCGCCGCCGCCGAGGCCGGCGACGAAGCCACCGACGTGCCCGGGGCGGCCGACGCCCCGGACGCCGCGCCCGGCGCCCGCCACGCGGCCGTGGCGGGCCCGCAGGAGCCCTCTCCCGGCCGCCGTCCCGGCACTCCGGCTCCGCCCGCCCGCGCGGCCTCGGGACGCTCCGCGCCGTCGTCCCGGCCCGCGGCCCCCACCGGGCCCGGCCGCCCGCGCCCCCGCCGGCGGTTCGCGCTGCTGCTCGGTGCCGCCGCCGCCCTGGCCGCCGTCGGCATCGGCGGGGCGGTGCTGCTCCACCCCGACGACCGGGCCGGCGGCACCGCGGTCAGTGCGGGGGCCCCGGCGGACACCACCGCCGCCGCGGCGCAGAACGGCCGCACCCCGCACGCGGCGAGCGCCGGCACCGTCTACCGGGCCGACGTGCTCGCCACCCAGATCCAGCAGCTGCTGGCCCGCTCGGGGAACGCCGCCACCGCACCGGGACCGCAGCCGACCGGGCAGGCCGAGCCCCAGAGCGTCCTGCCCGCCGAGGGCGCCCGGCCGGAGCTCTCCTCCCCCGCTCCGTCCTCCTCCGCCTCCCCCGCCCCGTCGCCGGGCTGCCCGGCCCCCGCCCCCGGCGCCCCGGTGGCCACCGACCGGGGCAGCTTCGACGGCGCCCCGGTGGACGTCCTGGTCTACCCCGTGCCCGGCCGGCCCGACCTCGTGGACGTCTACCTGCGCGCCCCCGACTGCGGCCGGATCGTCCTGCACCAGAGCGTTCCCAGTCGCTGACCAGCGGTTCCCATGCGATCCACGCCCAGTGCGGCACGCCGCTTCCGGAGTTCGGGCGCCTGGTACTGATCCGCCTGGGAATGCGAGACACTGGTCAGTCGTTGTCCCGGGCGGCGGAGCAGGACCGCCCTCCCCGCAGCAAACGCGGGTCGCGATGCGAACCAGGAGAAGCAGTGAGCGACGTCCGTAACGTGATCATCATCGGTTCCGGCCCGGCCGGGTACACGGCTGCGCTCTACACGGCCCGTGCCTCCCTCAAGCCGCTGGTCTTCGAGGGGGCCGTCACCGCCGGTGGCGCGCTGATGAACACCACCGAGGTCGAGAACTTCCCGGGCTTCCGGGACGGCATCATGGGCCCCGAACTGATGGACAACATGCGGGCCCAGGCCGAGCGCTTCGGCGCCGAGCTGATCCCCGACGACATCGTCGCGGTCGACCTCACCGGTGACGTCAAGACCGTCACCGACTCCGAGGGCAACGTGCACAAGGCCCGTGCCGTGATCGTCACCACCGGCTCCCAGCACCGCAAGCTCGGCCTGCCGAACGAGGACAAGCTCTCCGGGCGCGGCGTCTCCTGGTGCGCGACCTGCGACGGCTTCTTCTTCCGCGACCAGGACATCGCGGTGGTCGGCGGCGGTGACACCGCCCTGGAGGAGGCGACCTTCCTCTCTCGCTTCGCCAAGAGCGTCACGATCATCCACCGCCGGGACACCCTGCGCGCCTCCAAGGCGATGCAGGAACGCGCCTTCGCCGACCCGAAGATCCGCTTCGAGTGGGACAGCGCGGTCGAGGCCATCCACGGCGACCCGAAGCTGACCGGCGTCACCCTGCGCGACACCACCACCGGTGAGACCCGCGAGCTGGCCGTCACCGGCCTGTTCATCGCGATCGGCCACGACCCGCGCACCGAGCTGTTCAAGGGCCAGCTGGACCTCGACGCCGAGGGCTACCTCAAGGTCGAGGCCCCCTCGACCCGGACCAACATCCCGGGCGTGTTCGGCGCCGGCGACGTCGTGGACCACACCTACCGCCAGGCCATCACCGCCGCCGGCACCGGCTGCTCCTCGGCCCTCGACGCCGAGCGCTACCTCGCCGCGCTGGACGACCTGGAGGCCCAGGCCGCCACCGTGGCGGTCTGACCCGCCCCCCCCCCGTAACACCCCCGCACCCCGCCGGGCAGAAACAGAACGGGCCCGCCCGTTGTTCTCCTGGCAGCAGCCCCCTCCGTCCGAACCCGAGGAGTCCCCGTGGCCGGCGCCACCACCACCGTCACCGACGCGACCTTCCAGTCCGACGTCCTGGACAGCGACAAGCCCGTGCTGGTCGACTTCTGGGCCACCTGGTGCGGCCCGTGCCGCCAGGTCGCCCCGATCCTGGACGAGATCGCGGCCGAGCACGCCGACAAGCTGACCATCGCCAAGCTCGACGTGGACGCCAACCAGGCGACCGCCGCCCAGTACGGCGTCATCTCGATCCCGACCCTGATCCTCTACAAGGGCGGCGAGCCGGTGAAGTCCATCACCGGTGCCCGTCCGAAGGCCGCGCTGCTGCGCGAGCTGGACGGCTTCATCTAGGTCGTCGGATCGTCGACCGCGCGGCGGCGGGGCTCCCCATCCGGGAGCCCCGCCGCCGTTTTCCGTCCCGTTTCCGGCCCTCTTCCGGCCGTCGCCTCCCGCGCGGCTCAGAAGGGCCGCAGCGCCGGCTCCTTGCGCCCACCGCCGAGCAGCCGCTCCAGCGCCCCCTCCACGTCCCCCCGCCAGGAGAGCGTCGTCCGCGCCTCCAGCCGCAGCCGCGGGTAGCGGGCGTGCGGCCGGACGGTCTTGAAGCCGACCGCCAGCAGGTGATCGGCCGGCAGCACGCAGCTGGTCGGCGACCGTCCGGCCGAGCCGAAGGCCTCGATCGCCCGGACCCCCCGCCCGATCAGGTCCTTGGCCACCGTCTGCACCAGCACCCGGCCCAGCCCCTGGCGCTGGTAGCCCGGCAGCACCCGGCTGACCATCAGCTGAACGGCGTCCGGTGAGACCGGGCTGGTCGGGAAGGACTGCGAGCGGGGGACGTAGGCGGGCGGCGCGTAGAGCACGAACCCCGCGGGCCGGTCGTCCACGTAGACGATCCGACCGCAGGAACCCCACTCCAGCAGCACCGTGGAGATCCACCCCTCCTTCTCCGACTCCGTCTTCCCGGACTCCACCGCCGCCTTGGCGCTGACCGGGTCCAGCTCCCAGAACACACAGGAGCGGCAGCCGTCCGGCAGGTCCCCGAGGTTGTCCAGCGTCAGCGGAGCGATCCGGCGTCCCATGCCCGCACCTCCTCCTCCACTTCACGGTCGAGCATTCCCCCACGAACACCGATGGGTGCATGTTTCACGTGAAACAGCGCTCACGTGAAGCATGCACCCATCGGGTCGGTGCACCCGGGCCCGGAGCCCGGCTCAGCCCTGCGACAGCCGCAGACCGTCCTCACCGGGGGCCATGCTGTCCAGGATCCGGTTGAGGTCCTCGACCGAACCGAACTCCAGCACCACCTTGCCCTTGCCCAGCTTGCCGCCGCGCTGAGAGACCTCGACCTTCACCCGGGTGTCGAAGCGGTCCGACAGCCGGCTCGCCAGGTCGCTGAAGGCAGGGGAGAGCAGCTTGCCCGCCTTGGGCGTCTGGCGCCTGGGCTTGTCCGCCTCCTCCTCGGCGCGCATCAGGACGACGATCTCCTCCACGTTGCGCACGGTGAGGCCCTCGGCGATGATCCGCGCGGCCAGCCGCTCCTGCTGCTCGGGGTCCGGCACCGCGAGCAGCGCGCGGGCGTGCCCCGCCATCAGCGTTCCGGCCACCAGCCGGACCTGGACGGACGGCGCGAGCTTCATCAGCCGCAGGGTGTTGGAGACGTGGGCGCGCGAGCGGCCGATCCGGTCGGCCAGCTCCTCGTGGGTGCAGGAGAAGTCCCGCAGCAGCTGGTCGTAGGCGGCAGCCTCCTCCAGCGGGTTCAGCTCGGCCCGGTGCAGGTTCTCCAGCAGGGCGTCCAGCAGCAGCTTGTCGTCCTCGGTGGCCCGGACGATCGCCGGGATCCGGTCCAGCCCGGCCTCCCGGGAGGCCCGCCAGCGGCGCTCGCCCATGATCAGCTCGAAGCTGTCGGCCCCGGCCTGGCGCACCACGATCGGCTGGAGCAGACCGACCTCCTTGATGGAGGTGACCAGCTCGGCCAGCTTGTCGGGGTCGAAGACGTCACGCGGCTGGCGCGGGTTGGGGGTGATCGCGTCCAGCGGCAGCTCGGCGAAGTAGGCACCCGCCGGCTGCGCCTGCTCGGCCTGCTTCTCCGCGGCCGCCCGGGCCGCCACCGTGCCGCGGCCACCCGGCAGCGGCGGCACCGTGGCCGGCGTCGGCGCGCCGTTCGCCACCACCGAGGCCGGTGCGGGCGTGGCCGTCGCAGGCTTCGCCGCCACCCCGCCGTCCACCGGCGCGGCGGGGCGGATCAGCGCCTCCAGCCCTCGACCCAGACCCCTGCGACCACTCACTGATGACCCTCCGTCGTGCCGTGCTGTGCCACCGGGGCGTCGTGCCCCTGCTGGCCGTCCCGCTGCTGACCCACCAGCGAGCCGCCCTGGCCCACCGCACGCAGCGCGAGCTCGCGGGCGGCCTCCAGGTAGGAGAGCGCCCCGGTCGAACCCGGGTCGTAGGTGAGCACCGTCTGCCCGTAGCTGGGCGCCTCCGAGATGCGTACCGAGCGCGGGATCGCCGTGCTCAACACCTCTTGCTGGAAGTGGGTCCGGACCTCCTCGGCGACCTGGGCGGCCAGCCGGGTCCGGGCGTCGTACATGGTGAGCAGGATCGTCGACACGTGCAGCGCGGGGTTGAGGTGCGCGCGCACCAGCTCGACGTTCCGCAGCAGCTGGCCGAGGCCCTCCAGTGCGTAGTACTCGCACTGGATCGGGATCAGCACCTCCTGGCCGGCGACCAGGGCGTTGACCGTCAGCAGGCCCAGCGAGGGGGGACAGTCGATCAGGATGTAGTCCAACGGCTGCTCGTAAGCCGCGATGGCGCGCTGGAGCCGGCTCTCCCGGGCCACCAGGGAGACCAACTCGATCTCGGCGCCGGCCAGGTCGATGGTGGCGGGGACGCAGAACAGCCCCTCGACGTCGTGCACCGGCTGCACAACGTCGGCCAGGGGCTTGCCCTCCACCAGGACGTCGTAGATGGACGGCACCTCGGCGTGGTGGTCGATGCCCAGTGCCGTGGAGGCGTTGCCCTGCGGGTCGAGGTCGACGACCAGGACGCGCAGGCCGTGCATGGCCAGCGAGGCGGCCATGTTCACGGTGGTGGTGGTCTTGCCCACCCCACCCTTCTGGTTCGCGACCACGATCACCCGGGTCGCGGCGGGCCGGGGAAGCCCCTCACCCGCTCGGCCGATCGCCTGAACCGCAGCCTGGGCAGCCCGCGCGATGGGCGTGTCATCGATCTGGTCGATGGTCTCCGAGTCCTGCATGGAGGTCAGTGTTTCACGTGAAACCGGAGCGGCAACAGTCGCCGCCCGGTCACGGCGGAGGATGCCCGAGAGCAAGGAGCGACGTTTCACGTGAAACACCATGCCCGGTTTGCCGGAAATCTGACGTTGCGACACTCCGGTGCCCCGGAGTCGTCCCGCTGGTCACCCGGACGACGACGGGCGGACGCGCCTCCCGTCCAGGAGGCCCGTCCGCCCGTCTCCGTACGTCTTCCGCGCCACCCGCTCAGCGGGCGCGGCGCCGCCCGCCCCGGCCGCGCTCGCCGTTGCGGGCGCTCGCGGTGCGGCCCGCCCGGGCCGCCTTGGCCCGCCGGGTCGCGGCCTTCACACCGCCGGGGCTCTCCCCCGCCTTGACCTGGACCACCCGGGTGGAGGTCTCCAGGGTGCCGGCACCGACCTCGATCACGCTCCACTCGACCGCGCCCAGCTTGGCCAGCCCGGCGCGCGAGTCGGCCAGCTCCTGCTCGGCGCTGTCCCCCTTGAGCGCCAGCATCTGACCGTGCGGACGCAGCAACGGCAGGCCCCAGCCGGCCAGCCGCTCCATCGGCGCCACCGCCCGGGCGGTCACCACGTCCACCGCGAGCTTGCCGACCATCTCCTCGGCGCGGCCGCGCAGCACCGTGACGTTCTCCAGCCCCAGCTCCCGGACGACCTCCTCCAGGAAGGTGGTCCGGCGCAGCAGCGGCTCCAGCAGCGTCACCGAGACGTCCGGACGGGCCAGCGCCACCGGGATGCCGGGCAGGCCGGCGCCGGAGCCGACGTCGCACAGGCTGGTGCCAGCGGGCAGCAGCTCGGCCAGCACCGCGCAGTTGAGGACGTGGCGGTCCCAGAGCCGGGGCACCTCACGCGGACCGATCAGCCCGCGCTGGACACCGGCGGTCGCCAGCAGCTCGGTGTACCGGACGGCGGCGTCGTAACGGTCGCCGAAGACCTCCCGGGCGACGGCCGGGGCCTCCGGCGGCGCCACCACCTCGGCGGCCCGCCCCTCGGCGGCCGGATCCACGTCCGCCCCCGGCCGGCCGGCAGCCGCGTTCTCCGTGTCCATCTCGACCTCTCCGATCCCCGGATCCACCGACCCGCTCAACGCACTGTTTCACGTGAAACGTCTCCCGCCGGGCCGCTGCCCGCGGAAGGGACGACGACCCCGCCCGCACGAGGCGGACGGGGTCGCGTCCGGTGAAGCTCTCCGGCCGCCACCGCGGCCGGTCATCGATCCGCCGGCCTCAGGCCGGCAGCACGACCACGCACCGCTGGGGCTCTTCGCCCTCCGACTCGCTGCGCAGACCGGCCGCGGCGACCGCGTCGTGGACGACCTTGCGCTCGAACGGCGTCATCGGACGCAGCTTGACCTGCTCGCCGCTGCTCTTCGCCTGCTCGGCCGCCTGGGCACCGAGCGTGGCCAGCTCCGAACGCTTGCGGGCCCGGAAGCCGGCAATGTCCAGCATGAGGCGGCTGCGCTCGCCGGTCTCCCGGTGGACAGCCAACCGGGTCAGCTCCTGCAGCGCCTCCAACACCTCGCCGTCCTGGCCGACCAGGCGCTGCAGCGCGCGGTCGTTGCCGTCGCTGACGATGGAGACCAGGGCGCGGTCGCCCTCGACGTCCATGTCGATGTCACCGTCGAGGTCCGCGATGTCGAGCAGACCCTCCAGGTAGTCCGCCGCGATGTCCCCCTCCTGCTCCAGGCGGGTGATGAGGCTCTCGTCGGCGCTGGCGGCGGCCTCGGCCTCGATGGCGGAGGTGGTGCCTTCCGTCACTGATGGACTCCTTCGGAGATGGGCCCGTCTGGCGGGCCGGGAACGAAGCTCTTCGCGGCTGTCACAACAGGCCCGGGGCCGGTCAGGACTTCTTCTTCGGCCGCTGGCCGCCACCGCGCTTCGGCTGCTGCCGGGTGCCCTGCTTGGTACCGGTCGGCTTGGCCGCGGCCTGCTTGGCAGCCGTCGGCTTGGTCTCCGGCTCGGCCGGGACGGCGTCGGCGGGTTCCTCGGCCGGGATGTCCTTGCTCAGCTCGGCCGTCGCGTGACCGGCGCCACCGTGCTGGCGCTGCGACTTGCTCTGCCGACGGGGCTGCTGGCGGCGCGCCTGCACCGACTCCTCGACCACCGCGGACGCACTCGACGCGGCGCTGAGGGCCTCCTTGGACGGGGGCAGGATGCCCCAGAGCGCGCCCTTGATCTCCGTGCCGTCCGGACGCAGCCGGCCGGCCTTCTTCAGCCGCGCCTGGCGCTCCTGGAAGGCCTTGCTGCCCGGGGTCGGGTTGTTGTGGATGACGATCAGCTGCTGGCCCATCGACCACACGTTGGTGGTCAGCCAGTAGACCAGGACACCGACGGGGAAGTTGATGCCCATCACGGCGAACATCACCGGGAAGACGTACATCAGCATCTTCTGCTGCTGCATGAACGGCGTCTTGACCGTGAGGTCGACGTTCTTGGTCATCAGCTGGCGCTGGGTGACGAACTGCGACAGCGACATCAGGATGATCATCACCGCGGTGACGATCTTGACGCTGGTCTCGCTGCTGCCGAGGAAGGTCGCGGAGAGCGGGGCGCCGAAGATGTGCGCCTTGCCGGCGCTCACCAGCAGGTCACCGTGGATGACGCCGATGTCCTGGCCCTTGGCCACCTTGGCCAGCACGCCGTAGAGCGCGGTGAAGAACGGCGCCTGCACGATGATGGGAAGGCAGCTGGAGAACGGGTTGGTACCCGCCTCCTTGTACAGCTTCATCATCTCTTCGGACTGGCGCTGGCGGTCGTTCTTGTAGCGCTCCTGGATGGCCTTCATCTTCGGCTGGATCGCCTGCATGGCCCGGGTCGCCTTGATCTGCTTCACGAAGAGCGGGATCAGGCAGATCCGGATGACGACCACCATCGAGGCGATGGACAGACCCCAGGCCCAGCCACCGTCCGGGTCGAAGATGTGGCTGTACAGCGAGTGGAACTGGACGATGATCCAGGACACTGCTGTGTAGAGGGGACTCAGAAAACCGAAGGTCACCGGTCAGACTCCTTGGGCATCGGGCTTCGCCACCGGCTCCGGCTCGGCGGTCCCGCTCTGGGGGCTCAGAAGATCACGCAGCCGGCGGTGCCACACCGGATGCTTGCGCGGCGGGACGTGATCGACCCCGCCGGGCGTCCATGGATTGCAGCGCAGGATGCGCCACACGGTCAGACCGCCGCCCTTGACCGCCCCGTGTACCTTCACGGCCTCGTAGCCGTAGTGCGAGCAGGAGGGGTAGTAACGGCACACGGGACCCAGCAGTGGGCTGATCGTCCACTGGTAGACCCTGATCAGACCCATCAGCAGGTACTTCATCGCCCTGCTCCCGTCGGCGCCGTGGCGGCGGGCTCGGCCCTCAGCAACCGCTTCAGCGCCGCGTCCAGGTCCCGTTCGAGGTCCTGGTACGAGGCGGACGCGGCCTGGGGCAGCGCACGCACCACTATCAGGCTACCGGCGGGCAGCCTGGACAGACGATCACGAACGAGATGACGCAACCTGCGCTTCACCAGATTGCGGACGACCGCCGGACCAACGGCCTTGCTCACGACGAAACCCGCACGCGCCGAAGGAGTCCCCTCGGCGACGTGCGGGCGGGAGTCGCTGGTCCGGTCGGTCTGCCCCTGAGGGTCACCCTCTCTGCTGAGATGGACGACCAGAAGGGGCCGGCCGGCCCGGCGACCGCGTTTCACCGCGGTCGCGAAGTCCTGGCGCCGCCGCAGCCGATTCTCGGAGGGCAGCACGACAGACTCTGGCGCGGATCAGGCGGACAGGCTGGCGCGGCCCTTGCCACGGCGGGCAGCCAGGATGGCGCGGCCGGCGCGGGTACGCATACGCAGCCGGAAGCCGTGGGTCTTCGCGCGACGACGGTTGTTCGGCTGGAAGGTGCGCTTGCTCACTCGGGGGCTCCTGAGGTGAATCGTAGGATGACGGGGAGTCGCTTGGCCGTCACCGTGCGTCCGCGTGATCTCCCCTGAATTCGGAAATCCGGCCCATCGCCCCAGTTCGGCTGGGGTCTGAGGCAATCCACGGCGCCCGTGCTGCGCGCCTTATGGAGCGGGCGGACCCGCGGACATGCGGCAGCGGCCATCGACAACTCGACCTGGTTACGGTACGCGGGACGGGGCACGAGGGTCAAACCGGCCTCTCCGGCCCGCTTTACCCACAGCCTGTGGACAACGACTTGATCCCGCCCTGTTCGCTGACTACCGTTGCAGAACTTGTCTGGTTTGTTCTTGGAAAGCGTGCACCAGTGGCTGATGTCAACAGCGACCTCGTCCCGGTCTGGGCCAGGGTCGTCGAGCGGCTGGTCAGCGACCCCGATGTCGGGGAGATGGACAAGCAGTGGGTGCAGCGCACCCAGCCGATGTGGATGATGCACGACACCGCCCTGCTGGCGACCCCGAACGAGCGGGCCAAGCAGGTGCTGGAGGGCCGGCTGCTGCCGCAGCTGACCGAGGCCCTCAGCCGCGAGCTCAGCCGCCCGGTCCGGATCGCCGTGATGGTCGACGCCAACGCCGTGCCGACCACCCCCGCGCCCGCCCCCCAGGCCCCCGCCGAGCCCTACCCCGGTCCCGCCGAGGACACCGGGGGCTACGGCGGCCAGGACTACCAGCAGCCGTACGAGCAGGACCAGCCCTACGAACAGCGGCAGCGGTACGAGCAGGACCAGCCGTACGAGCAGGACTACGAGCGCCCCCGCTACGACACCGGCGGCTACGAGCAGCGTCCGGCCCCCTACGGCGGCCCCTCCGCCGGCCCGCAGGGCTGGCCGGGCTACCAGGACCAGCCGCCCGCCTCCTACGAGCACGAGGAGCCCGCGCCCCGTACGGCGCCGCGGCCCCTGCCGGGCCCGCCCGCGACCACCCAGGGCGACCTCTTCGGCGGCGCCTACGGCCCCGGCCCGAACGAGCAGCCCCGCGGCGGCGCCGGCCGCCGTTCCGCCGGCTCCCGCCCCACCGGCGGCCGCCCGGCCGAGAAGGCGGCCCCGGAGCGGCCGGGCGAGCGTCCCGCCGTCCCCGGCGTGCCCGCCCCGCCCGGCGCTCCCCCGGCCGGCGGCTCCCGCAAGGACGAACCGGCCGCGCGGCTGAACCCCAAGTACCTGTTCGACACCTTCGTCATCGGCGCGAGCAACCGCTTCGCGCACGCGGCGGCGGTGGCGGTCGCCGAGGCCCCGGCCAAGGCGTACAACCCGCTCTTCATCTACGGCGAGTCCGGGCTGGGCAAGACCCACCTGCTGCACGCCATCGGGCACTACTCGCGCAGCCTCTTCCCGGGCACCCGGGTGCGCTACGTGTCCTCCGAGGAGTTCACCAACGAGTTCATCAACTCGATCCGGGACGGCAAGGCGGACACCTTCCGCCGCCGCTACCGGGACATGGACATCCTGCTCGTGGACGACGTCCAGTTCCTCGCGAGCAAGGAGTCCACGCAGGAGGAGTTCTTCCACACCTTCAACACCCTCCACAACGCGAACAAGCAGATCGTGCTGTCCTCGGACCGGCCGCCCAAGCTGCTGACCACGCTGGAGGACCGGCTGCGCAACCGCTTCGAGTGGGGTCTGATCACCGACGTCACCCCGCCGGAGCTGGAGACCCGGATCGCGATCCTGCGCAAGAAGGCGATCCAGGAGCAACTCAACGCTCCCGCCGACGTCCTGGAGTTCATCGCGTCCCGGATCACCCGCAACATCCGGGAGTTGGAGGGCGCCCTGATCCGGGTCACCGCCTTCGCCAACCTCAACCGGGCGCCGGTGGACCTGGAGCTGGCCGGGATCGTCCTCAAGGACCTGATCCCCGGCGGCGACGAGGACGCGGGGCCGGAGATCACCGCGCAGGTCATCATGCAGCAGACCGCCGCCTACTTCGGCCTGGGCGTGGACGACCTCTGCGGATCCTCGCGCAGCCGCGTCCTGGTGACGGCCCGCCAGATCGCGATGTACCTGTGCCGGGAGCTCACCGACCTGTCACTGCCGAAGATCGGCGCGCAGTTCGGCGGCCGGGACCACACCACGGTGATGCACGCCGACCGCAAGATCCGCTCGCTGATGGCCGAGCGGCGCTCGATCTACAACCAGGTCACCGAACTCACCAACCGCATCAAGAGCTAGCCACCGCCGCGCACCGCGGCCCGAGGGCGTCAGGAGCGATCCTGACGCCCTTTTCGCGCATCCACAGGTGTGCGACCGCCGCCGGCCGGGCAGGAATGCCGTCGACGGACGGTGTGCCAGTCCACAGCCCGCGCCGAACAACTGACCGGTGATTCGAACACCCGGGGCGCGCAAGGCCGTTGTCCACAGGCGGGGCACCCTCCCGGCCGTCCACAGGCCGGGGAGCCCGGAGTTATCCAGAATTCGTCCACAAGCCCGTCCCCGCTACGCTCTTCCGCGCAGGTCAGGTGCCTGTGGACTTGTGCACAACGGTTATCCACAGGGTGTGGACAATTGACGGCCCGCCAGTGGGCCGTCCGGGTTATCCACCGGTTGTCCCCAGGCCGGGGCGGGTTATCCCCAGGTTGTCCACAGCGGCGTCCACAGTTCGACAACCGTGTGCTGTCGTTCATACCCTGGTGTGAAAGGCGTCACGAAAAGTTGACCGGCGCCCGTGGATAACCGGGCCCGGATCTGGGGATAGCCCTGGGGATAACCTGTGGATACCCTGCGTGCCCTGTGGGTAACGCTCGGCTGTCCACAGCGCGGCCTGCCCGTCCACAGCCGCCGTCCACATGCGCTGTGGACAAAATCCGGGCCCTGACCTGCGGAAACGGGGTTATCCACGGTTTCCACAGGCCCTACTACTACCACTACACAGATAGACCGTGAACCTGCTTTCAAAGTGGGTGGGCCCGAAATCTGTGGACAACCGCGCCCCGACATCTGTTCGGCTTGCTTCCGCCCGTCTGCCCCGTCTGTCGGCGGAGTACGTCAGACTGTCCTTGCGACTGGAAGCAGAGCGGGCAGAGCTCGGCGGACAGCCCGACCGACGATCAAGATCAGACGAACCAGAGTGCGAGCGGGAGCGCTCGATCCAGGAGGCGGTTACCGGTGAAGTTCCGGGTGGAGCGTGACGTCCTCGCGGAGGCGGTGGCCTGGGCTGCCCGCAGCCTCCCGGCACGGCCGCCGGTGCCGGTGCTGGCCGGCCTGCTGCTGACGGCGCAGGAGGGCAGCCTGGCGCTGTCCGGCTTCGACTACGAGGTCTCGGCCCGGGTCGAGCTGGAGGCCGACGTCGAGGAGGCCGGCACCGTCCTGGTCTCCGGTCGACTGCTGAACGACATCTCCCGCAACCTTCCCAACAGGCCTGTGGAGATCTCCACCGACGGCCAGCGGGTCAGCGTGGTGTGCGGCAGCTCCCGCTTCACCCTGCCCACCCTCCCGGTCGACGAGTACCCGGCCCTGCCCCAGATGCCGACCGCCACCGGCACCGTCTCCGGGGACGTCTTCGCCTCGGCCGTCAGCCAGGCCGCGGTCGCCGCCGGCCGGGACGACACCCTGCCGGTGCTCACCGGTGTCCGGGTCGAGATCGAGGGCGACCGGATCACCCTGGCCGCCACCGACCGCTACCGCTTCGCCGTCCGCGAGCTGCTGTGGAAGCCCGAGCAGTCGGACATCTCCGCGGTCGCCCTGGTGCCGGCCAAGACCCTGCAGGACATCGCCAAGTCCCTGGGCAGCGGCGACAACGTCTCCATCGCGCTCTCCTCGGGCGGCGCGGGCGAGGGCCTGATCGGCTTCGAGGGCGCCGGCCGCCGGACCACCACGCGGCTGCTGGAGGGCGAGTTCCCCAAGTTCCGCAGCCTCTTCCCGACCGAGTTCAACGCGATCGCCGCGATCCAGACCCAGCCCTTCCTGGAGGCGCTCAAGCGCGTCTCGCTGGTCGCCGAGCGCAACACCCCGGTCCGCCTCAACTTCGAGGAGGGCGTGCTGACGCTGGAGGCCGGCTCGGGCGACGACGCCCAGGCCACCGAGCGGATCGAGGCCTCCCTGGAGGGCGACGCCATCTCGATCGCCTTCAACCCGGGCTACCTGGAGGAGGGCCTCAAGGCCATCGACTCCGCCTACGCCCAGCTGAGCTTCACCACCCCGACCAAGCCCGCCCTGCTCAGCGGCAAGGTCTCGGTGGACGCCGAGGAGGACAAGGCGTACCAGTACCTGATCATGCCGGTCCGCCTCTCCGGCTGATCCGCCGATCCGCTCCGCTTCCGCGTGACCGTCCACAGGCTGTGCACACCCGCTGTGCACAGCCTGTGGACGTCTCCCCCGCTCGGCCCGACCACAGGCGGGAGCCGGTGGTTCAGCGCGTAGGCTCAGGGAGTGCGGCAACGGCGCCGCCGCCAGGCACGTCACCACAGGTAAGGACTTGGTCATGGAGCTCGGCCTCATCGGTCTCGGCAAGATGGGCGGCAACATGCGCGAGCGGATCCGCCGCGCCGGCCACACCGTCATCGGCTACGACCGCAATCCGGACATCTCCGACGTCGAGAGCCTGCAGGAACTCGTCACCAAGCTGCAGGGCCCGCGCGTGGTCTGGGTGATGGTCCCGGCCGGCGCCGCCACCCAGGCGACCGTCGACGAGCTCGCCGAGCTGCTCTCCCCCGGCGACGTGGTCGTCGACGGCGGCAACTCCCGCTGGACCGACGACGTCAAGCACGCCGAGGCGCTGGCCGCCAAGGGCATCGGCTTCGTCGACTGCGGCGTCTCCGGCGGCGTCTGGGGCCTGGAGAACGGCTACGCGCTGATGTACGGCGGCGACGCCGAGCACGTCGCGCGGGTCCAGCCGGTCTTCGACGCGCTCAAGCCCGAGGGCGACTTCGGCTCGGTGCACGCGGGCGCGGTGGGCGCCGGCCACTTCGCCAAGATGGTCCACAACGGCATCGAGTACGCGATGATGCAGGCCTTCGCCGAGGGCTGGGAGCTGCTGGAGGCCGCGCCCGAGGTCACCGACGTGCGCGAGGTCTTCCGCAGCTGGCAGGAGGGCACCGTCATCCGCTCCTGGCTGCTGGACCTGGCCGTCCGCGCCCTGGACGAGGACGAGCACCTGGCCAAGCTGCGCGGCTGGGCCGCCGACTCCGGCGAGGGCCGATGGACCGTCGAGGCCGCGATCGACCACGCCGTGCCGCTGCCGGCGATCACCGCCTCGCTGTTCGCCCGCTTCGCGTCCCGCCAGGACGACTCGCCGCAGATGAAGATGATCGCCGCGCTGCGCAACCAGTTCGGCGGCCACGCGGTCGAGTCGAAGTAGTTCCCTCCGGGGACCGGCCCCACCGGGGCGCGGCCCCGGTTCATCCACAGAAGGCGGGCGCAGTCCACAGCCATGCACGTCGCGCACCTGTCGCTCGCCGACTTCCGGTCGTACGCCCGGGCCGAGGTTCCCCTCGACCCGGGCGTGACGGCCTTCGTGGGGCCCAACGGCCAGGGCAAGACC
Organism: Kitasatospora sp. NPDC085464; assembly: GCF_044541955.1. Classification (NCBI taxonomy): domain Bacteria; kingdom Bacillati; phylum Actinomycetota; class Actinomycetes; order Kitasatosporales; family Streptomycetaceae; genus Kitasatospora; species Kitasatospora sp. NPDC085464. The sequence continues at coordinate 105,249 of NZ_JBITTM010000023.1, forward strand.
AACCTGGTCGAGGCGATCGGCTACGTCGCCACCCTGGGCAGCCACCGGGTCGCCACCGACGCCCCGCTGATCCGGCTGGGCGCCGAGCGGGCGGTGATCCGCACCTCGGTGGTGGACCGCGGCCGGTCCACCCTGGTCGAGCTGGAACTCACCCCCGGCAAGGCCAACCGCGCCCGGATCAACCGCTCCGACAACGTCCGCCCGCGCGACGTGCTGGGTCTGTTGCGCACCGTGCTGTTCGCCCCCGAGGACCTCAGCCTGGTCAAGGGCGACCCGGGCGAGCGCCGGCGCTTCCTGGACGAGCTGCTGACGGCCCGTGCGCCCCGGCTGGCCGGCGTGCGGCAGGACTACGAGCGGGTGCTCAAGCAGCGCAACGCCCTGCTGAAGACCGCCGCGATGGCCCGTCGGGCGGGCGGCGGCAAGGGCGCGGACCTCTCCACCCTGGAGGTCTGGGACGGCCACCTGGCCCGCGCCGGAGCCGAGTTGACGGCCTTCCGGATCCAGCTGGTGGCCGCCCTGCAGCCGCTGGTGACGGCCGCCTACGGGCAGCTGGCCCCCGGCGGCGGCGAGACCGCCCTGGAGTACCGCAGCTCCTTCGAGGGCGAGCTGCCGACCAGCCGCGAACAGGCCGAGGAGCAGCTGCTGGGCGCGCTGCAGGCGGTCCGCAAGCAGGAGGTCGACCGCGGCCTCACCCTGGTCGGCCCGCACCGCGACGAGCTGGGGCTCAAACTCGGCCCGATGCCCGCCAAGGGCTACGCCAGCCACGGCGAGTCCTGGTCGTACGCGCTGGCGCTGCGGCTGGCCTCGTACGAGCTGCTGCGCTCCGACGGCGGTGAGCCGGTGCTGATCCTGGACGACGTGTTCGCCGAGCTGGACGCCGCCCGCCGGGACCGGCTGGCCGAACTGGTGGCCGACGGCGAGCAGGTGCTGGTGACCGCGGCGGTCGCCGAGGACGTCCCGAAGGCGCTGGCCGGCGCCCGGTTCGCGGTGTCCGACGGCGCCGTGCGCCGCGTCGACGGCTGACCGCGCACCCGTTCCACGACCCCCGTCGCGCTCCCCCGGGCCCACCGCGATCCGCGGCGTCCGAGTACTCCCGTAGGCTGGACGGCTCGGCGGGCGCGTGACCGCGACCGTTGTCCACAGGCTGGGGAAAGGAGATCGCCGTGAGCGAGTCGGCGGAGCACTCCCCCAAGCCCGGCGCCCCGAAGCCCGGCGCCCCCGGGCCCGGGGCCCCCGAGCCGACCGGTGCCGACCTCGCCCGCTCCGCGCTGCGGGCGGCCCGGGCCCAGGCCAAGCAGCGCGGCGAGCAGGTCCGGGAGAAGCGCGAGGCGAAGCGGCACGGTCTGCGCAGCGGTGCCCGTTCGGACGGCCGCGACCCGGTCCCGCTGGGCGCCGCGCTGAACCGGCTGCTGACCGAGCGCGGCTGGGAGTCCTCGGCCGCCGTCGGCGGCGTGATGGGCCGCTGGCCGCAGATCGTCGGCCCGGACATCGCCGCGCACTGCCACCCCTCCTCCTACGACGAGGCCGCCGCGGTGCTCACCGTGCAGTGCGACTCCACCGCCTGGGCCACCCAACTTCGCTGGCTGGCGCGGCAGTTGGTGGCCCGTCTGAACCACGAGCTGGGCCACGGCACGGTGAAGACCATCAAGGTGCTGGGCCCCGCGGCGCCCGCCCGCGGCTACGGCCGGCTGCGCGCGCCGGGGAGCAAGGGGCCGGGCGACACCTGGGGCTGACGGGTGCCGGCGCGGTGTCGCCCCGGCGCCCGCCCCGTGCCGATCGGATGCCGATCTTCCGGAACCCCTGACAGCCCTCCCAGGCGCTCTGGGGCCCCCGGGCGAGTATCGGGACATGTGCAGAGGGGATTCAGGGCGGCGTATCTGCCTTCAAGGGCTGCCAAACGCCCATCTCTGTCAGTCGTACCGGTAGACTGAGAGCCAAACACTGTTGCTAGTGGCAACCGAGTCGAAACGCCGTGGTCGCACGCTCGCCCGCACGGGGCGGGAATGCGGCCCGTGCTGTGCCAGAGAGGGCGCTTCGTGGCCGATTCCGGCAACCCCAGCCAGACCCCAGACCAGTCCGACCAGGCTTCCTACACCGGTAGCAACATCCAGGTGCTGGAAGGCCTCGACGCCGTCCGCAAGCGCCCCGGCATGTACATCGGTTCCACCGGCGAGCGCGGCCTGCACCACCTGGTGCAGGAGGTCGTGGACAACTCCGTCGACGAGGCGATGGCCGGGTACGCCACGCACATCGACGTCACGATCCTGCCCGACGGCGCGGTCCGCTGCGTCGACAACGGCCGCGGCATCCCGGTGGACATCGTCCCCGGTCAGGAGAAGCCGGCCGTCGAGGTCGTCCTCACCGTCCTGCACGCCGGCGGCAAGTTCGGCGGCGGCGGCTACGCGGTCTCCGGCGGTCTGCACGGCGTCGGCGTCTCCGTGGTGAACGCGCTGTCCACCCGGCTCTCCGTCGAGATCCTCCGGGACGGCCGCCGCTGGACCCAGGACTACAAGATGGGCGCCCCGACCGCCGCCCTGGCGAGCACCGAGCTGGCCGCCGAGGAGGCCGACCGCACCGGCACCAGCGTCACCTTCTGGGCCGACGCCGACATCTTCGAGACCACCGTCTACTCCTTCGAGACGCTCTCCCGGCGCTTCCAGGAGATGGCCTTCCTCAACAAGGGCCTGTCGATCTCGCTGACCGACGAGCGCCCGGAGCACGTGGACGAGGAGGGCAAGCCGCTCACCGTCACGTACAAGTACGACGGCGGCATCGCCGACTTCGTCGCCCACCTCAACTCCCGCAAGGGCGAGGTCATCCACCCCTCGGTGATCGACTTCGAGGCGGAGGACAAGGACAAGGCGATCTCGGTGGAGATCGCGATGCAGTGGAACACCTCCTACACCGAGGGTGTCTACAGCTTCGCGAACACCATCCACACCCACGGCGGCGGCACCCACGAGGAGGGCTTCCGCGCGGCCCTGACCGGTCTGGTCAACCGCTACGCGCGCGACAAGAAGCTGCTCCGCGAGAAGGACGACAACCTCTCCGGCGAGGACATCCGCGAGGGCCTGACCGCGATCATCTCGGTCAAGCTCGGCGAGCCGCAGTTCGAGGGCCAGACCAAGGACAAGCTCGGCAACACCGAGGCCAAGACCTTCGTCCAGAAGGTCGTCCACGAGCACCTGAACGACTGGCTGGACCGCAACCCCAACGAGGCCGCGGACATCATCCGCAAGTCCATCCAGGCCGCCACCGCGCGCGTCGCCGCCCGCAAGGCCCGCGACCTCACCCGCCGCAAGGGCCTGCTGGAGTCCGCCTCGCTGCCGGGCAAGCTCTCGGACTGCCAGTCCAAGGACCCGTCCGAGTGCGAGATCTTCATCGTCGAGGGTGACTCCGCCGGCGGCTCGGCCAAGCAGGGCCGTGACCCGCGCACCCAGGCCATCCTGCCGATCCGCGGCAAGATCCTGAACGTCGAGAAGGCCCGGATCGACAAGGTGCTGCAGAACACCGAGGTCCAGGCGCTGATCTCGGCCTTCGGCTGCGGCATCCAGGAGGACTACGACGAGTCCAAGCTGCGGTACCACAAGATCGTGCTGATGGCCGACGCCGACGTCGACGGTCAGCACATCCGCACCCTGCTGCTGACGCTGCTGTTCCGCTTCATGCGGCCGCTGGTCGAGGCCGGGTACGTCTACCTGGCCATGCCCCCGCTGTACAAGATCAAGTGGGGCAAGGACGACTTCGAGTACGCCTACTCCGACCGCGAGCGCGACGCGCTGATCGCGGCCGGCGTGGAGGCCGGGCGCCGGCTCCCCAAGGACGACGCGATCCAGCGCTTCAAGGGTCTCGGCGAGATGAACGCCGAGGAGCTCCGCGTCACCACCATGGACGCCGAGCACCGGCTGCTGCTCCAGGTCACCCTGGAGGACGCCGCCCGCGCCGACGAGCTGTTCTCCGTGCTGATGGGCGAGGACGTCGAGGCCCGCCGCTCCTTCATCCAGCGCAACGCCAAGGACGTCCGCTTCCTGGACGTGTGACGCCTGCACCCCAGGCCCCGCACGTACCAGTCCGCGTGAAAGGAAACTGACCACCAGTGGTCGACGACAACCGTCCCGAAGGCGAACAGCCCGAGACCCCCGAGGCCGCCGAGGCCACCGCCCAGGCGACCATGCGGATCGAGCCGGTCGAGCTCGAAACCGAGATGCAGCGCTCGTACCTCGACTACGCGATGAGCGTGATCGTCAGCCGTGCGCTGCCCGAGGTCCGCGACGGCCTCAAGCCGGTGCACCGCCGCGTGCTCTACGCGATGTACGACGGCGGGTACCGCCCGGAGAAGGGCTACTACAAGTGCGCCCGCGTCGTCGGCGACGTGATGGGCAACTACCACCCGCACGGTGACACCTCGATCTACGACACCGTGGTCCGCCTGGCCCAGCCGTGGTCGCTGCGGATGCCGCTGGTGGACGGCAACGGCAACTTCGGCTCCCCGGGCAACGACCCGGCCGCGGCCATGCGCTACACCGAGTGCAAGATGATGCCGCTGGCCATGGAGATGATGCGCGACATCGACGAGGACACCGTCGACTTCGCGGCCAACTACGACGGCCGCTCGCAGGAGCCCACCGTCCTGCCGGCGCGCATCCCCAACCTGCTGATCAACGGTGCCACCGGCATCGCGGTCGGCATGGCCACCAACATCCCGCCGCACAACCTCCGCGAGGTCGCCTCCGGCGCGCTCTGGTACCTGGAGAACCCGGAGGCCTCCAACGAGGAGCTGCTGGAGGCCCTGATCGAGCGGATCAAGGGCCCCGACTTCCCCACCGGCGCGCTGATCGTCGGCCGTCGCGGCATCGACGACTACTTCCGCACCGGCCGCGGCTCGGTCACGATGCGCGCCGTGGTCGAGGTCGAGGAGATCCAGGGCCGCCAGTGCCTGGTGATCACCGAGCTGCCGTACCAGGTCAACCCGGACAACCTCGCGCTGAAGATCGCCGACCTGGTCAAGGACGGCAAGATCGCCGGCATCGCGGACGTCCGCGACGAGTCCTCGTCCCGCACCGGCACCCGCCTGGTGGTCGTGCTCAAGCGCGACGCGGTCGCCAAGGTCGTGCTGAACAACCTGTACAAGCACACCGAGCTGCAGACCAACTTCGGCGCCAACATGCTGGCCCTGGTCGACGGCGTGCCGCGCACCCTGTCGCTGGACGCCTTCATCCGGCACTGGGTCAACCACCAGGTCGAGGTCATCGTCCGGCGCACCCGCTTCCGGCTGCGCAAGGCCGAGGAGCGCGCGCACATCCTGCGCGCCCTGCTCAAGGCCCTGGACGTGATCGACGAGGTCATCGCGCTGATCCGGGCCTCGGCGAGCGCCGACGCCGCCCGCACCGGCCTGATGGGCCTGCTCGACATCGACGAGCTCCAGGCCAACGCCATCCTGGAGATGCAGCTGCGCCGCCTGGCCGCCCTGGAGCGCCAGCGGATCACCGACGAGCACGACGAGCTGCAGCGCAAGATCGACGAGTACAACGCGATCCTGGCCTCGCCGACCCGCCAGCGGGAGATCATCTCCGAGGAGCTCACCGCGATCGTCGAGAAGTACGGCGACGACCGGCGCTCCATGCTCATCCCCTCCGACGGCGACCTCTCCATCGAGGACCTCATCGCCGAGGAGGACATCGTCGTCACGATCACCCGTGGCGGCTACGTCAAGCGGACCCGCTCCGACCTCTACCGCTCGCAGAAGCGCGGCGGCAAGGGCGTGCGCGGTGCCCAGCTGAAGCAGGACGACATCGTCGACCACTTCTTCGTGACGACGACCCACAACTGGATCCTGTTCTTCACCAACAAGGGCAGGGTCTACCGCGCCAAGGGCTACGAGCTGCCGGACGCCGGCCGCGACGCCCGCGGCCAGCACGTCGCCAACCTGCTGGCCTTCCAGCCGGAGGAGCACATCGCCCAGGTGATGGCCGTCCGGACGTACGAGGACAAGCCGTACCTGGTCCTCGCCACCCGGGCCGGCCTGGTGAAGAAGTCCCCGCTGAAGGACTACGACTCCCCGCGCTCCGGCGGCCTGATCGCGATCAACCTGCGCCAGGACGAGGAGGGCCGGGACGACGAGCTGATCGGCGCCGAGCTGGTCTCCTCCGAGGACGACCTGCTGCTGGTCTCCAAGAAGGCCCAGTCGATCCGCTTCACCGCGACCGACGACGCCCTGCGGCCCACCGGCCGCGCCACATCCGGCGTCAAGGGCATGGCCTTCCGGGAGGACGACGAGCTGCTCTCGATGAACGTCGTCCGTCCGGGCACCTACGTCTTCACCGCCACCGACGGCGGGTACGCCAAGCGCACCGGTGTGGACGAGTACCGTGTCCAGGGACGCGGCGGCTACGGCACCAAGGCGGCGAAGATCGTCGAGGGCCGGGGTTCGCTGGTCGGCGCGCTCGTGGTCGACGAGACCGACGAGATCATGGCGATCACCCTCTCGGGTGGGGTGATCCGCACGAGGGTTTCCGAGGTTCGTGAAACCGGACGTGACACGATGGGCGTCCAACTGATCAACCTCGGGAAGCGCGATGCGGTCGTGGGCATGGCCCGCAACGCGGAGGCCGAGGACGAGGACACGGTGGAGGACGAGGTCGCTGGCACCGAGTCCACCGAGGCCACCGAGACGGCCGAGGGTACGGAGACGGCAATCGGCGGAGACGCCGGGGCCTGACCCGAAACCGCAGACCGGTGTCGCCGCGTCCACACACAGAGGGCGTGGCGACACCGGACGCCGACCAGTTCCGGGCAATCCCGCCGGGCGCTGGATGACGAGTGACGAAGCAGGGCGGCGCCGCCGCCCTGGTGGAAGTGCGGGAGGACCAGGTGAGTGGAGCCACGGGTGCTGCGGGAGGGACCTCCGGCGGCCGTCCGGGCGCGCAGGGCGGGGGTTCGTACGGCGTGCCGCAGCCGCCGACCGAGCACTCGACCGCGTCCACCTCGCTGATGCCGCCGGTCGGCGGCCAGACGCCCCCGGCGCCGGGGACCCCGGCGCCCGGCTCGGGGGGCTTCTCCCAGCCGACCACCTACGCCAAGGGGCAGCCGACCCCGGCCCGGGGCACCCGGACCTCCGGCAACACCCCGCCCGGCGGCACCCCCGTCCCCGGGGCGGCGCGCCGTCCCGCCGCCGCGCCCGCGGCCGGCGGACCGGGCCTCGGCCGGACCCGCAAGGCCCGGCTGCGGGTGACCAAGGTCGACCCGTGGTCGGTGATGAAGGTCAGCTTCCTGCTGTCGCTGGCCGTCGGCATCATCATCATCGTGGCCTCGGCCGTGCTGTGGATGACGCTGGACTCGCTCGGCGTCTTCGACTCCCTGAGCAAGACCCTCAAGGACGTCACCGGCTCCGACAGCAGCGGCGGCGTGAACCTGATGGACTACATCGGCTTCGGCAAGGTGATGACCTTCACCACGCTGATCGCCGTGGTCGACGTCGTCCTGCTGACCGCGCTGTCCACCCTCTCCGCGTTCATCTACAACGCGGCGGCCGGCTTCACCGGCGGCGTCGAGCTGACCTTGGCCGAGGAGGACTGACCCCGGCCGGGTCCTGACCCCCGCTCAGCTCCCCGTCCACGGACGGAATGCACGGGCCCCACCGACTGTTCAGGTCGGTGGGGCCCGTCGGCATTCGGGTGACAGCCGGCACCCCGCGGCGTGCCGTCCGGAAGCCGGTCGGCTGCCGTGGGATTAGCTGGGTGCCGCCCGTTCCGCGCCTGGGAGTGCCGCAGGCCGCCCCCGGTCCGCCCGACCGGGCCAGGTGAGGTTCAGCAGGACGACTGGACGGAGGCGCGCGGTGGCGAAGCTCGCAGGTCAACTGGTCGAGGCCCTGGACGGGCTGCTGGGGGTTCCGGTACCGCTGCGGGTGCAGGCCTGGGACGGCAGCGTCGCCGGGCCGCCGGAAGCGCCCACCCTGGTCCTGCGCAACCGCCGGGCACTGCGCCGCCTGCTCTGGCAGCCGGGCGAGCTGGGACTGGCCCGCGCCTACGTCGCGGGAGACCTGGAGATCGCCCCCGGCAGCGACCTCTACGAGGTGCTCTCGGTGGTCGGCCGGTTCGCCGAACGGCCGGAGATCCGCACCCTCGACCTCGGGCCGCGCGACGTGCTCGGCGCCAAGGGCCGTCGGGTCCTCGCGGCCGCCCTGCGGGCCGGGGCGCTCGGCCCCGAGCCCGCACCGCCCCGGGAGGAGGTCCGGAAGGCCGCAGGGCGGCTGCACAGCCGCAGCCGGGACCGCGCGGCCATCAGCCACCACTACGACGTCGGGAACGACTTCTACGGCCTCGTGCTCGGCCCGTCGATGGTCTACTCGTGCGCCTACTGGACGCCGGAGGCGAAGAGCCTGGAGGCGGCCCAGGAGGCCAAGCTCGACCTGATCTGCCGCAAGCTCGGACTGCGGCCCGGCCTGCGGCTGCTGGACGTCGGTTGCGGCTGGGGGTCACTGCTGCTGCACGCGGCCCGGCACTACGGCGTCACCGCGGTCGGCGTCTCCATCTCCGCGGAACAGGTCGCGCTGGCCCGCGCGCGGGTCGAGGAGGCCGGCCTGGCCGACCGGGTCGAGGTCCGGCTCCAGGACTACCGGGAGACCGCCGACGGGCCGTTCGACGCGATCTCCAGCGTCGGGATGGCCGAGCACGTCGGCTCCGAGCAGTACCGGGTCTACGCCGAGGTCCTGTACCGGCTGCTGGCGCCCGGCGGCCGGCTGCTCAACCACCAGATCGCCCGCCGCCCGAACCACCCCGGTGAGCAGCACCACGCCAGTCCCTTCATCGACCGCTACGTCTTCCCCGACGGCGAGCTCTCCCCCGTCGGTTCCACCGTGGCCCGGCTGGAGGAGGCCGGCTTCGAGGTCCGCGACGTCGAGTCGCTTCGCGAGCACTACGGGCTGACCCTGCGCGAGTGGGTGGCCAACCTCGAAGCGCACTGGACGGAGGCGGTCCGGCTGGTCGGCCGCGGCCGCGCCCGGGTCTGGCGGCTGTACATGGCGGCCTCCGCGCTGGCCTTCGAGCAGAACCGGATCGGGATCAACCAGGTCCTCGCCGTGCGCAGCACCGAGGAGGGCACGGCGGGCCTCCCGTCGACCCGCGAGGAGTGGCTGCTGCGTCCCGCCGCCGGCGCGTCGCAGCAGGCCGTCGGGGTCCCCGCCGCCGGTCCGGCCGAACCGGATTTGGGAGATCGGCCGTCGGTCCGCTAATCTTTCAGTGCGGCAAGGGCCTATAGCTCAGACGGTTAGAGCGCTTCCCTGATAAGGAAGAGGCCACAGGTTCAAGTCCTGTTAGGCCCACCACCGCGAAGGCCCCGGAGTGATCCACTCCGGGGCCTTCGACGTTTTCGCGGATCGGCCGGATTCGGGTACGCTCTCTGTTCGGCGAGGGCCTATAGCTCAGACGGTTAGAGCGCTTCCCTGATAAGGAAGAGGCCACAGGTTCAAGTCCTGTTAGGCCCACCTCCCCGAAGGCCCCGGAGTGATCCACTCCGGGGCCTTCGACGTTCCCGCCCGCGGACCCCGGACCGTCCGCCCGCCCCGGTGGCCGTGCTGCTGCGCCCGGAGGGCCCCGGCGGACCGGGCCTGACCGGGGATTCCGGGGCCGGCCGTGCGCGGTCGGAGCGCCCGGCAGGAGGTGCTGCGTCAATCCTCGGACCGGACCGCCGGGTTGGCCGCACCGGTGGCTGGTCACGATTGGGACACCGGTGTGTATCATCGGCCGCAAGGGCAGTCTGGCACCCGGCCGCCCGTTTGCGCTCGAAACACATCTGGACTCGTCGGCCCGGTCAGTCCGGCCGGATCCGGCTCTTGAGTCCACCAACGCAAGAAGGACGAGGTCCCGCGGTGAAGAAGCTTCTCCTGGTCGCCCTGGTCGCCCTCGGCGGCTTCTTTGTCTACCGTCAGGTCCAGGCGGACCGCGCCGAGCAGGACCTGTGGACCGAGGCCACCGACCCGGTCCCGGCCGGTCGCTGAGCTCCGGCGATCTGACGATCGACGATCTTCGGGGGCGCCTGTCGGCGCCTCCCGGGCCGGCCGGCCCGGTCGACCGACCGGACCGGCCGGTTCCCTTCGGGGGACGGCGCTGGGAAACGCGCCGGGACCCGGTACGCTAGTGCCCGTCGGCACGCGCGATGCCGTCGAGGGGCATTAGCTCAGTTGGTAGAGCGCTGCCTTTGCAAGGCAGATGTCAGGAGTTCGAGTCTCCTATGCTCCACAGTTCACAGCAGTAGCCGATCGGCCGCTGACCGGAATCCCGGTCAGCGGCCGATCGGCGTTCGCGGGCCTCTCCGCGCCTTCCGCACGGTCAGTCCGCCGCGGGGCCCGCGCCGTCGGCGGGCTCTCCGGGCTCGGCGGTCCCGCCCTCGGGGCCGGCCCCGTTCACCGGGGCGGTGGCGGCGTGCGCGCCGGCCGGCCGCGGCTCCTTCGCGGACGGGGGCTCGACCAGCCACTCCGGGTTGCTGTGCCGGCGCCACCACTGCCAGGCCACCAGGCCGGTGCCGATCGCCAGCAGGCCGGCCACGGTGAGGCCGGTGGTCCAGCCGCGGCACCGTTCCCTCCTGGCGTTGCGGGCGGCCAGTTCGCTGATCTCGGCCGAGCTGACGTGGCCCTGCAGGGCGGTCAGCGCGGCGGCGCCCCGGTACTGGGCCTCCTGGGCGACCGGGACGACCGCGGCGCGGGCGTCGCCGACCGCCTGGGCCACCCTGGGGCCGACCGTGGTGCGGGCCTGGTCAGCGGCGCGGGCGGCGGAGAGGCGGGCCGCCAGAGCGGCCTCCTGGGCCCGGTGGAGGGCCTTCAGGGCGTTCTGCTGGGCCTCCGGCGGCAGGCTGGCGAAGGCCTGGCCGAACTGTGGGGCCAGGTGCTTGTCGTACTGGACACGGAGATTGTGGGCGGCCTGGGTGGTCATCGGCCCGAGGGCGTCCAAGGCGGGGCCGATGCGTTGCTTGGCGCCGTCCGCGAAGTGCGCGGCGGTGTCCCGGGTCCTGGTGGCCGTCTCACGGGCTGAGTCCGAAAAGCTCACGAGTCTCTCCTCCTGGGTGGCGTCCTTTATGCACCTGTCCACCTGAATGCTGATCATGCATGCCGATTTGTCCGACGGCACGTCGGAGTGGGCCGTACGCGGGGCGGCGGGTGGGCGCGCGCGGGGCGGCGGGATGCGGGGGAGCGGGCCGCCGGGCGGGGGTGCGGCAGTAGGCTGGCTGTTTCGGAGGTCGCGTACGGGAAAGGGGACCCGCTGATGCTTCCGGACGAGCCGCGGTCGTCGGCCGATCCGTCCCCGGAGGGCGGACCGCCCGGCTGCCACCGCCACCCCGGGACGGCCACCGGGATCTCCTGCACCCGGTGCGAGCGGCCGATCTGCCCGGAGTGCATGGTGCCCGCCGCGGTGGGCTTCCAGTGCCCCGAGTGCGTCAGCCGGGGGCACGCCGGGAGCCGGCAGGCGACCACCCGCTTCGGCGGGGGGCTCGCGGCCGACGGCGGGCTGGTCACCCGGGTGCTGGTCGGCGTCAACGTGGTGGTCTGGTTGCTGGCGGCCTACGTGCTCACCCCGCAGCTGGGCCAGACCTGGTCGCTGTTCAGCGCGGGCCGGGACGTCCTCGGCGGCCCGGCCGGCATCGCGGACGGCCCGGACCAGTGGTACCGGCTGCTGACCGCCACCTTCCTGCACGTGGAGTGGTGGCACATCGGGCTGAACATGGTGGTGCTGCTCTGGCTCGGCCCGCCGCTGGAGGAGGCGCTCGGCCGGCTCCGCTTCCTGGCCCTCTACCTCGTCTCCGCCCTGGGCGGCAGCACCTTCGCCTTCCTGGTGGCCGGGAACCTGATGAACTCGGTGGGGGCCTCCGGGGCGATCTTCGGGCTGATCGGCGCCACGATCGTGCTCCAGCTGCACAACCGGGGCCCGCTGGCCCCGGTGATGGCGTTCCTGGTCTTCAACCTGGTCGTCACCTTCTCGCGCCCGGGCGTCGACTGGCGGGCGCACCTGGGCGGCCTGGTGCTCGGCACGCTGACCGCGGCCGGTCTGATGTACGCCCCGCGCGAGCACCGCGGCCCGGTCCAGGCGCTGGTGGTGGCGGGGGCCCTGGCGGTGGAGGCGGCGCTGCTGCTGATCGGGATGTCCCTCTACGGCGCCTGAGGGCCGGGCGTCACGGCGCCCTGGTGTCCGGGCCTTTGTCCACAGCGGGTGCGGGGTTGTGCACAGGCTGTGCGGCGCCCGGGCTGTGGACTGTTGTTCTACGCGTGTCCTGCTGTGCGGTTCTCCCGCTTCCGGGGAGTTGTGCACAGCTGTGGACGGCCCCGGCCGGGAAAGTTATCCACAGGCTGGGGAGACTTTTCCCCAGTGTGGATAACCATGTGGATAAGCCTGACAGTCGGATGATGGGTATGACCGACCGGGTTCCCGCCGGTGTCCGGGCACGCCTGACCGCCGCCCCGGGACGAGCGATCCGGAGCGGCGGGGAGCGGCCCGGTACCGGGCCTCAGGACGAGCGGGTCGTCACTTCCACTGGGTGGAGACGCCGAACCCCGCGGCGATGAAGCCGAAGCCCACCAGGATGTTCCAGTTGCGCCAGCTCTCGACCGGGTAGGTGCCGCTGGTCACGTAGTAGGTGACGATCCACACCAGGCCGATCAGGAACAGTGCCAGCATCAGCGGCGCGACCCAGCCGCGGCCCGAGCTGATCTTCACCACGGCCGTCGTCGGCGGGGTGTAGTCGGACTTCTTGCGGAGTCGAGACTTCGGCACGAGGGGATCTCCTGTCGATGCGCTGTGAGACCGCGCAGAGGTGCAGCGGGTGGGTCGGGTGACGGCGGTCGGCCGTGAGAACGCTCTGAGGACCGCTCCGCACATGCCACCGGCGTCCGTTAGCGTAGTGGCTCGGCGGGTCTTGAGGAGATAAGGGTACGGTGACTAATTTGTCGATTCCCCCTGAGCCGGTCCGTACCCGCCGCTCCGGTACCCGAATTGTCGGACGTGCCCTGACCTGCGCCGTCTTCGCGCTCGCCGGATTGCTCTTCTACATCAGCGCGCAGACCGCCCGCGGCACCGACCTGCGGACCGACAACTCGCTGCTGAGCCTCGGCGACGTGATCCGCCAGCGCAGCGCGCAGAACCAGCAGGCGCAGTCCCAGCTCGCGGACCTCCAGGCCCGCGCCCAGGACCTCACCGAGCAGCAGGGCCACAGCCCCGCCGACGCGGCCCGGCTGGACGGCCTGCGGCTCGGCGCCGCCCTGGAGCCGCTGCAGGGCGGCGGCCTGACCGTCACCCTCAACGACGCCCCGCCGAACGCCACCGCGCGCATCCCCGGCGTCCCCGAGCCCGGCGTCAACGACCTGGTCATCCACCAGCAGGACATCCAGGCCGTGGTCAACGCGCTGTGGCGGGGCGGCGCGGAGGGCGTGCAGGTGATGGACCAGCGGCTGATCTCCACCAGCGCCGTCCGCTGCGTCGGGAACACCCTGCTGCTCCAGGGGCGGGTCTACTCCCCGCCGTACGTGGTCAAGGCGGTGGGGAAGACCGACGCGCTGCGCTCGGCCGTCGACGCGGACCCGACGATCCGCAACTACCTGCAGTACGTCCAGGCGTACGGGCTGGGCTGGAAGGTCCAGGAGAGCGGGGACCTCACCCTGCCGGGGTACTCCGGCACCACCGAGCTGCGGTCGGCGGGCGGGCAGCAGTAGCCGGACCGGCCTCGCGGCCGTGGGAGGCGGGTCTACTCTTGACCCAGTCTGCTACGACGAGGGAGCACCATGTACGGCTTCATCTGGCGTCACCTCCCGGGGAACACCCTGGTGAAGGCCGTCATTTCGGTGCTCCTCATCCTGGGGATCGTCTACCTGCTCTTCACCTACGTCTTCCCGTGGGCGGAACCGTTGCTCCCCTTCGGTGACGTCACAGTGGACGGCGGCGACGGCGCCGCGGCCGGCTGAGCCGCCGGCCCGGCACTTCCATCCAGCACCGCATCCCACGGAGACCACGCGCGCATGACCACCCAGTCGAACCCGCCCCGCATCCTGGTGGTGGACAACTACGACAGTTTCGTCTTCAACCTGGTGCAGTACCTGTACCAGTTGGGCGCCACCTGCGAGGTGGTGCGCAACGACGAGGTGAGCGTCGAGCACGCCGTCCGCCGCTCGGGCGAGGAGGGCTTCGACGGGGTGCTGCTCTCCCCCGGGCCCGGCGCGCCGGAGGAGGCCGGGGTCTGCATCGAGATGGTGCACCACTGCGCGCGGATCGGGCTGCCGGTGTTCGGGGTCTGCCTGGGCCTGCAGTCGCTCGCGGTCGCGTACGGCGCGGTGGTCGGCCGGGCTCCGGAGCTGCTGCACGGCAAGACCTCGCTGGTCGAGCACGAGGACGCCGGGGTGTTCGAGGGCCTGCCCTCGCCGCTGACCGCGACCCGCTACCACTCGCTCGCGGTCGAACCGGCCACCGTGCCGGAGGAGTTGGTGGTCACCGCGCGGACCGAGAGCGGTGTGATCATGGGGCTGAGGCACCGTGAACTGCCGGTCGAGGGCGTGCAGTTCCACCCCGAGTCGGTGCTCACCGAGGGCGGGCACCGGATGCTCGCCAACTGGCTCGCGGAGTGCGGCTTCCCGCAGGCGGTGGACCGGTCGGCCGGGCTCGCCCCGGTGATCGGCCGGGGCTGAGCGGCGTGACCACGCTGCGTCCGGAGGGGCGATACCAGCCGGAGGCGGACCCGTACGGCGGTGGGCGGCAGTTCGACGACGCCCAGGCGTACGCGAGCCCGCAGTACGACGGTGCCGGCGCCGCCCCGCACCACCAGGGGTCCCCGGGCCGGACCGTGGCCGAGGACGCCTGGGGCGTGTACGAGCAGGCCGAGGAGCCCCTCGCGGGCGGGCCCGAGTACCCCTGGCTGCCCGACCAGACCCTCCAGCTGCGGCTGCCCGCCGGGCTCGGGGCGTCGGCCGCCGAGCCGGCCCCGCCGACCGGCGGCCGGGCCGAGCGCCGCCGGGCCGCCCAGGGCCGTACGGCGATCCGGTCGGGCAACGGGCGGCGGCGGGCGCGGGGCCGGTCCGCGGGACGGGTACGCCCCAAGGAGTCCGCGCTCGTCGTGACCGCCCGGGCCGTCGGCGAGCTGTGCATAACGCTCGGCCTGGTGATGCTGCTCTTCGTCGCCTACCAGCTCTGGTGGACCAACGTGCAGGCCGACGCGGCCGCTTCCGGCGCCCGCGACCAGCTGGAGCAGCAGTTCGAGGCCGCCCAGGCGCCCGCCCAGCCTGGGCAGCCGGCTCCGGACCCGAACAAGCCCGAGGTGTTCGAGCCGGGCAAGGGCTTCGCCATCGTCTACCTGCCCAAGCTGGGGCTGAAGTTCCCGATCGCCGAGGGCACCTCCAAGACCGCGGTGCTCGACAAGGGCCTGGTCGGCCACTACCCCGGCACCGCGATGCCGGGCGACAAGGCGGGCAACTTCGCGCTGGCCGCCCACCGCAACACCCACGGCGAGCCGTTCCGGTACATCAACCAGCTCTCCAAGGGCGACAAGGTCGTGGTGGAGACCGCCGTCGGCTACTACACCTACGAGATCACCGGGGGCATCCCGGAGACGTCCCCGAGCAACGTGAGCGTGATCAAGCCGGTGCCGAACGGCTCCGGGTACACCGGCCCCGGCCGCTACATCACGTTGACCACCTGCACCCCCGAGTTCACCTCCAAGTTCCGTCTCATCGTCTTTGGGAAGATGATCGAGGAACGGCCGCGCAGCCAAGGCAAGCCGGCCGCGATCACGGGCGGGTAGCCGCCCGGCCGCCCGGCCCGGAGGGGGACCATCGCACATGCAGGACGACGAGGCCGCGCAGGCGGCCCGACCGGGGCAGGACGCCTTCCCCCCGCCCGCGCGGCCGACCGGGCGGGGGAGGAGCCGGGCGCTGGCCGCGCTCGGGGTGTTCGGCGAACTGCTGATCACCCTGGGCCTGGTGCTCGGCCTGTTCGTGGCCTACTCGCTGTGGTGGACCAACGTGCAGGCCGACCGCTCGGCGTCGGAGGCCTCCGACCGGCTGCGCAGCTCCTGGGCCGCGGGCCCGAGCACCGGCGCCCCGGCCGCCCCGGGGGGCGCCCCCGCCCCGGCTCCCGCCCCCGGTGCCAGTGCCGGTGCCGGTGCCGACGCCTCCGCCCCGCCCGGGTCGAAGCCGTTCGCGGCCGGGGAGGACGTCGGCTTCCTGCACGTCCCGGCGATGGGCCGGGACTTCCAGGTGCTGATCCGGATGGGCACCTCCACCGAGGTCCTGGACGAGGGCGTGGCGGGCGTCTACGAGCAGCCCTACAAGGCCGCGATGCCCTGGGACCAGGCCGGCAACTTCGCGCTGGCCGCCCACCGGGACGGCCACGGCGCCAAGTTCCACGACCTGGACGCCGTCCACAAGGGCGACGCGGTCGTCGTCGAGACCAAGGACAAGTGGTACGTCTACAAGGTCGACAACACCCTCCCGGAGACCTCCAAGTTCGACACCGGCATCGTGGCGCCCGTCCCGGCGAGTTCCGGGTACGCCGGCCCCGGCCGCTACATCACCCTGACCACCTGCACGCCGGTCTACACCTCGCGGTACCGGATGGCGGTCTGGGGGAGCCTGGTGCGGGTGGACGACGTGGACGCCAAGCGCACCCCGCCGCCGGAGCTGCGGCACTCCTGAGGCCGCCTGACGGGCCGTCCGGACCTCTCCCGTGCCGGGGAGCCGCGCGGCAGGACGGGAACGCCCGAGGGCCCGCCGCGTGCGTCGCGGCGGGCCCTCGGGCGTCGCTGTCCGGTCCTACCAGGCTCCGGCTCCCCGGTTCAGCCGAACCAGGGGAAGATCGGAGGCCTAGTGGTCTCCTTTGGCGGGCGGGGTGGTGGGGTCGCCCCCTTTGGTCGGATCGGCGGCCTTCGTGAAGAGCTGGACCTGGGTGTTCGGGTCCAGCATGGTGCCGGCGCCCGGGTTGCTCATCTGGACGATCGCGTTCGGGTCCTGCGGGCCGACCACGGTGTAGCCGAGGTTGACCTTCGCCAGCTGGGCGATGGCGTCCGACAGCTTCTGGTTCTGCAGCGGCGGGACCTGGGACTTGTCCGGGGCCTTGAAGATCGTCAGCGCGATCTTGGTGTTGGCCGGGACCTTGGTGTTGGGCTGCACCGACTGCGAGGCGACGGTGTTGACCTTGGTCGGGTCGTTGGTCGGGGTGGTCTTCGAGGCGTCGACCTGGAAGCCCGCGCCCTGCAGCTGGTTCGTTGCGTCGTCCTTCTGGATACCGACCACGTTCGGGACGTTGACCTTGCTCTTGCCCTGAGAGACCGTCAGCTTGATCGGGGCGGTCGGGTCGGCGCTCCCACCGGCCGGCGGGTCCTGGGCGGTGACGGTGTCCTGCGCGGCGGTGTCGTCGTCCTTGTACTCGGGGGCGCCGACGTTGGTGAAGCCGGCCGCGGCCAGGGCCTGCAGCGCCTGGTCCTTGGTCTTGCCGACCACGGGCGGCACGGTCGCCTTCGCCGGGCCGGAGGAGACCTGCACCGTGATGGTCGAGGTCTCCGCCACCTGGGTGCCCGTCGTCGGGTTCTGGGTGCAGACCTGGTCCTTCTTGACGGCGGCGTCCGGGCAGGCGATCTTGTCGCCCTCCGTCACCACCAGCTTGGCGCCGGCCGCCGCGGCGGCGGTCTTGGCGTCGGCCAGGCTCTTGCCGACCAGGTTCGGCACCGCGACCTTCGGGGCGTCCTTGTCTCCCTTGTCGCTGAACATCGCCTGGGCCACGAAGAAGGTGCCGACCAGCACCAGCACGGCGGCCACCGCCAGCACGATCCACGAGGTGTTGCTCTTCTTCGGCTGGTCGCCGCGCCGGCCGCTGCGGCCCTGGCCGTCGTCGTAGCCGTCGTTGCCGCCCGCACCGGCGTAGGTCTGGCCGTAGCCGTCGTCCGGGTAGCCGCCCTGCTGCCCGTAGCCGGGCTGCCCGGAGGCCTGCGGCAGGACGGTGGTCGGACCGCCGCCGGGCTGCTGCGGCATCATGTTGGTCTGGCCGTACGGGTCGTGCGGCTGCGGGTAGCCGTTCTGGTCGTAGCCGTAGCCGGCCGCGCCCATGCCGTAGGCGGCCTGCTGGGCGGCGGCCACCGGCAGGCCGTCGAGGAAGCGCTCGATGTCGTCGCGCATCTCGTCGGCGCTCTGGTAGCGGTAGTCCCGCTCCTTGGCGAGCGCCTTCAGCACGATCGCGTCGATCTCGGGCCGCACCTCGGGGTCGAAGACCGACGGCGGCTGCGGCTCCTCCCGGACGTGCTGGTAGGCCACCGCGACCGGCGAGTCGCCGACGAACGGCGGGCGGACGGTCAGCAGTTCGTAGAGCAGGCAGCCGGTGGAGTAGAGGTCGGAGCGGGCGTCGACCTGCTCGCCCTTGGCCTGCTCGGGGGAGAGGTACTGGGCGGTGCCGATGACGGCCGAGGTCTGCGTCATGGTCATCCCGGCGTCACCCATCGCACGGGCGATGCCGAAGTCCATCACCTTGACGTTGCCCTGCCGGGTCAGCATCACGTTGGCGGGCTTGATGTCGCGGTGCACGATGCCGGCCCGGTGCGAGTACTCCAGGGCCTGGAGGATGCCGATGGTCATCTCCAGCGCGCGCTCCGGCAGCAGCCGGCGGCCGGAGTGCAGCAGCTCGCGCAGCGTCGACCCCTCGACGTACTCCATCACGATGTACGGGATGGAGATGCCGTCGATGTAGTCCTCGCCGGTGTCGTACACGGCGACGATCGCAGGGTGGTTCAGGGACGCCGCCGACTGCGCCTCACGGCGGAAGCGGGCCTGGAACGACGGATCCCGGGCCATGTCGGCCCGGAGCGTCTTCACGGCGACGGAACGGCCGAGCCGGGTGTCATGGGCGAGGTAGACCTCGGCCATGCCGCCGCGTCCGAGGACGCCGCCCAGCTCGTACCTGCCGCCTAGGCGACGAGGCTCTTCCATAGTTCCGACCCTCTCCCTCACCCGCCGGTGAGGTTGTGACGTAGGTGTCCCCGCACGCTCTGGGTGACGCCGCGTGGTCCGCGACCGGTTTCTCCGGCCGGGCCGTGCGGTGCCTCGCGGGCGGCAACGGGCACACCCGCTGCTGGCGGATACGCTACCGGTCGCACCCCATCGGACCGGAGTCAGCCGTCGGCCGATATCAGACCGGTATCCGCAGGGGGGTGTCGATCGTGACATTCCCCTCACTCCGGACCGGCCCCCTACTTGCCGAGTGCGGCCTGCATCACCGCCTTGGCGATCGGGGCCGCGAGCCGGCCGCCGCTGATGCCGTCGCGGTTCTGCGAGCCGTCCTCGACGACCACCGCGACCGCGACCGACCGGCCGTCCGAGGCCTTGGCCCAGGAGGTGAACCAGGCGAAGGGCAGTCCGGCGTTGTCCTCGCCGTGCTGCGCGGTGCCGGTCTTGCCGCCGACCTGGATCCCGGGGATCTTGGCGTTGGTGCCGGTGCCGTTCTCGACCACCGAGACCATCAGGTCCTGCATCTTCGCCGCGGTGGTCGGGCTCATCGCCTGGGAGAACTGCTTCTCGGTGTGCTTGGAGATGGTGGTCAGCGAGGCCGAGCGCTCCTGGTCGACCAGGTACGGCTGCATCAGGCTGCCGTTGTTGGCGATCGCGGCGGAGACCATGGCCATCTGGAGCGGGGTGGCGCGGGTGTCGTGCTGGCCGATCGAGTCCTGCGCGGTGCCGTCCAGGCTGGGGCTGTCCGGGAAGATGCTCTTCTCGGAGCGGACCGGGGTGTCGACGGTGCTGTTGAAGCCGAACTTCTCGGCCTGCGCCCGCATCTTCTCCTTGCCGAGGTCCGCGCCCATCTTGGCGAACACCGTGTTGCAGGACTGGTCCATCCCGGACTTCACGGTGGCGTTCTCGCAGCGCTCGTTCGGGCTCTCGTTCTTCAGCTGCGTGCTGGTGTTGGGCAGGGTGTACGGCTCCGGGGTCGACGTGGCGTCGTCGACGTTCTGGTAGAGGCCGTTCTCGAACGCCGCGGTCGCGGTGACCAGCTTGAAGGTCGAGCCGGGCGGATAGGTCTCCTTCAGCGCCCGGTTGAGCATCGGCTTGTTCGGGTCCGCGTTGAGGTCCGTCCAGGCCTTGGAGTCGGTCGTGCCGCTCCCGGAGAAGGTGCCCGGGTCGTAGGACGGGGTGGAGACCAGCGCCAGGATCGCGCCGGTCTTCGGGTCGATCGCGACCGCCGCGCCCTTCTTGCCGCCCAGACCGTCGTAGGCGGCCTTCTGGACCTTGGCGTCGATGGTGGTGACGACGTCGCCGCCGCGCTTCTGCTCGCCGGTCAGCATGTCCAGGGTGTTGCGGAAGAACAGCCGGTCGTCGGTCCCGGAGAGGACGCCGTCCTCCAGGTTCTCCAGCTGGCTGGAGCCGAAGACCTGGGAGGAGTAGCCGGTCACCGGCGCGTACATCGGGCCGTCGACCCAGGAGCGCTGGTACTTGTAGCGCAGGCCGTTGACGAAGTCGGACTTCGTGACCGGCTGGCCGCTGACGATGATGTTGCCGCGCGGGTGGGCGTAGCGGTCGTACAGCTGGCGCTTGTTGTTCTTGTTGTTCGCCCAGGAGTCGGCCTGGACCCCCTGCACCCAGTTGGTGCGCACCATCAGGGCCAGGATCAGCACGAGGCAGAAGATCGAGACCCGGCGGATCGGCTTGTTCATCGGGCGGGTCCTCCCTGGCCCTCGGTGGCCGGGGCCGGTTCGGCCCCGGGGCGGCGGGCGCTGTCGCTGATCTTCAGCAGGATCGCCACGAGTGCCCAGTTGGCGACGACGGACGAACCGCCCTGGGCGAGGAACGGCATGGTCATACCGGTCAGCGGGATCAGCCCGGTCACACCGCCGGCCACGACGAACACCTGGATCGCCATCGCCGAGGCCAGGCCGACGGCGAACAGCTTGCCGAAGGGGTCGCGGGCGGCTATCGCGGTGCGCAGGCCGCGCTGGACCAGCAGTGCGTACAGCAGGAAGATCGCCATCAGGCCGGTAAGCCCGAGCTCCTCGCCGAAGGAGCCCAGGATGAAGTCGCTCTTGGCGGCGAAGGCGATCAGCCACGAGCGGCCCTGGCCGAGGCCGGAGCCGGTGACCCCGCCGGAGCCGAGGGCCATCAGCGACTGGCCGATCTGCTCGGTGGCGCCCTTCGGCGGGTGCGGCGCGAAGGCGGCCATCGGGTCGAGCCAGGCGTTGATGCGGACCTTCACGTGGTCGGCGGTCGAGGCGACCGCGACCGCGCCGCCGATCGACATCAGCAGGCCGAACAGGATCCAGCTGGTCCGCTCGGTGGCGACGTAGAGCATCACCACGAACAGGCCGAAGAACAGGAACGACGTGCCCAGGTCGTTCTCGAAGATCAGGATCAGCAGGCTGAGCAGCCAGATCACGACGATCGGGCCGAGGTCGCGGCCGCGCGGCAGGTACAGGCCCATGAAACGGCGGCTGGCCAGGGCCAGGGCGTCCCGCTTGACCATCAGGTAACCGGCGAAGAAGACGGTCAGGATGATCTTGGCGAACTCGCCGGGCTGGATGGAGAAGCTGCCCATCCGGATCCAGATCTTGGCGCCGAAGTCCTCCTCCCGGGACGGGAAGAAGGCCGGCGCGGCGAGCAGGACCAGGGCCACCACCATCGAGATGTAGGTGTAGCGCTGGAGCACCCGGTGGTCCTTGAGGAGGACCATCACCGCGATGAATCCGGCGATCCCGAGGCCCGACCACATCAGCTGGTTCTCGGCCGCGGGGTAGTTGCCCCTGAGCAGCTTGCCCGCCTTGTCCAGCCGCCAGATCATCACCACCCCGAGCCCGTTCAGCAGGGTGGCGATCGGCAGCATCAGCGGGTCCGCGTACGGCGCGAAGCGGCGCACCAGCAGGTGCGCGACCAGCGCCAGGGCGCCCATGCCGAGGCCGTAGCCGAGCATGCCCGCGGGCAGCTTGGAGTCCATCGCGAGGCCGACGTTGGCGTACGCGAGGACCGGCACCAGCACCGCAAAGAGCAGCAGGGCCAGCTCGGTGTTGCGCCGGTTCGGGGCCTCCTGCGGGGAGATGGTGGTGTTGGCCCGTCGGCGCGGGACGGCCCGTTCGGCCGTTGCCCTGCGTCGGCCGGACCGGCCGGTGTCTTCGCTCAGGTCGTAGCTGCTCACGTGGTGACCGCTCCCTGACGGCCGGCAAGCCCGCGCGGGGCGGTCCTATGTCGGATCACGGACGTCACTGCTTCGGGCAGGCGTTGGCCCGGCTGAGTTCGTCTTCGGTCAACTGGTTCGGGTCGCCCTGGGCGCCGGCCGCCGGTGTGGTGGCGTTCGGTGTCGGGGCGGTCGTGCTCGGTGCGGTCGGTGCCGGTGCGGTCGGGGTGGGCGTGGTCGACGGGGCGGCGCTCGGGGCCGCCGCGGCGGGGCCGCGGTTCTTCTCGGTCGGGGTGGGCGTGGTCGTCAGGAACGCGGCCTGGGTGGCCTGCGTCGCCGGGGCCGCCGCCTTGGCGGCCTTCTGGCAGAGCTGGACCCAGCCGTCGAGCTCCTGGACGGTCGACTGGGCGTCCTTCAGGCTGCTCACCGAGATCGTCTTGTTCAGGTGGGCGCGCTGGTCCTGCGGCAGCCACTTGAGCTGGATGCCGCTGTACGAGTCGCGCACCGAGGACAGGCTCAGGCCGGCCAGGTTCTGGTTGATGCCCTGGTAGACGGCGACGTGGTCGCCGTCCTCGCCGACGTAGTACTGGTCCTGCGTCCACTGGTAGCCGAAGTAGCCGGCGCCGCCGAGTAGGCCGAGCGTGACCAGGACGGCCACCGAGATCGTCAGGCCCTTGCGCTTGCGCTTGCGGGGCGGCTCCTCGTCGAAGTCCTCGGTGCCGTACACCGAGGGCTCGGCGGAGCCGTAGCCGTAACCGCCCTCGTAGCCCTCGGCGGGGCCGAAGCCGCCCGTGGCGGGGTCGTAGCCGGCCTCGTAGCCCTCGGCGGGGCCGAAGGCGCCCTGCGGGCCGCGGCCGAGGCCCGCCGCGCGGCCGGCCGGGGTGTCCGCGATCGAGCGGTCGGCGGCGGCCGAGGACGGCGGGGCGTCGGCGACCGCGCCGACCACCACCGGGACGTCGTTGAACTGGCCGCTCATGGTGTCCGTGGCGCCGACGTCGATGACGTCCGCCACGATGCAGGTGATGTTGTCCGGACCGCCGCCGCGCAGCGCGAGCTGGATCAGCTCCTGCACGGTCTGCTCGGGCGAGTAGTAGCTGCCGAGGGTGTCCTGGAGGGTCTGGTGGCTGACCGGGCCGGAGAGGCCGTCGGAGCAGATCAGGTAGCGGTCGCCGGCCCGGACCTCGCGGATCGACAGGTCGGGCTCGACCTGGCCGCGGCCGTCCAGCGCCCGCATCAGCAGCGAGCGCTGCGGGTGGGTCTCGGCCTCCTCGGGCGTGATCCGGCCCTCGTCGACCAGGCGCTGCACCCAGGTGTGGTCCTGGGTGATCTGCACCAGCGAACCGTCGCGCAGCAGGTAGGCGCGGGAGTCGCCGACGTGCACCAGGCCCATCCGCTGGCCCGTCCAGAGCATGGCGGTCAGCGTGCAGCCCATGCCTTCGAGCTGCGGGTCCTCCTCGACCATCTGCCGGAGCCGGTCGTTGGCGCCCTGGACGGCGTCGCCCAGCAGGGTCAGCAGGTCGGCGCCCGGCACGTCCTCGTCCAGCCGGACGATCGAGCCGAGCACCTCGGAGGAAGCGACCTCGCCGGCCGCGGCGCCGCCCATGCCGTCGGCCACGGCCAGCAGCCGCGGCCCGGCGTAGCCGGAGTCCTCGTTCCCCTCCCGGATCAGTCCCTTGTGGGAGCCGGCGGCGAAGCGCAGCACCAGGGTCATGCGACCTGTGCCCCCCTCTGGGTCATGGACGGGATGCTGTCCCTCATGCGCTACTACTTCCGCAGTTCGATGACGGTCCTGCCGATACGGATCGGCATGCCCGGCTGGAGCGGGGTGGGCGCGGTCAGGCGCTGCCGGTCCAGATAGGTGCCGTTGGTGGAGCCTAGATCCTCGACCGTCCACTGCCCAGTCTGATCCGGATAGATCCTGGCATGCCGGGAGGACGCGTAGTCGTCGTCCAGCACGATGGTGGAGTCGTGCGCGCGGCCGAGCGTGATGGTCTGGCCCTGCAGCGCGACGGTGGTGCCGGCCAGCGAGCCCTGGACCACGACCAGCTGGGTCGGGGCGCCGCGACGGCGTCCGCCGCCGGGCTGGGTCTGGGCCGCCGCAGTGGGCGCCGCGGTGGCCGTGGCGGCCGCTCCGGCGGGGGGAGGCGTGGGACGACCCGCGGCCTGGGTGGTCGCGGCGCTGCCCGCCGTGGCGGACGCACCGCGACGGGAGGAGCGCGGGTTCACCTTGGTGCCGAAGAGGTCGCTGCGGATCACCTGGATCGCGACGATGACGAACAGCCACAGCACGGCCAGGAAGCCCAGCCGCATGACCGTGAGGGTCAGTTCTGACATGACCGTCCCGCCAGTCGGTGAGCGAGGCGAGCGAACAATTCGGACACTACCCTTCGACCTGCCGGTAGACGATGGTGGTGGAGCCCACGACGATTCGGGATCCGTCGCGGAGCGTAGCGCGCTGGGTGTGCTGTCCGTCCACCACGATGCCGTTGGTGGACCCCAGGTCGAGCACCATCGAAGGGCTGCCGGGCCGGATCTCGGCGTGCTTGCGGGAGACCCCGGGGTCGTCGATCCGCACGTCGGCCTCGGTCGAGCGGCCGAGCACGCAGGCGGAGCCGGTGATCTGGTGGCGGGAGCCGTTCACCTCGATCCAGCGGCGGACCGAGGCACCGCCGTGGCCGGCGCCGGGGAGGTTGCGGACGTTGCCGCCGGCGGGCGCGGGGGGGCCCGGGGGCATCGCGGGGGGCGCCGCCGGCGGCGGGGGCGCGCCGTACTGCCCGGCGCCGGGCTGCTGCCAGGGAGCGCCGGGGGCCGGGGCGGCCGGCGGGCGCTCGTAGCCGGGCTGCTGCGGCTGCGGGGCGTACTGCTGGGGCTCCTCGGCGGCGAGGGTGCGGCTGCGGACCCGGTACAGGCCGGTGTCGAGGTCGTCGGCCTTCTCCAGGTTCACCTGGAGCGGGCCCATGAAGGTGTACCGCTGGGCCTCCGCGTACTCGCGGACCATCCCGGCCAGCTCGGTGCCGAGCTGTCCGGAGTAGGGGCTGAGGCGCTCGTGGTCGTGCGGGCTCAGCTCGACGATGAAGTCGTTCGGCACGACGGTGCGGTCGCGGTTCCAGATGCTCGCGTTGTTGTCGCACTCGCGCTGCAGCGCTCCGGCGATCTCCACGGGCTGGACCTCGGACTTGAACACCTTGGCGAAGGTGCCGTTGACGAGACCCTCAAGTCGCTGCTCGAACTTCTTCAGCACTCCCATGGGGCACCCCCTTCCAGGGTTCGTTCGCCTGCCTGCCGGCCGGATCCCGCCGGGGAACCGGTCGTGCCTACTTGCGGTACTTCCGTACTGATCGTATCCACGCCGGGCCCTTCCGTACGGTTCCCGGACCGTGTGGTGCCCGGGGGTGGGCTCGGACACACAGGGTGACGCATTCCGGGTACGGCACGCCAGGTGTGCCGGTCGGAGCCGCCGCCCGTCCCTCGGGCACGCGTTCGTCGGGCACCCGTTCGGATGCGGTCGGTCTCGCCGGAGAACCGATTCGGAGCAGCCCTCCGGGTCGTGCTAATGTTTTCCACGTCGGAAGGGCCGCCCCGAAAGGGAGGCCGGAACGAAGAAGCGCGAAGTCCTCATGGTACCGAGCGGTTCGGAAGATCGGTCGGCAATGAGGACAACACCCATGCGCGGGTGGCGGAATAGGCAGACGCGCTGGATTCAGGTTCCAGTGCCCGAAAGGGCGTGGGGGTTCAACTCCCCCCTCGCGCACAGCGAAGCCCCGCAGATCTACGGATCTGCGGGGCTTTCTCGTTTCCCCGGCTTCGTCGGATCGTTCCGGCCCGGCCGGGCGCTTCGGTTCAGGAGCGGGTGGCGGGCAGCTCGGCGCGGACCTCGAAGCCGCCGTCGTGGGTGGGGCCGGCGGTGAGGGTGCCGCCCAGCAACTGGGCGCGCTCGCGCAGGCCGACCAGGCCGTGGCCGCCGCCGGGGAGGGTCTCGGCCGGGTGCACCGCCGGGGCGTCGTTGCGGACCTCGACCCGCAGCCGACGGCCCTTCGCCCGGACCTTCACGTGCACCGCCGCCTCCGGGGCGTACTTGGTGATGTTGGTGAGCGCCTCCTGCACGGTGCGGTAGGCGGCCCGCTGCACCGCCTCCGGCCAGGGGCGGTCGCCGGGGTTGAGCTCGGCGTCGGCGGCCAGGCCGCTCTCCTCGATCAGCCGGGGCAGGTCGGCCAGCCGGGGCTGCGGGGCCAGCGGGGCGTCCGGCACGCCGCCGGTGCCGCGCAGCACCCCGACCATCTGGCGCAGCTCGTCCAGGGTCCGGACGGACAGCTCGCGGATGGTGCGGGCGGTGGTCACGGCGGCCGGGTCGGTGGTGCTGACCTGGAGCGCACCGGCCTGGATGCTGATCAGGCTGACCTGGTGCGAGACCACGTCGTGCATCTCCCGGGCGAGCCGGCCGCGTTCGGTGATCAGCACCCGCTCGGCCAGCAGCCGGCTCTCCCGCTCCTGGCCGCGGGTCAGCTCGTCCAGCCGGGCGGCCAGCTCGCGGCGGGTGCGGGCGAGCAGCCCGGTGGCGGCCGGGCCGGCGGCCAGCATCACGGCCTGGATGGCGTCGAGGGCGGTGGCCCGGCTCAGGTCGAAGACGTCGGCGGGCAGCGGCCAGTGGAAGAACTCGACCAGGGCGAAGAGGACGCCGCAGGCGACCACGATCCGCGGGCGGGGGCGCTCGGCGGCCACCGTGTAGACGGCGGTGATCGGGGCCAGCCAGATCTCCTCCACCCAACTGCCGGGCATGGTGAGCAGCAGCACCGTGACCGGGAAGCGGCGGCGCCAGAACAGTGCGAGGGCGGCCACGGTGGAGAGGGTCAGCTGCCACCAGGTGGTGTCGCGGGCCACCAGGGCCGCGTCCAGCAGGGAGTACAGGACGGGCAGCAGCAGCATCAGCCAGGGCGCGGTGCACCAGGCCGGGAGCCGTCGGGACGGCAGCGGGTCGGCGGTCGTCATGCCCCGTCGCCGGGCTTGGGCCGGACCAGGCCGGCCCGGTGGGCGAGGACGGCGGCCTGCACCCGGTTCGCGGCGCCGAGCTTGCCGAGGATCGCGCTGATGTGGTCCTTGACGGTGCCGGTGCCGAGGAAGAGGCGGTCGGCGATCTCGGCGTTGGACAGGCCCTCGCCGAGCAGCGCGAGGACGTCGAGCTCCCGGCTGGTGAGGGTGCGGGCGAGCGCGGTCGCCTCGGCGTCCGGGCCGCCGCCGTCCACGTAGCCGCCGATCACCGTGCGGGTGACGGTCGGGGAGAGGATGTTGCCGCCGGCCGCGAGCACCCGGACGGCGTGCACCAGCTGCTCGGGGGCGGTGTCCTTGAGGAGGAAGCCGGCGGCGCCGCCCCGCAGCGCGGTGCCGATGAACTCGTCGGTGTCGAAGGTGGTGAGCATCGCCACGGCGGGCGGGTCGGGCTGGGCGCGCAGGCGGCGCAGCACCGAGATGCCGTCGAGGTCGGGCATCCGGATGTCGAGCAGCACCACGTGCGGGCGCAGCCGCTGGACGTGCTCCTCGGCCTGGCCCCCGGAGCAGTCGCCGACCACCTCAAGGTCGGGGGCGGAGCCGACGATCAGGCCGAGGCCGGAACGGACCAGGATCTCGTCGTCGACGATCAGCACGCGGGTGGTGGTGATGGTGCCTCCTCGGTTCGGGCGGCCGGGTGGGGGGCGGTCCGCGTGGGTCGTTTCCGAGGGTAGGGGTAGCGGGGTCGGGGCGCCGAACGTGTGGGGGATGGCGACCCCCGCCGTTCGGCGGGGGTGGGAATCCGCTACCCGGTTCACGTAATTCTCAGGCTTCGTGGGGAACCATGGAGTTGGCTGACCCTTTCCGGCCCGCTCCCCCCACCTGGGCGGACGGTCGGACGGGTGTCGCCGGTCAGTCCGTCGGGCCCGTGCGGGCGCCCGGCGCCGGGCCGTACGCGGATGCGCCCCACCATCTGATCGTTTGGAATTGAGCTGTGTCGTCCACTGTGAAGTCGGAGCCGTCCGCCACCTCCCCCGGGCCCCGGCCCGTCGGTGTGCTCGACCGCTGGCGCCCGAGGGCCGCCGTCGCCTCCGTCTGGTACCTGCGCCTGATCGCGCTGCTGAACGTGGCGACGGTGCTGCTGGTGCCCTTCCGCAACCAGGTCAGCGAGCACAACGAGGGTGAGTACTTCACCCCGTACCTGATGACCTCGGGCCTGGCCAGCGCGGTGCTGTCGGTGTTCCTCGCCATCGCGATGCGGCGGCGGAAGCGGGCCGCGTGGATCTTCAACGCGGCGCTCGGCGGGCTCTTCGCGCTGCTCTACCTGGCGCTCATGGCACTTCCGGACGAGCGTTTCCACGCGCATCCGCTCAACTACTTCTCCACGATCCTGACCTGCCTGTTCGTGCTGGCCCTGCTGGTCGGGCGCAAGGAGTTCACGTCCAAGGGGGACAGCTCCAACCCGAAGACCGCGGCGGCCACCTTCGTCGGCGGGCTGCTGTTCGGCGGCCTGGCCGGTTCGCTGTTGGTCTGGGCGACCAACGAGCTGTCCGGCGCGGGTTTCTGGGACCTCTTCCGGTACTCGGTCGGACGGATGATCACCATCACGCCGTCCGAGCACCTGCGCTCGGTGATCGCCGCGCCGACCTGGGTGAACGCCGCGATCAACGCGATGGGCGGGGTGCTCTTCCTGCTGGTGCTGTACGTGGCCTTCCGCAGCCCGCGGGGCACCGAGCTGCTGACCGCGGAGGACGAGGCGAAGCTGCGCGGGCTGCTGGAGAAGCAGGGCGAGCGGGACTCGCTCGGCTACTTCGCGCTGCGCCGGGACAAGGCGGTGATCTTCTCCCCCAGCGGCAAGGCGGCGGTCACCTACCGGGTGGTCGGCGGCGTCTCGCTCGCCTCGGGCGACCCGATCGGCGACCCGGAGGCCTGGCCCGGTGCGATCGACGCCTGGCTGGCCGAAGCCCGCGAGCACGCCTGGGCGCCGGCCGTGATGGGCGCCTCCGAGGAGGCCGGGGTGATCTACGCCCGGCACGGGCTGGACGCGCTGGAGCTGGGTGACGAGGCGATCGTCGAGCTGGACGAGTTCTCGCTGGACGGCCGCGCGATGCGGGTGGTCCGGCAGGCGTACAACCGGGTCAAGCGGGCCGGGTACACGGTGCGGATCCGCCGCCACGAGGACATCGCGGAGGCGGAGATGGCCGCGCTGGTGGCCAAGGCCGACGAGTGGCGCGACGGGGCGACCGAGCGCGGCTTCTCGATGGCGCTCGGCCGGCTCGGCGACCCGGGCGACGGCCGCTGCGTGATGCTGGAGTGCAGCGACGGCGAGGGCGAGCTCAAGGCGCTGCTGAGCTTCGTCCCGTGGGGACCGGACGGGCTCTCGCTGGACCTGATGCGCCGGGCCCGGGACACCGAGAACGGCCTGATGGAGTTCATGGTGATCGAGCTGCTGCAGCGCGCCGACGAGGTCGGGCTGAAGCGGGTGTCGCTGAACTTCGCGATGTTCCGCTCGGTTTTCGAGCGCGGTTCGCGGCTGGGGGCCGGACCGGTGCTGCGGCTGTGGCGTTCCGTCCTGGGTTTCTTCTCGCGCTGGTGGCAGATCGAGTCGCTGTACCGGGCGAATGCCAAGTACCGGCCGATCTGGGAGCCGCGCTACCTGCTGTTCGAGAAGAGCAGCGAGATTCCGCGGATCGGCATCGCCAGCGCGCGCGCCGAGGGCTTCATCGTCGCGCCGAGCCTGCCCGCCCTGTTCCGACGCCGGCACGCCGGAACCGCCGTGGCGGCGCCCCGGGAGCCGGTGGCGGCCCGGGACGGGAAGGGGTAGCCCTCCGTCGGGGGGCGGAGGGGGCCGGTCGGTCGAATGGGGGTCCGGAGGGGGGACGAGTCTCCCCCC
Source organism: Kitasatospora sp. NPDC085464 (assembly GCF_044541955.1). Taxonomy (NCBI): domain Bacteria; kingdom Bacillati; phylum Actinomycetota; class Actinomycetes; order Kitasatosporales; family Streptomycetaceae; genus Kitasatospora; species Kitasatospora sp. NPDC085464. The sequence continues at coordinate 135,231 of NZ_JBITTM010000023.1, forward strand.
TGAGGATGACCCTTATCCCCATCCGTGCCGATGTGCCTTTGTTAAGAGGCTTCTAATGTTGGACTAGACGAGAGTTCGGGGATTCGGAGAAACGGCTGTGATTTTCAGGACCCACGCGGGGGGCGTGCGAAAGGGGCCGCTGGCGCTAGCCGGAACGGCCGCTGTCGCCGAGTGGGGAACGTTGTTCGTGACGGTGCGGAACACGGTGGTGCGAAAGAAGTTCGCAGCGGTTCCGTTGGCCACGCTGGCGACGTTTCTGATCCTGCTGTTCAGCATCGTCCAGCACCTGCCGGGCGGTGAGCACTTCGTCAACCGGATCGGGGTGGTGCGGGCGGCGCTGCCGCTGGACGTCTCGCTGCTGCGGACCCCGCTGTCGCTGTACGTCCCGGCGCTGGACCTGCCGGTCTGGGGGGCGCTGGCCCAGGTGTTCGTGGTCTTCGCGATCGCCGAGATCGTGCTCGGCCGGCGGATGACCCTGGTGGTCGCCTACACCTGCACACTGGCGGGCACGCTCTTCGCCCGGGTGGGCGTCGCGATCGGGCCGCACCACCTGTTCGGCTTCCCGAAGTGGGTCGCCTACGTGCGGGACACCGGGCCGTCGGCCGCGGTGGTGGCACTGGCGATCTGCATCGCGTTCCGGTGCCGGGCCTGGTTCACCGCCTGCCTGGTGGTGGCCGTGATGGTCGGCGAGGCGGTCGTGCTGCCGAACCTCGCGGGCCTGGAGCACGTGGTCGCGGTGATCACCGCGCTGCTGATCGCCGTCTCCGTCGAGGTCTTCGGGGACTTCTGGCCGCGGGTGCTGGCCGGGGTCGGCGCCGCCACCTCGGTGGCCACGGCCGCCTCGCGGGAGGTCGCGGTGGAGGCCCGGCGGCGCCGGCCGGCCGGGGCGCTCATCCCCTGACGGACAACCGTCCACCCCTGACGGCCGCGTACGGACACCCGTACGCGGCCGTCAGGCGTGCGGGAGGGGCAGTTCGAACCAGACGACCTTGCCGACGGCCTTGCGGGCGGTGCCCCAGCGTTCGGCGAGCTTGGTCACCAGGGTGAGGCCGCGGCCGGTCTCGCCGAGCTGCTCGGCCGGCTCCAGCGAGGGCAGGTTGTGGTTGTCGTCGCTGACCTCGACCAGCAGCTTGTCCACCCGGATCAGCTGCAGCTGGACGCGGTCCCGGGCGACCCGCACGGCGTTCGTCACCAGCTCGCTGACCAGCAGCTCGGTGGTGTCGCTGAGGGCCTCCAGGTGCCATCCGGCCAGCTTCTCGCGGACCAGCGAGCGGGCGCGGCGGACCTCGCGCTGGTCCACCGTGAGGTCCCAGGTGGCCACCTCGGACGGGGCGACCCCGTCGAAGCGGGCCACCAGCAGCGCCACGTCGTCCTTGCGGTCGTCCGTGTGCAGGCGGCGCAGCACCTCGTCGCAGGCCTGCTCGGGGCTCTGCTGCGGGTCGATCAGGTTGCCGCAGAGCGCGGCGAGGCCCGCTCCTATGTCCCCGCCCCGGACCTCGACCAGGCCGTCGGTGCACAGCACCAGCATCGAGCCGTCCGAGACGTCGATGGTCTTGGCGACGAACGGCACCCCGCCGACGCCGATCGGCGCGCCGGCCGGGATCTCCAGCAGCTCGCCGGTGCCGTCCGGGTGTACCAGGACGGGCGGGACGTGGCCGGCGCTGGCGAGCTCGCAGGTCCGGTTGATCGGGTCGTAGACCGCGTACAGGCAGGTCGCGAGGTGGTCGTCGCCGAGCTTGTGGGCCAGGTTGTCCAGATGGCGCAGCAGCTGGCCGGGCGGCAGGTCCAGGGCGGCGAGGGTCTGCATGGCGGTGCGGAAGCGGCCCATCGCGGCGGCCGAGTGGATGCCGTGGCCCATCACGTCGCCGACCACCAGGGCGACCCGGCTGCCGGGCAGCTGGATCGCGTCGAACCAGTCGCCGCCGACCTCGGCCTTGGGGTCGCCGGGCAGGTAGCGGTGGGCGATCTGCACCCCCGGGATCTGCGGCGGGCGGGTCGGGATCATCGAGCGCTGCAGGGTGGTGGCGACCCTCGCCTCGGCGCGGTGCAGCCGGGCGTTGTCCAGCGACAGCGCGGCGCGGACGGCCAGTTCCTTGAGGGTCGCGGCGTCGCTCTCGTCGAAGGGGGCGCGGTCGGGCAGCCGGAGCAGCTTGAGGATGCCCAGCACGGTGCCCCGGGCGGAGAGCGGGACGACCAGCATCGAGCGGCCGGAGACCACCGGGGCCAGCCGGGCGCCGCCGAGCGCGATCGCGTAGTCGACCGCGACGTCGGCGCTGACCACCGGGACCAGCACGGGCTGGTTCAGCTGCAGGGCCATCCCGGGCGGGGTGCGGCGGGGCATGCTGACCAGCGAGCCCTCGGTGAGCACGTGGTCCCAGGCACCGCCGGTCTGGTTGTAGACCAGGGCGACCCGGCGCAGCATGGTGTCGTCGTCCGGGCGGGCGACCGGCAGCTCGGAGTCCGAGATCAGCCCGTCCACCAGGTCCACGCAGGCGAAGTCGGCGACCCGGGGGACCAGCACCTGGCACAGCTCGTGCGCGGTGAAGCCGAGGTCCAGGGTGGTGCCGACCTTGCCGCCGACCTCGTTCAGCAGCGCCAGCTGCTCGCCGGCCTGGCCGTTGGTGAGGAACGGGCCGAGCCGTCCGGAGGGCGGGCCCTCGGCGCTCGCGGGCGCGGGGACCGGGACGGGCACGGCGGCGGGCGGGGCCTGGTCGGCGCGGAGCGTCGGGTGGTCCGTGGCGGACGACTCGACGGCGGCTCGGTCGATGGTGGCTCCTCCTCCCGTGGGTGGGGGCACCTCCCGGCCGGAGGCCGGGGGAGGCACGGACGGGCCGCCGCCTGCGGCGGCGCCGCTGACGGCGGCGACGGGCTGGGCGACGGGCTGGGGGACGGACAGGTCGGCGGCCTCGCGCGGGGTGGTGTCGCGCTGGGCCGGGAGCTGAGCGGTCGGACGGCGGCCGGGCGAGGTCTGCTCGGGCTGCGGCGGCGGGCCGACCCGGGCGGCGCGCTGCTGCGGCGTCGGGTAGCGGCGGCCCAGGCCGGCGGCCGCGTGCGCCGTCCCGGTCTGCGCGTCGGCGGGCAGCACCGGGAGCACGGTGACCGCGTCCAGCCGCAGGGCGGGCAGCCCACCGAGCCCGATCGCGGTCAGCATCGCCGGGCGGTGGGCGGCGGGCAGCAGCCGGGCCAGCGGCTCGGGCACCCGGTCGGTGGGCGCGGTGAGGGTGGCGGCCAGCCCGTGGAAGCCGCCCCGGGCGGCGGGGGCGGCGGCGAACGGCAGCAGCCGCTCGCCGAGCGCCAGCCGGGGGCCGGCGGTGCGCAGCGGGCGGGCGTCGGCGGCCAGGGCGAGCAGCCCGCCGGCCGGGCCGGGCAGCGGGTAGGCCCACCAGAGCACGTCGCGCTGGTGCTCCTCGCGGTCGGTGACGGTCAGCCGGCCGGCCCAGGGGCGGCCGGCCGCGGTCAGCTCGGCGAGGGTGTCGAAGGCGTCGCAGGCGCGGCGGACGGAGCACCGGCCGAGCGCCCGCGACTCCACCGCGGGCAGCAGGCCGGAGGCCGGGCGGTCGTGGGCGACGTCGGCGCGGTGCCCGAACAGCTCCTCGGCGGCCCGGCCCCACTGCGCGATCCGGCCGGACCGGTCGACCTGGACGAGGGCGAGCCGCAGCAGGGCGGCCACGCCCGTCGGGTGGTCGCCCGGTTCGGTTCCGTCGGCCGCCGGACGCGGTGTGGAGTTGGACTCGGCCACCATGGATTCGGTCTGCTCCCGCCTGGCCGCCACGCCTGGAGGCGGCCGTCTCTCCGGAGGAAGGCACGCTGCGGATACCAGCGAAGCACGGACCGGGCCGGGCTTGATACCGAAACGGGGAGATTCCTCAGTATCGGTTGCGTGTCGCGTGTCGCGCGCCGGTCCGTACCCCCGGTTCACCCGGACGGGGCTTTCGCGCGCGGCGGTAGGGTGGCAGGCCGGACCGCCCGCGCGGCGGCCCCACAGGACGCAGCCGCCCGGACGAGACAGAGGCGAGAAGTGAGCGCGCAGAGCCCCGCCCGCTGGACGGACCCGGAGCAGCAGGAGCTGGAGGAGCGGGTCGCCGCCGCCGAGCTCGCCTGGCTCAGCATGGACGTGGACGTGCAGACGCTGCGGGTCGAGATCGACAACTTCGCCCTGATCCACCACCAGCTGCTCGGCCCGCTCTACGCCCGGTTGGACGAGCTGGACGCACTGGTCGCCGAGGCGGTCGCGGCCCGCACCGGCCGGCCCGAGGACCTGCGCCGGGCCGCCGAGGCACGGCAGCAGGTCGAAGAACTGCCCGACCTGGACGCGCTGTTCGACTCCGTCCAGGAGCAGCGGGAGCAGTCCGGCCGGGGGGAGGAGGCGGCCCCGCCGCCGCCCGCCGCGCCGACCCGGGTGCGGCCCGGCAGGGAGGCCCAGCGGATCTACCGCGAGCTGGTCCGCCGCGCCCACCCCGACCTGACCACCGACCCGGCCGAGCAGCAGCGCCGGGCCGCCTTCCTGGTCAGGGTCAACGAGGCCTACGCGTTCGGCGACGCCGCCGCACTGGAGGGCCTGGCCGCCGAGTGGTCCACCGCGCCCGAGGCCGCCCCCGCCGTCGACGCCCCCGACCGGTCGGACTGGCTGCGCCGCCGGCTGGACTGGCTGACCGCCAAGATCGCCGAGACCGCCACCGAGCAGGTCCGGCTGGAGCTGACCCCGATGGGCCAGCTGCTCGCCCTCGCCCCGCATGACCCGGACCGGCTGCTGGAGCAGCTCGCCGAGGAGCTGCTGGCCAAGGCCGCCGACCGGCAGGCCGAGCTGCAACGGCTGCTCGGCGGCCCCGGCCCGGTGGACGGCGACGGTTCCCAGCCGGTGGGCGACAATGGCACGGACCCGATCCACCCCCAGCCTTCCCACGCCCAGGAGAGCCACACGATGTTCGCGCAGATCCCCACCGCCGACGCCGCCGCCGTGCCCGCCGACGCCGCCCTGCTGGACGTGCGCGAGCAGGACGAGTGGGAGGCCGGGCACGTGGACGGCGCGCTGCACATCCCGCTGGGCCAGGTGATCGCCCGGCTCGGCGAGCTGCCCGACGAGAAGCTGTACGTGCTCTGCCGGGTCGGCGGCCGCTCCGCGCAGGTCGTCCAGTACCTGGTCCAGCAGGGCCGGGACGCGGTGAACGTGGACGGCGGGATGCACGCCTGGCAGGGCGCCGGCCGTCCGATGGTGAGCAGCACCGGCCAGGACGCCTTCGTCCTCTAGGCCCGTCTTCAAGGGGCCCGTCGGCAAACTCCCGCCCGGCACCCGGTAGGGCAGGATGGGCGCGCGCGAGCGCGCCGGTACCGGGCCGGGGGTGCCCGCCGACCGGGCTGGGGAGGCCATGACGGAGACGACGGACCGGCCGGCCGCAGGGAGGGCCTGGTCGAAGCCCGCGCAGCTCGTCCTCGGCCTCGCCGGGGCGGCCCTGATCGGCGGCACCGGCCTGTTCCTCGCCGCGGTGTTCCTGCACGTCGCGCCCGCCAACGCGCTGTCCCGGCAGTACCGGACCGCGGTCGACGGCGTCGTGTACCCGGAGTTCGAGCAGAACTGGAAGCTGTTCGCCCCCAACCCGCTGCAGCAGAACGTCAGCCTGGACGCCCAGGTGCGGACCGTCGCGCCCGGCGGGGCGACCACCACCCGCGACTGGACCGGGCTGACCGCGCAGGACATCGCCGCGATACGGGGCAACCCGGCGCCCAGCCACGTCGACCAGAACCTGCTGCGCCGGGCCTGGGACTTCTACGACGGCTCGCACAACCCGCAGGACGAGACGCCGGCCAACGCGCGCGGAAAGCTCGCCGAGCAGTACCTGAAGCGGATCGCGCTGCAGCGGATCGGCCGGGAGGCGGGCGGCGAACGGATCCTGGAGATCAGGTTCCGGGTGACCACGGTGACCGTGCCGCCGCCGTCCTGGAGCGGCGAGGCCGCGCCGCCCGAGCCCAAGGTGCGGGAGCTGCCGTGGTGGCCGGTCGCGGACGAGGACTACCGGGGACTGCTCGGATGAACGGGGTGTCGGCGCGGGACCCCCGGCCGGACGGCGCTGCGGTGCCGGACGCCGCGGTGCCGGACGCCGCGGCGCCGGCGGACGGCGTTCCGCGGCAGGCAGCCGCCGGGCAGCCGCCCGTACCCGGGCCGGACGCGCCGGCGCCGCGCGGGCCCAGGGCGACCGAACTGATCGGACGGGCCGTCGGGGCCTTCACCGGGCGGGTGCTCGGACGCCACCAGGCCGCGGCGGTGCGGATCGGGTTCGGGCTGGTCTGGCTCGCCTACCTGCTGCGCGAGTGGCCCAACCGGCGGGTGCTGTACGGCGACCGCTCCCCCTGGTCGATGGAGCTGGCCGACCGGCTGCTGGGGGACGACGGGGCGTTCACCGTGCTGCCCTGGTTCGGCGGCCGGCCCTGGTTCGAACTGGTCTACCACCTGGCGGTGCTGGCGGCCCTCGGCGTGCTGCTGGGCTGGCGGACCAGGGCGAGCACCGTGCTCTTCATGGTGACGGTGCTGTCGCTGCAGAACCGCGACGTCTTCCTCGGCGACGGCGGCGACAACGTCGTCCACCTGATGGCGGTCTACCTGGTCTTCACCCGCTGCGCCGAGGTCTGGTCGCTGGACGTCCGGCGGGCTCGGCGCACCGGGCGGGACGGCCCCGGCGGGGTGGCGCTCTGGGCCGTCCTCGGGGCCGTCCTGGCGGTCTGCCAGTTCGGCGGCTTCGCCGGCGGGAACCTGACCTGGACCAGCCCGGACTTCCCCCACCTCGGCTGGTCGCCGCTGTTCTGGGGACTCTGGGCGGTGGCCGGGGTCTGGTGGACCGTCGGGCGGCTGCGGCCGGACGGCGAGCTCCGGGCGGTGCTCGACGCGCTGGCCACCATGGTGCACAACTGCGCGATGCTGGTGATCGCCGTCGAGGTGGTGCTGATCTACGCCACGGCCGGCTGGTACAAGGTGCAGGGCTCGCGCTGGCAGGACGGCACCGCGCTCTACTACCCGGTGCACCTGGACTACTTCACCCCCTGGCCCGGGCTGTCCGCGCTGGTCGGCTCGGCGCTGCTGCCGGTCTTCCTGATCTCGTACGGCACCGTGGTCCTGCAGGTGGCCTTCCCGTTCACGCTGCTCGACCGGCGGGTCAAGAACGTGCTGCTGGCCGTCATGATGCTGGAGCACATCGGGATCGCTGTGGTGCTCGGGCTGCCGGTGTTCTCGCTGGCGATGATCGCCGCGGACGCGGTGTTCCTGCCGACCGGGGCACTGCTGTGGGCGGCCTCGCGCGTGCGTCGGATCCGTACCGGTCTGATCCGGCGGGAGCCAGCCTAGGATGTCGGTATGTCCTGGTTCGCCGCACTTCGTGACACCGCGCGGACCGGACTCACCCTGGACCGGGCGCTCACCGACCCCAAGCGGGCCGTGCGCGGGGCGGTCGCCGTCGCGCTGGTGCTCTTCCCGACGCTCGCGCTCGGCGGCGTCCCGCTCGCCACCTCGGCCGCGATGGGGGCGTTCATCGCCGGCTCGGCCACCTTCCAGCGCAGCTTCCGGCCCCGCGCCAGCCTCGCCGTCGCGGCCGGCGTCGGACTCGGCATCAGCACCTTCCTCGGCTACCTGGCCGCGGGGGTGTACGGGCTGTTCCCGGTGCTGCTCGCGGTGTGGGCCTTCGGCGCCGGGCTGTCCTGGGCGCTCGGGCCCACCGCCGGGGTGGTCGCGACCAACACGGTCTCGGTGATGCTGATCGTCGTCCAACTGCCGGTCAGCACCGTCACCGCGCTCGGCCACGGACTGGTCGCCGCCCTCGGCGGGGTCGTCCAGGCCGTCGTCATCACCGTCTGGCCGATCGGGAGTTGGACCGCCCAACGCGTCGCCCTCGCCGACACCTACGCCGAACTCGCCGACTACGCACGCCGGTTGCGGCAGGACCCGACCGCGCACGTCGACCCCGAACCGTTCATGACCGCCCGGCACGCCTCCGCCGTGACGCCCTGGCAGGACCGCCACCGGCCGCCCGAACTGCGCGGCCTGCGCGGCCTCGCCGAACGCGTCCGGCCCACCCTCGCCGCGCTCGCCGACCCCAAGGTCGGTGCCCCCGGGGAAGGGCCCGAACGCGACCGGGCCCGGGAGGTGCTGGCCGCCGCCGCCGAAGTCATGGACGCCCTCGCCCGGGCGATCCGCACCGGCGACCCCGTCCGGCTCCCCCGGTCCGCTCCCGCGCTCACCCTGATCCGGCCGGACGACGAGGGACCACGGCTGCGGGGCGCCGCCCGGCGTTCCGCCCGACGGCTCGGCGGACTGCTGCGGAAGGCCGCGGACACCCTGGACCGCAACGACGCGGACACCATCACCACTCCCGTGGTCGGCGCCGGCGGGGCGCTGCACAAGCCGACGATCGGCCGGATGCTGCCCGTCGCGGCGCGGACCGTCCGGCGGCAGCTGCACCCCCGTTCGGCGATCTTCCAGCACGCCGTACGGCTCGCCGGGGTGGTCACCGCCGCCTACCTGCTGGCCCGGCTGGCCGGGTTCCACCACGGGTACTGGGCGCCGATGACCGCCGCCATGGTGATGCGGCCGGACTTCGCGCAGACCTACAGCCGGGGCGTCGCGCGGCTGGCCGGGACGGTCGTCGGCGTCGCGGTCTCCACGCTGGTGGTGCAGCTGGCCCACCCCGGGGAGTGGGTGCTGGCCGCCCTCGCGGTGGTCTGCATCGGCGGGGCGTACCTCGCGTTCCGGACCGGGTACGCGCTGACCACCGTCGGAATCTCCACCTACGTGGTGTTCCTGCTCGGGCTGCAGGAAGGGAACCCGCTGGTCACGGCCGTCGAACGGGTCGGGCTCACGCTGCTCGGCGGATCGATCGCGCTGGTCACGTACGCGCTGTTCCCCACCTGGCAGACCGCGCGGCTCGGGGAACGGCTCGCCGAGTGGCTCGCCGCCGCCGGGCGGTACGCGGGAGCGGTGATCGCCTGCTACGAGACCCCGGCGGCGCCGCGGGGGCGAGCCGTGCGGAGCGCGCTGCTGGACTCGCGGGAGGCGCGGTCCGAACTCATCCAGGCGATGCAGCGGGCCGACGCCGAACCGGGGCGGCACGAATCCGGACTGGAAGGGGTGAGCCGGCGCCAGATCGACCGGGCCGTGGCGGCGGTCGGAGCGCTCGGGCGGGCGGCGGTGCTGCTGGAAGCACACCTGCCGGTGGCGGACGCCGATCCGGTGCCGGGGACGGCGGCGTACGCGGAGGAGCTGCGGCTCGCCACGGCGCTCGCGGCGGCGGCGCTGCTGACCGGGCAGGCGGTGGAGTTCGAGGCGGTGCGGGCGGCGCAGGCCTGGCTGGAGGAGGGGCTGGCGGGGGCGCCGGCGGGGGTTCAGCGGGACGTGGTGCGGGCGGGGGTGCGGTTGGTGGGGCAGGCGTTGCGGGATCTGGAGCGGGCTTTGCGGGGCAGTGCGGAGGGGCGGTAGGGGGTGGGCTTTCGGGAGGGTGGGGGTGGACGGACGGGGGCGGCTCCGGGGGTGGCCGCT